>NZ_JAMPKE010000036.1:0-54157 GCF_039961955.1 Trichocoleus sp. DQ-A1
CAGGAATTTATCGCCCAGATGTTGGGCACGCGCCGTTCTGGCGTCACGGTGGCGGCTGGCACCCTCAGCAAAGCGGGAACGATTCGCTACAGCCGTGGCAAAATCACCATTCTGAATCAAGGCGACTTGGAAGCGATCTCCTGCGAGTGTTATGGAATTATCAAAGCCGAGTTCGGTCGGTTGCTTGGCACGGAACACCGTTAGATGGCGTTGTACTAGATGGTGTTGCCCTAGATGCTGTTGCACAACTGCGGCTAGGATTAATGATTGGGCGAGCGTTGTATATAGGGTTTCTCTTTTGGATGCAATAGATTCGGAACCTCACCCCCAACCCCTCGACCTTCACGGAGAGGGGAGAATATTCAACCCTGGGTTCACGAATAGCTATCAAATTCATTCTTCAAGCGGGCGACGCTGGGTAAATGGCGGATAAATTCTTTTTAAATTGTTTGTTTTCTCGTATGTGCGAAAGCGGACAGACGGCGTTTGCGAGCGCGTTTATTGTTTAAATAGTACCAAGTGTAACTTGAGCTGAAACTGTCATTCTGCGCGGTTTCCTAAGCGCTACTAAGGGGAGCCAAGCACAAAGCGCACAATCGTAGTACATGGTGAGATGCTACCGTCACCATCACAAGAGACAGTTACACATCATTAGATAGACAGCTTTGAAGCTCCCTCGTGTTGCCAAGTATGAAGGCGAAGATGGCAACTGACAAATGTGATGAGTCTCAGCAAAGCTGAGCTAAAAGGGGTTTTTGACCACAAAACATGACTAGATGCCGATAAATCTTGTATGTTTCCCTAAATATGTGCGAAACCGGACAGACGTTACTGTTACTCGCGTTTATGCTTGAAATAGTCGAGTATTAAGTTCCTCTCGTGTCCCTTGTTGTCTCCTTTAACAGACGACTGAATTAGGGAGTTTCCATCTGTCAGGGTCAAAGGAAATAAGAGGTGTAAAATGAATAATTTAACAAGAATGCCTTTTACATATAATGATACGAACCAAGAAAAACTTTGGGGAAATGGTTGGAATAAACTAACTCCAAAGCAGAAAGAATTGGTTTCAGAAATTCTTAGGAATTTAAAACAAAGAAGCCTAGAAGTCTGGTAGTGCGACTCCCTGTTAAAAATAGGTGGATAATTATCTTTCAGAGTGCCTTGACCTCAAGGTTGGTTGCTTTGATACCAAGGGTCTAAAAACCTCTTCATCCGTTGGAATATCTGTTACTGTTCGCTCTACTTTGTGAGGATGAATCTAGAAGCATTCACCGCTAAAGTAATTACAGCGATCGCAATTTATCTA
Organism: Trichocoleus sp. DQ-A1; assembly: GCF_039961955.1. Lineage (NCBI taxonomy): Bacteria > Bacillati > Cyanobacteriota > Cyanophyceae > Leptolyngbyales > Trichocoleusaceae > Trichocoleus > Trichocoleus sp. DQ-A1. The sequence goes on from NZ_JAMPKE010000036.1 coordinate 1,307, forward strand.
GATGATGCTAAATATCAAAAAAATAAACATCAAAATCCCGCCTTGCCCCGCAAGCGGGGCAAGGCGGGATCGATTTAGGACAATTGCTAAAAAATATACCTCTACTTGACAGGTCGCTACACTTTTACTTGTATAACGATAAATGATGCCAATATCACAATCAACTGCCTATACGACTCCGCCCCGGACTAAAGCAGCTTATGAGTTAGAAGCTTTGCTGGACTACATAAAGCGAAGTCGTGGTTTTGATTTCACCAGCTACAAGCGTCCTAGTTTGATGCGTCTGGTAATGAGCCGGATACAGAAAGTGGAAATCGACAGCTGTACAAAGTATATTGATTACCTAAAGGCGCATCCCCAAGAATTTACTCACCTATTTAACACACTTTTAGTCAATGTTACTTCTTTCTTCCGCGATCGCTCAGTTTGGGATTATTTGTCTCACGAGCTGATCCCTCAGATCGTTGCGAAGAAGGAACCAGACGAACCGATTCGAGTTTGGAGTGCTGCATGCGCTTCTGGAGAGGAAGCTTACTCGTTAGCAATCATCCTTGCGGAGATACTGGGAATCGAACAGTTCCAGGCGCGGGTCAAAATCTACGCCACAGATATCGATGAGGAAGCGCTTAAGCAAGCTCGTCAGGGAACTTATACGGCTAAGGAAGTTGCGGGGATTCCTCCCGCTTTGTTAGAGAAATACTTTGATAGCACTCCTAACAGCTACATTGTTCATAAGGAGTTGCGTTCTGCGCTACTGTTTAGTCGCCACAACTTGATTGAAGATGCGCCCATCTCCCGTCTCGATCTGCTGATGTGCCGCAACGCCCTGATGTATTTTAATCCCGAAGCCCAACGAAAAATCCAGTCCCGCTTTCACTTTGCGCTCCGGGATAGTGGCTTTCTCGTATTAGGTCATGCGGAGGGACTGCTCAACAGCCCTCAGACTTTCAGCACCGCAGATTTGAAGCGACGTGTTTATACAAAGACGCCAAAGGTGAATGTGCATCTGAATGCATCTGAGGTGCAGGACTCCAAACGCGATCGCATCCGCCAAGGTGTCCAGACTAGCCAAGGTGTCCAGACTAAAGGTGTCCAGACTAAGGGAGAGGAGTTGCGATCACCTACCCAGACAAGCCCTGAAAAGGCACTGAAGCCTCTAGAGAAGCAACCCTCATACTTCCAGCAAGAGTTGCAGCAAGAGTTGCAGCAAGCGTTCCAGCAAGTGTTCCAGCCAGAGTTCCAGCAAGTGTTTCAGCCACAGGTAAAACCCAAGCAACCCTCGTCTACCCATCAAGCGTTAACAACCGAGCAGATACAACTCCTGGTGCTTCAAGAAGAGCTAAAAACCGTTCAACAAGAACGTCTGGATCTCAAAAAACAGTTGAACAGGACTCAAGAGGAACTCCAGTCCACCCACGAACAACTACAGACGATGAATCAGGAGTTGCAGTCTCTCAGTGAAGAACTGTACCAGCGCAACGAAGAACTCAATCAAGCCAAAGCTTTGTTAAAGAAGATGACTCAACCTAAATTTCATGGAGTCGCCTAGCGCGTTGTGTCCCTCTTATCGCACTTCTCGTTGGGATGTAGTGCAATTTAACCCCATCCCTGCCCCTTTCCACTTGTGGAGATCGAGTTGGGGGTGAGGTTAGGAGTGTGTATTGCAACAAAGTGGCGCAAGTCTAAACAGAGGGATTTCTCGGTGACGCTGCAAGCCCACACGATAGCGCTATTCTTTGTGTAGGTAGTTTACACCTAACCTATCGCTACTAAATCATGTTCGAGCGGCGCACTGCGATTTCTCTATCGAATATCCTGCTAATTGTCGTCACCAGTTTGTTGGGAGTGTTGCTATGGCAGCTGCGGAGTCTCCTAGTCATCCTCATGGTTGCCGTAGTCATCGCAGCGACGATTTCCCCCCTCATCGACAAGGCTGAACGCTTGCAGCTTCCCCGGTGGTTGGCGGTCATTGTTGTTTATGTAACGCTAATTTCTGGCATCGTTGGGGCGGGATTGATTATTGGCCCTACCGTAGCCGCGCAGATTCAACTGCTTGCCGTCAATTTGCCAATATACATTGAAAATCTTCGGGCACTCATTCAGAAAATTGTAATCAGTTACAACGACGAGCGACCCGATTTAGTCAACCAACTCCTTGATACCCAAGCGCTGTCCAGGTGGGTGTTTCGTTCCAGTCAACAAGTCCTGCTGCGCTCTTACGACATCACCAGAGGAATTATTGGCGGCGTTTTTAGCTTAATTTTGGCTTTATTGATTTCCGGTTATATGGTGGCGGGTAGTCAAAACCTGGTTAAAGGTTTGGTGCAGCTATTCCCGTCGCCTTGGGATGAACGTCTGGAGGCTCAAGTGGCACCGATGAGCCAGCGGATGGGGAATTATATCCAAGGTCGAGTTGCGGTTTCAGGGATTTTAGGGGTAGCGATTACCCTTGGCTTAGGTTTTTTAGGGCTATCAGAGTTTGCACTCGGACTTGGCGTGATCGCTGGTTTCACCAATTTGATCCCCTTTGTGGGGCCAGTTTTGGGAGCCATTCCCGCTCTCATCGTGGCAGTTTCTCAAGGTGGGTGGACGTTCCTGTGGGTGCTGCTGTTGTTCGTGATTATCCAGAATGTGGAAACTTATGTCCTCGATCCGCTACTAGTAGGTTCTTCTGTGAAAGTCCATCCTTTGTATCAACTGCTGGGGGTGCTAGGAGGAACGCAGGTTTTAGGCATTCTTGGCGCGTTGATTGTTCCTCCTTGGGTGGCGGGTGCCGCTGTCCTGTTGGAAAATCTTTACTTAAAACCTAAATTGATAGCCGAAAATAAAGCGGGTGTTATCGTCGAAGCCTCACCTGATTCCACCGCTATTCCCCTCAAATCTTCAACAATGAAGTAGTCAATTCTGGGTCGTTTTTTTAACTTTGCTTACCTCTGCATTCTTTGCTGAACTCGGAACCTCACCCCCAACCCCTCTCCGTTCACGGAGAGGGGAGAATATTGAACCCCTCTGGGTGAAGGTCGAGGGGCGGGGGTGGGGTTAAACTTTACTGCCTCCAATAGAGAATTGCTATTCGCTGGATCTTGCATCCCTCTTAGGTTTCGTCTTATCAAACATAAAGTTTTACGACAGGTAGTTGATTTGATCGGCAAAAATTCCGTAGCATTTGTTACAGAAATGTTTTGAAAATAGCTTATCAGTGGAGGCTCTTAACTGCGACGGAGAGCAGTCAGCCAACTCTGAGTGCTGTTATCGCTATTGGAGGGGAAACAGATATGACATTGAATTATTGCGTACTTCCTTTGCTGTCTCGGACTAGAAGCTGGGCACCTCAAACCAATCGAACCCAGTCTCAGATGGATTATCAGGATTCGACTTGGGTACAGTTGCTAGAACTTCCCAACCCTTATAGCCACGATGAAGCGTTGCTACTTTGCCAGCAGTCTGAGGACGAATGGGTAGCATGGATTCCGGATCATGGTGAAGCGGTGCTGCATACAAGCCAGTTTATTAGAGTTCGTTAGAAGGATGCGAGTAGAGCGATCGCTACGCTTTATGCAACGCAACTCGATAAGCGATCGCATCACCTCCAACTCCTCTTGTTAAGGCACGAACCGCCCTAAAATGCCTTTCGCAATCTTTCTATCCCTCGGATTGGAAGAAAGCAAGCGCAACAACAATTGACGAAAAACCCAACGCCTCAGCAACGGCAAAAATAACAGCGACAGACGCTTAAAGCCTACTTGCAAGAACCATGCCATCGCCGCCGATGCTAACAGCGTCCATAAATTCAGGCGCTGTAAGTTAGAGATAACTGTTGCCGCCGTAGTTAGCAAAGAGAGCATCCAAGATAGCCCATTTAACCATAAGGCAATCTTGAGCTGTAGCTGATTGAGCAGTTGATCGATTAGCCAGTGGTGAGCAGTTGCGATCGCTAAACACCAAATAGAATCTTTAAGACAATCGTGGCGAATTTGGTGAATGATGTCTCCATCGAGAGCGATCGTACTCTGCATGACAAAGTTTTCCGCTACTGACTCTCTACTCTCCGCTTGCTCGTAGTGAGTGCAGAAAATCAGCCCAGACTGCAAGCAGCTTCCCGCATCTACTAGCGCATAAGAACGCAACTCTGCTAGCAAACGCCGGGAAATGGATAAGTTTTGTCCATTGGTTTTAGCTTGCAAAATTTGATCGAGGATGTTTTTATCTAAGTTGAATCTGATGAAATGAGACACTAACTGTCCCTTTGCGTCTTTGACTTCCTCGATTTGAATGCATGAATCTAAATTAAGAGGTTGCCTAAAGGAACCTGATATATAATTTCCCACTCCTTCTCAGCTCATCTTTCCTATTTTTTTTGCCTATTTTTTTGGCTCGGTTTTTTCAGGATTAATTGCGGTTTTTGAATAAATTTTTCATTGAGGAACTGCCTTGATTGACCAACGATTCCACTAAATTTACCATAAATTCTAATAACCCATGCCACTGTTTTTCACCCGCAGTAACACCCTGTCTGTGGATATCTAAAATGATATCTTTATGCTCGTGTTCAAAAAGTCTCTGATGATAGCGGTTGATAATATCTCCATCTAACTGAATGATTGATTGGGCATAAATCATATCGGTTGTTACTTCTTCAACCGGGTCTAATGCTTGCGATGCTTCGCTTTTTTGCAAAGACTTATTCCGATTATCCAGAGCTGCTTTCAGCTCATCAACTTTCCGCAAGCTCCGTAAAAATCTACTGTCATCGAGTAAGTTTTGAATCTTGTTAATCTCAACAGCCGGATTCGCAGAAGGACTCAGCGGGTTAGGCAGTTTTGTTTTTTGAATATCCAGTTCTGCTGTGGGATCGCTGAGAACTCGGACATATTCTCTGAGCTGTGAAGCATCCTGTTCTAAAAGTTTCTCCTCAAGGTAATACAAGCAATACTCTGTCTCGATTTGTTTACGCAGACTCAGATACCGAGGCCTTAGAGATGGATGGATTCCTGCCCTTTCCAAATAGGTTGTGGAAATTGGGTAAATATCTCGATACGCTTCCCAAGGAATAAACTTAGTCCCGCTAATATGATCCACGACCATTGTATTTACTTCGAGAGCCGTGATGTCGATTAGCACATCGGTCAGAGACTGCAAAAAGTTGTTAAAATTTTTCCGCAGGTTGGGATTAATCTCGTTGCTATTGGTATCTGGTGTATTGACCATCGTTGTATGAATCCAGTTTGGTTTTAATGATTATTTGGAGGGTGGTGGAGGCGATGGATTGTCAAATTCGTCTTCATCTTCTTCAAATTCATCAAACTCATCAAACGGCTTTGGCGGTGTTTGTGAAGGCGGTGTTTGTGAAAATAACGCCTCTTCAATGTTGACGGGCGATCGCGTATCTGACATCGGTGGAGAAGGCTGGGAAGGCTCCACGGGAGTGTCTCCAAACAAAACCGCTATGGGATCTGAAATGCCGCTAGGATTGCTGATATCGGGCGTCGTTGACGGCTCCTCATCTTCTTCCCAGCCATCGTCATTCTCATTCCAGACCTCATCTTCAACAGGCGCAAACCTCGCTGAGAAGGGGTGTGTCGGTTCCTCCTCGACTTCCACTTCTTCCCACTCCTCCTCGGTTCCCCAGTTTACCGCCGAGCCAAATTCCGACCTCCACCCTCGCTCAAACGGTGGTTCCTGGATGACGGCTTCTTCCCACTCTTGGGCACTCACGGCTGGCTCTACAGGGGTTTGGGAGGTCGCTGGGGGCAGGAAATCCGGGGGAAGCGCCGAGCCGAATTCCGGCGTCCACCCTGGCTGAAACGGTGGTTCCTGGATGACGGCTTCTTCCTCCTGCTCCTGGGCACTCACGGCTAGCTCTACAGAGGTTTGGGGGGTCGCTGGGGGTAGGAAATCCGGGGGAAGCGCCGAGCCGAATTCCGGCGTCCACCCTGGCTGAAACGGTGGTTCCTGGATGACGGCTTCTTCCCGCTCCTGGGCACTTACGGCTTGCTCTACAGGGGTTTGGGGGGTCGCTGGGGGCAGGAAATCGGGTGTGACGGATGGAGTAGGTGCAATGGCAGGAACGGTGTCAATCTCCACGCGGGGGTCAAATGCGATCGCATCTGTTGGCGACCCCTCAACAAGCGACACTTCAGGCTCAATCGTCACGATAGAAGCTGCGGTTTCGTCTGGTGGTAGGCGAGGATCAACTCTAGACTTGTCTGGAGGAATCGGGGCAGCTTTAGGATTCTGGTACCCGACTCTTACCAACATCCCAAATAACTTTTGCAAACTCTTGAGGTTGTCGTTGATAATCGCGCGGCTTTGCTGAACTTGCTCTAGATGGAATTGTCGCAGTTCGCTATAGGGGCCACTGTTGAGAAAGCGATCGCCAATCTCGTTGGTGATGTCGCCCTCAACGATATTAATCCGGGTCTGCATCCGGGAACCTGGTTGAGGCTGTTCTTCGCTTGTCCTGTCATCTACGTCGGCAGAGCTAACCCATGTGGTGATTTCTAACTCAATCGTCTCACTGAGTGCCGTAGAAAGTGCCTCAACAATTTTGCCAGCTTTGAGTTGTTGTTTGAATTTATCGCTTGCCGCCATAACCAAATTTCCAGCCAATTGTGAGTTGTCAATAGAAAGAGGACTGAGGACTGAGGTTTGAGGACTGAGGTTTGAGGACTGAGGACTGAGGTTTGAGGACTGAGGTTTAAAGTAACTAGGGTACAAGGCTTTTCAAAACGGAAATTAGAGGCGCAGTTTGTTTCAAGTTGATGTAGCCCCAAAGAATAAAGCGTCCTGATTTCAAGCCCCTATTTTTAAGTCTGGGGTATACTCAACACTCAAAACTCAGTCCTGAAGAGAAGCTTAACCTTTGACTTGCATTTATTTTGGCTCTCAAGTGTTCTGACTCTTAAGGATTATCTGAATCGATAGGAGGTAAAACTTGCTGTGGATTTGAACGCGATCGCGATCCTGGTATCTCAGACAGCGTGTTCGTTAAAACTGTAAACAGCTGTTGCAAGTTTGCCAGGTTTTCCTGAATAATTTCCCGACCTTCGTGAACTTGCTGGAGGTGAAATTCCCGCAGTTCGTTGTAGGGGCCGCTATTTAGAAATTCGCTGCCGACTTCATTTTCTATATCACCATCCACAATATTGATGCGGGTTCGCATACAGTGACCGGGTAAAGGTTGACCGGATAAAGATTGGTCTGTCCTCACCCCAGGCGAGGCATCTGAGTCAGCCGATGAAACCCAGGTGGTGATTTCTAACTCGATGGCTTCGCTGAGTGCCAAGGTGAGCGCCTCAAAAATTTTGCCAGCCTTGAGTTGTGCTTTAAACTCGTTACTTACTCCCATGAACAAAAGCCCTCCAAAAGCTTTGCCTTAGCCAATATTAGACACGCAGATCCTTTGCCTTAATCAAAAATCTAGGAACCTTAACAAATTCCGGAGCAATTCAAGAAAAAGGCACAAATCAATTATCAGTTGTTATTTGCTAGTAGCAATGGACAACAAACTTCTTTCATCCTTCATCTTTGCCAAAAATCGGTGACATCGTATCCCAGTTCACCGAACATCTGGCGAAGTAGTGACAAGCTCAGACCAATGACATTTGTATGGCAACCTTCCAGTTTGTCTACAAATAGTCCCCCTCTGCCTTCCAGGGCAAAGCAGCCAGCACATTTGAGGGGTTCGCCAGTGGCGACGTAGGCTTCAATCTGGCGATCGCTAGCATCGGCAAAATAAACTTTTGTGATGCCGCAGCGTACCACAGTTTTGTCTTGCTGCTGGTCAATTAAAGCATGACCCGTATAGAGTTCGCCGATTTGGGAGCGCATTTTTTGCCAACGGGCGATCGCTTGTGCTGCATCTGCTGGTTTCCCATGAATCTCACCGTTAACCAGCAACACCGAATCGCATCCCAATATCAAAGCATCTGGAAATTGACTCGCAACCGTTTCCGCTTTCCGCAACGCCAGAGTTTGCACCAATTCGGATGCAACGCTAGTTGAGACTTGGGATTCATCAAAATCACTAGGGCAAACCACCGGCTCGATTCCGGCACTTTGCAACAGGCGACGGCGAGCTGGAGAAGCGGAGGCTAAGACTAAAGTGGGAAGGGTCATCGTTCTGTTGTCAGTGGCGAATTGCTAATTGTCAACAAGTTTTAAGTGTTGAGTTTTGAATTAAATAATTCTCTTTTTGCCTCAACTCTTATCACTCTCATCACTTTTATGAGCCATTAGCCATCAGCCAATCGCTATCAATAGACGGAAAATGAACTAACGACTTGCTGTAACAATGGCTTCAACTTTTCCCAGCGTTTTTCTGTGGTAGAAGCGTTGAAGGTGACAAGTTTACCGCGACTGACAGCGATAGAGGCAAGATTATGGCGTTGCTGATTGGGGAGTTTGACGGTGTATTCCAGTATGTAATAAGTCTTAGAGTTAGATTCCAGCTTTTCAGCGTTCACTAATTCTGCCTCGCGTCCCGATCCTGGGGGTGCGATCGCGCTTTTTGATAATTTGTATCCCACTTCCGTCGGTGTCCCCAACTCAGCGAGGCTTTTCTCTGCCCCAACCGGGTTAATGACGACTGACACATTTTCAGAAGGCTCAATGATATCGTGGAACACCACATCGGCTCCACCCTTCACCTCGACTGGAAGCCAGCCGTTGGGATATAGGAACTGATAACCGTCGGTGCTATCTACATAGCTTTTTAAGCCACTGGTAGCACTGGCGACAGTGCAACTTTGCAAGCTTACGCTTAATACCACCAGTAGTAGTGCGGCAATCCGTTTTAGCATTTACCTCTTTCCTTGCAATTTTGTCACTAAGCGCCATTTGTCTCATTTTCCCACTTCCGGGGAACTTCAGTGGAAACAGCACCGAGAGAGCAAATGACCCGTGCCATCTCAAATAGCCGCAATTCTTTATTGGATGCAGTCCGGAACCTCACCCCTAACCCCTCTCCGTGAACGGAGAGGGGAAATATTGAACCCCTCCCCGTTCACGGGGAGGGGCAGGGGTGGGGTTCCGAGTGTCTATCGCCCAAGATTTTTTGTCCGAATGCGTCGCCCCTACTCGCACCGGATTATTCAGGCAATTTCACCATCTCTCGCACGTTACCGCGTACGCCACCCACTCCCTGGCTAAACTGACGATCTTGCTGATGGACGATCGTTGGTATCCCATATTTCGGTGCCATGACAATCACCCCAAAACGGTCAACCTTCAGATGGGGAATGCATTGCAGGCGGTAGCGTTGTAAAAGCATTGCCAGCACGATTTTGATTTCCATCATGGCAAAGGCTGCACCGATGCACATCCGAGGCCCAGCGCTGAAGGGATTGTATTCAAAAATAGTCGGTTCAAATCCTTCCCAACGGTGCGGATTAAAAACCGCCGGTTCTGGATAGAGTTCGGGCATCTGGTGAGTCTGGTAAATACTGACAAATACCTCCGTTCCCGAAGGCAAGGCATAACCACCGAGTTCAGTCGGTTGCGCGGTGACGCGCCCATTCCAGGGGACTGGCGGCAATACACGCATACTCTCTTTGATAACTCGCTCTAATAACGGCAATTGTTGCAATTGCTCGACTGTCGGCGCTTCACCATGCAGCACGCTTTCGAGTTCGTCGAGGAGATCGGCAAAAATTTGCGGATGTTGCGAGAGGAGGAACAGCGTCCAGGTAAGTGCATTGGAACTGGTTTCGTGTCCGGCTAAAAAGAAGACGCCAGTATGTCCCAGCAATTCATCATCGCTCAGGGAGAGGCCAGTTTCGGCGTCACGAGCTTGGATCAGCATCGACAGCACATCTCCATCGTCAGTGCCCTTTGCCCTTTTAGTTGCAATCAGCGATCGCATCTCGTCGTCAAGTTGGGCGATTAGATTCAGAAAGCGATGGTAGGGCAATCCTGGTAAGTCCACAGGGAATAGTGCCATCATGGGCGTTCCCAGCAAACCGACAGTATCCTGAAAAAGTTTCCCGGTAATGCCACCCATCTCGCCAACATCAGCACCAAACAGCGTTTTGGTCGCCACTCGCATTGTCAGCAGCCGCATAATCTGGTCAATGTCACTTTTTTCCCCAACCCGGATTTGATCGAGTACCGATTGGGTGATGGTAACGATATCGTTGCGGTAGGACTCGATGCGCTGTTTGTGAAAGGCGGGCATGAGAAGTTGACGAGCTTGCCGATGGCGATCGCTATTGATGCCAAAGAGTCCCACAGCAAAGTGCTTCAGGGGTTCTGTCCGCGCCGAGGCTTCCCGCCTGCGGTACAATTTTCCGGATAAGGGATGCTTATAATAAATCTCGTGCTGGGTCGTCACTTGGCGCACGAGTTCCGGGCCATAGACAAATACAGTACCAGGACAATTGGGGAGCGGTGAATAAAGATTTGTGCCCCCTCCATAAGTCAGGGAGACAACTGAGCCATAGGTTTGGAAAAGGTCGCGGGTATAGCCGATCGAGTCGGATGCGAAGCGATAAATATGGGTAGCACGTCCGAGAATGGGTCCTGGACGGGGGCCGGGAACGGTTAAATTAGGCTTTAGGGTGGTCGAAGTCATCGTAGTCTCCTTCGGTGATGACATCAAATCAAGCAAATGCGCGAACAGTCTGTAACTGTATGCGCTTAACCTTAACTCCCTCTTGAGGTTACTCGCTCCGTTGGGTCAACTATCTTCATCAACCAGAAGTTATTGCGATCGCGTTTTTGGTCGGGTGCCAGATAACTACGGCATAGGCGGTTTTATCGAGCTAACCGGAGTCAGGATGCATGGGCTTGTATCTCATCTAAGTGGCACTTATCTTGTTCAATGCCCTACAGGAGAGGACAAGCATGGGAACTGACAAAGATTCCAAAAAAGCAGAGCAGCGATATACCTCATTTGAACTTCAGGGCGTTTCCGTACATCTGAAAGAAACCTTCTGGATAACGGTTCTAGGCGTTTTTATGGTTATCCGGGGTGGAATGTTTTTGCTGAATCCTCAACTGGCAACCTTAGAATGCGAACGTCGCCAATCGTTAGGTATGTGTAAACTCGTGGTGTCGAGTTTGCGAGGGGAAACCGTGACTCCCTTCCCACTCGATCGATTAGAGAAAGCAAACGTTCAGAAACATGGAAAATCAACTCAGCTTGTCTTGCAAACATCTAACGGGAAACTCTACTTTCCAATGAATAACGGTTTTAGTTTTACAGAGAACAAAACCTCCCAGATCAATACATTTGTCCAAGATTCAAAAGCTAAGTCTCTAAAAGTTGAGCAGGATAATCGTTGGTACGTCTATCCGCTCGGAGCTAGTTTGATAATGTTAGGAAGTTTATCTCTCTGGTTTACCTTAAAGGATTTTCTAAATCAGTCTAAACGTCGCTCTAATTTTTAATCCTCTTTGCAAGCGCGAACTGACAAGTCAGCGCCTTCGCTATCGCGTGCTGGGTTGGGTGCGATATAACTATCGCATAGACGGGTTTCTACAGCTAAGTAACAGTTGAATAAATCGTTATGCCGCTCGCTTAGGAGCCGTCGGTGAAGCAACTTTGCAGAGGCGATCGCTTTTGCAGGGACGATCGAGTTGGGGCAGAAAAAATCAGATTCCCCCCTACCTTCGACAGACGATTGTTTCTGTTTTCCCCCGATTGGTAAATCGAACCTGTGAAACCGAAGTAACGATATGGAAGTTAAAGTTAGCGACACCTACACCTTTGTCTCCGATTACTTCTAAAGTCAATTCCCCCCTATGACCGGAACTCCCTGGATCGGAAATAATATAGTTTCTGCCTTGGGTCGGTGCCACAAGTTTCACGCTGCCTACTCGTTCTAGAATGGGCTGACAAGTTTTGATTGAGTTCACCACTTCCTTGTAATCCCCAAATTGTATGTACGCCCATTCCTGCCGAACTTCAGCAGGAGCTTTGACACTGGGGAAACTGCCGTTGTGAAGCCAGATTAAGGTTAAGGCGATCGCGCACGGAATTAAGGCTCTAAATAATAAAACGATTAGCGTGGAATTAGATTTACTTCGTTCATATCTACAAGCAATCCGAATTCCTAAAAAAGATAGCAAAAGTAAAATAGGCAAAATAATATATGGAGAATAAAGCAGGTACGGGATTGGGGTTAGGAAATTCAGGAAAAAGGGTAAACTGCCAACCAGTAAACCGATGATGCAACCCAACACCAAAAACGATGGCTCAATTGCAGATTTTCGGGTTAAAATCTGCTGAAATGCTAGAGCCGTCGTATAGACACCAAGAAGATATAGCCCAAGAGCGATAGTTGCCCCTAACCTAAACCACCCAGGAATGGTCATTGCCCGATAGTTGAAAAAATAAGAGTTCAGAGACGTGAAGATGCCGAGCCATGCATAGGAAAGCCCCACCAACACAGCCAGTAGCGAAACTATATTTTTGCTCACCAGACGATCGCTCCCAAAAGCACGTAGCTTCTCTGAATACATCTGGATCTTGATGTTTTACAGAATTTAACGCTCTATATCCCTCTGATGGGATCGACGTTCCAATTAATAACGGTTTTATCCTTTTCAAGAGCTAATAGGCTGATAAAACCCAGTAACTAAATCAGTCTGAATCTTCCCAAAGAGTAAGGCAGGAAACCGTTAAAAATCCTAGCGTGAAGGGATAGCTCTCACGGATGACTAGCGAGCCGGGGACGCTGCGCGATCGCTATGAGGCAATACAAAAGCTTTCCTGCTTATTGGACACGGCGACAACTACTCCGGCTTGGGGTAGCAGGCACGATCTTACCGTTCGCGGTCTCTCAACTCTCTAGTTGTTTGCAACAGAATTTATTGACAATGGAAAGTTCAAAGCAAGCTGATTCTTCCGCCACAGAAGGACGATTATTATCCCGTCCAACTCGCCCCACAGCAACCGCAACTCCCGGATTGCATCCCCTAGGACTGGACGGACAGCGGGATGGTTTCGTCTATGTACCCAAAACCTATCGGGCAGACCAACCCGCGCCACTGGTGTTGATGTTGCATGGGGCAGGAGGCGATTCAGAGGGGGCGCTGAATATCGTCCGCCATCTGGCAGATCCCTTCCAGACAATTTTGTTGGCAATAGACTCGCGCCGACAAACTTGGGACGTGATTCGGAGTGGGTACGGTGCCGATATTACTTTTATTGACCGGGCGCTGGCACAAACCTTCAGCCGTTACGCGATCGCGCCAAATCAGGTAGCGATCGCGGGTTTCTCTGATGGGGCTTCCTACGCCCTTTCAGTGGGCATTACCAATGGCGACTTGTTTAGCCACATCATTGCCTTCTCACCGGGATTCATGGCTCCTGCGGGACAGGAAGGGAAGCCGCAGGTATTTATTTCTCACGGGAAGGGGGACACGGTGTTGCCGATTGAGCGATGCAGCCGCCGGATTGTGCCGCAGTTACAACGGGCAAGCTATGACGTGCAGTATCACGAGTTCAATGGACCCCACACGGTTCCAGGCGCGATCGCTCAAGCTTCAATGGAGTGGTTTACCCAAACAGCACCGAAGGAGAATTGAGCATCCCTGCTTCTTGAATCGCGGCAAAGGCAGTTTCCCCTAAAATGCGATGAGTCGCTGTTGTTGGATGAATGCCATCCCAGAACAAAAACTGGTCTGGACTGCCAGAAGTCCCAGCGCCAGCCAAACAGGCATTGAGGACATTAGTAAAGCCAAACGCTGCCGGATTCGCGATCGCTTCTCGATACAGCCGATTGGCATCTAGAGTCGCAATCTGAAGGTCAGAATGCTGCTGAGCTACCTTAAGCGATCGCCTCAAACCTTGATTATGGGCTTGGGTTAATGCACTGAGTCTGGCAGCATTTGCACTGGTTCGGGTAGTCGGCAACTGTCCCAAATCGGGTAAGTTTACCACCAGGAGCTTTTTAGCACCCTTATCAGCCAGAGAAGCGATCGCTTTAGTGATATTTTCAACAGGAATTGTGGCTAGCTCGACTCCCTGTAAATAATCATTTCCCCCCGCCCATAGCACATACAGTGCCTCTGAATTCAGCGGTTGATGTGTTTGGATAAACGATTGCACTTGGGCTAGCAAACCAGGGACAAAACTGTTGCGATCGTTTCCAGAAGTTGCTCCTCCGTAAGCAAAATTTTTGGTTTGATTAGAGGCGAGATCCAGGCGCAGAGCCAGATACTCAACCCAAACCCGACCATTTGAGTAACGCCCCTGAAAGTAAGGTGGGTTGGGTGGATACATTCCTCCTGTCGCTCGGAACACCGTCCCCGCATCCGAGAGACTGTCACCAAACACATAGAGTTCTGTAATCGGATGAGTGTTCTGAATAGATGTTGTGAGTACAGCCATGACAAAAATCAGGTCTCAAGTCCTGCTGATAAAATTCTGTTCTTTCTTGGTTCTTTCTTGAAAGATCCGAAGAGTGCTATTTTTACCTGATTAAAACCAACTTCAACAATTATTGGTGGTTCTAATTTTCAGTAAAGATGTTGGCGATTTGTCGCTTCTCTAGGCTAACAAGCTGACTTCAGCAGCGGAGGACGCAACCGAATACTTTCTAGTGTGGATTTTGCCAATAGCCTAAAATGCGATCGCTGCTCAACGCCAGGGAATTAGCCCAGCTTGTATACCAAAAAACAATCGTCAATCCTCTAGGAGTTAGATGTAATTTCTGAGAGGAAGCGAAACAATTGAAGCAGCCTAATCCCGAAGATAGGTCTGTTTCCGCTTCCGTTTATTTTCTGGGAGTCAGATTCTTCTCCCCATCGTCAATAACGAACCGCACTCAAGAATTCGTTTTCGTTGCGAGTGATGTACGCGCTGAGGTTGTTCCAGAGGTATTGCCATGACTTCAAACCAAACTACATCCCAGGCGAGTAGCCAAGAAAATTCTTCCGTCCATCAGCGCGATCGCCGCCCTCTAATTGTGGCTGGTATTGTGTTAGGAATGAGTCAGGCTGGATTTTTTGATGGGATTGTCATTCATCAATTATTACAATGGCATCATATGTTTTCCAGTGTTAAAACTGATGCTACCGTTGCCGGTTTGGAACTAAATACTCTTGGCGATGGGTTGTTTCATCTGTTTGATTGGCTATTAACATTAATTGGGCTTTTTCTGTTTTGGCGAGCCGCAAAACAAAGTCATTCTTTGTCAGCACCAACCTTTATTGGTTCACTATTACTAGGATTTGGAGCGTTCAATCTTATTGAAGGAGTTATCGATCATCAGATTTTAGGCATTCATCATGTCAGACCGGGTTCGCATACGTTAGCTTATGATATTGGCTTTTTAGTGATTAGTTCCTTAATCGCTAGTGCTGGTTGGATAGTATTGCAATCAGCAAAATCGAATAAAAATGAAGCTGAAACGTAGAAGTTTGAGCGAGTCAGTATTGAGAACAGTCATTATTGCTTACTAGACAGACCTTTCTATAAAGCAGTCCTAACTGATTCGTGAACGTCAGATCCCCGACTTCTTAGGGAAGTCGGGGATCTGAATAGATAGAGTATAACTATTGACAAAAATTCAACAGTTAATATCCGATATTTAAACCAGCTCTCCAGTAACCCCTAACTGAGTATGTGTAATCCTTTATGTTGTAAACTCTGCTCGATCTGTTGCATTTCTTCGGTCGTTTCTCCAGCAACAATTCCGTAAATTTCGGTGTAGATTTTCCCGTATTTAACCTTCTCCAAAGCTGACAATATCGTAAAGTCCTTACGCTCCAATTCTGGTTTCAACGTGGCAAGAATGGACTCTAATGTCCCATCCATCCGATAATCGCTAGAATACTTAGCGACTTCTTTTCCCAGTCCCAGCAAAGTATGACGCTGTAAGCAGAGTGGAGTCGATCCATTCACTCGAAAATTGGCATCGATTGCATAGAGTTGTCCGTCTTTATCTTCCAATACATCAAAGCCAATCACGCCGAAATACCCTTGTTGATGAGCATACTTACCAACCGCAGCAATCATCTCAAAGAACTTGCTCATGTCGGTTTCTCGGTAGTGAATGAGTCCTCCTAAATAATTGCCTTCTGGAGTGACAAGTTGAGTTGTAGTGCCAATCAGCGTAATCTCTCCTGTCTTGCTGACATAGAACTGCACGCAGTAGTTCTGCACTTCATTCTTGACAAATTCCGAAACAATAATCGTATCCACGAACTTAATCTCTAGGTATTTCCTTAATTCGTGCAAGCAGTAGTTTAACTCGCTGGCGCTTTTGATAATATAAGTACCTTCGCCTGAGAGTCCGTGGGAGGTTTTGATCAAGTATGGGAATTGTGGTAGCTGAATGTCTTCCAGGCTAATTTGGTGCAGATTGTAGGTTTTATATTTTGGACATTGTATTCCCAGATCGGCTAGCGCTACTTTGCTAAGCAAGCGGTAGTGAGTATCCGGATGAACAGCGTGTTTTTCTGGTTTGAGATGATCGAAGGGAAATAGAGTGATGAGTTTGTCAAAGCGATCGCTTTGAGATTCTTCCGGAGTATCTATCTGGCTGAGTTCATCCAGATAAGTTGAGCAGTCTATCCTCTCTATGTTTTTGTAGCTGAAACCAAAATGTTCCCGCCAATAGTTAATCAGCGCGTCTTCTGGCGAACTGATGATAACTCCTGGAAGGAGATCGCCTAACACCGCTAGATTTTTCCAAGGTTCCTTCTGGCAAATTTTATCGAAGGAAGTTTTGGTGGCTTCACTACTACCGTCTTGAATATAGTATTTTTTATTGTTAGGGTAAGCAGCCCAAGTCGCAGTCGCCGGGTAATTTAGGATAAATGCATACCGCCCATCTGTGATGTCTTGAGCAAACAGATCGGAAAGAGAATTCCCTTGAAAGTATTGAAAGTCGTATGTTGAGTTCATAAAAAATTACCCCTATGAAGCAAAAGCAGGCTGCACAGCAAACAATCAGTATTCTCTCAATAAACCAATTTTTCTATCATCTTCCTAGGGAGTATTCACTTCAGGAGAAATGGGAATATAAGCAAAGCTGATAAAATGCCCACACAACTTTTAGTTAGAGAATGAATTGTTATCATTCAGCAATTTGAGCTTTTCTAGCTACTTGCATCACCGCCTCAATCTGAGCTGAACTGAATACGAGATACCCGACTTCTTGGAGAAGTCGGGTATCTGAACTGCTAGCATCTCACAAAGGTTGGGGTGGGGTTCCATCCCGTCTTAAATGGGTAGCCAACTCGATTATGCGGCTGGTGAGTGAGTCGTCTGCATCTGTTCTGTATGTAGCTCAAAGGATGCTACTTTTGAGTTGTTTTCTTCTTCTTTCTTGATAAACGCCACTGGTTTGTCCATTTCTGCGGTCATATAAGCTACCGCCATGTCAGACGAGTTGTACGACCACCCAATACGTCCCTGACGGTCTATCAGGATGCAGCCAGCCTCTCCTTCAACCTTAGAGACAAGAGTGTCAATCGCCTTCTGTGCTGCTTCCTCTGGATGGGTGTCTCCAGCCAAAAAATCAATCGCTGTCTTGGCAAGAACCACTGGGATAATTGACTCGCCATCACCCGTCGTTGAGCAACCGCCCAAGTGGTTATCAGCGTATAAGCCGCAACCAACCAGGGCTGTGTCGCCAACGCGACCTTGTGGTTGACCTGTAGTGCCCCCAGTGGAGGTTCCGGCAACTATGGTGCCGTTAGCATCTAGAGCTACACAACCAACGGTGTTGGGGCGATCGATAACTTCTTGCTCCTCTTCCCACTCCTGTCGCTGCTCCTCACTGATCAGGTCTTCTTTTGCACACATCTCCATCTCGTGTTCAGCAGCGAAGCGTTCGCCGCTCCGCGCTACTAGGAACCGGGCTTTTTCATCCATAATCTTGTGTGCCACCGAGATTGGATGACGCACTCCTTGAACTGCTGCTACCGCTCCCCAACCCAATCGATCGCCCTCCATCATCGCCGCGTCTAGCTCTACCTCTCCTTCACTGTTGAGAGTTGCACCAAATCCGGCGTTAAACGTCTGGTCAGTTTCGAGAACACGGATGGCTGCCTCAACGGCTTCTCCAGCACTGCCTCCACTGCGAAGCACTGTCCAACCTGCTTCTACTGCTGCCAAGCAGCCTGCATGATTGGCTTCAACCTTGCCCTCTGTAATGGTTTTTGCTCCACCATGAACAATTATGCTTATTGTCATACGTGCCTATTTCTAAATTCTGGTTAGATGTATGTAAATGCGATCGCGCAAACGGCTTTGTGAAACAATCGCACTCATCCCTGCGTTAGCCTAAGTAAGCCTAAGCACCTAGCAGCGTAAAGAAAGACTGCTTAGGGAGCTTGCTCAGCTAAAGCCGGGTTTGGCTATTGACCCGATTGCGATCGCTGTGTCTAGTGGTTGGAATTCCCTACAGGTAATATTCCCTGTCGTTTGTTCCCTGTTTTACATTTAAGGGCAGCCTTTAACTTACAGCTTCATCCCTATAGAATGTCTTACTTGCACTTAAGGCTGAATTCTGTATGAACTAAATTTGTAACTTTAAATACAAAAACTCTTAAAATTGCTGGTTGTTGCATCGGTGTTGCTCCCCGTTCATCCGTTTATCGCTGGGAATGAAATAGCGCTGGTTTGCATGGGGTAGTACATCTTTCAGACTTCAAGGTGAAAACTCTCTGGTTGGAAACACTCTCCTCTATCAAGCCTTCCCTGTAACGCCACGCTTCAAAGATTTCGTTCCTGCCATCATCAAGAGTTTTTGAGTCAATTCTATAAACTTTTATTTGATTTTTATATCCATTTTCTTTTCTTTTAAATGACCTTAGCTTTAATCCGAGTAAATTCAAAACCTTGCTAAGCACTTTTATGCAATTTAGGCGCTCTTTTTCGGTTTCCATCGGGATGCTGATTCCGATAGCACGTTTAATGTGTTTGCTACACCGGAGTGCAGTCGCTTTGAGTTCAACTAAGTCTAAATCAGTTTCTTTAAATTCACGCTCCGAATGGATAAATTGCAGCACTCCTAATGCTCTAAGTGCCTCTATTTTCAAAGTGTAAGTATTCAAATCTGGCAGGAAAACTTTACCCTCGCCTCTTTCCAACTGCTGATGCCATTCTTGTTGATCTTGTAGTTGAAAATACTCGCTTTCGTGAGTCAAATAGTAGTGAACCAACAACTGTGAATAATATCCCCGATCGTCCCGTAACTTTAATTGAGGAGTCACTTCTACCCCATAGCGCTGTTTCAAGATGTATTTCTGCACTTGATTTCGCTCCTCATCTGTCAAAGAACGCTTGGTTAACAGACGCTCATATTCTCTGCGCTCAATGTCTAGAGAATTCGCAACTGCACTCGCTGCTTGTAATTCAATTTGATTCCGAATTTTGACAATTTGATGCTTGATAGATTTAGTCTTTTTGCGGCGCACTTCAAATTCTTGTTGAATTTTAACAATTTCTCGAACCAGCTTCTTAGAAGTTTCCCAATCGCGAGGAGCTGCTGCTAAAAGCGCCATCCGTAGCTCTCTGAGACGCTCGTGAGGGGGAGCATCGCTCATGACATTTACCTGATGTCCTTCAGCGATTAATCCTTCTAACATCGATTGACGGTACATAGTAATCGAAGCATTTACTCTGGCTGCAAATTTTGCCCAACTTCTGAGGTGAATTAAGTCATAAACTAAAGGCAAATCAACATCAACTGGATGAAGCGGACTCATCAAAGCTAGGTTTTCTTTCTGATTTTCCTGGTACCAGTGAGACAGTACCCGATAATTCTTACTACCACTGCCAATCATGCCAATGCCTCGTTTGGCACACCAAACAATTCGCGGCACGCTCTGACGAACTCTGGCTAATGCTTGTCGTGCTTCCGAGTCGGGAATTACGCCTTGAAAAATTCCATAAACCCGGTCGAAATGTTCCACGTCAATGCTGACTCCCGTACCAAGGCTAGGAGTTACAAAAACTGCGTCATAGTCTAAGGCTTTTTGGTTGATAGCTTCAACAAAATTGACCGCCTCATGACCAGGAGTGCTGGTTGTTTGAGAACTAACTACTAAGGTCTTGGGGTATTGTCGAAGGAACTGTTCTAGACGTTGTTTGATGTAGCGATCGATGGTTTCTGAACTGTAACGACCGGAACGACTATCGGTTGTGACATAACACTTCCGTCCGGCTATCAGATCGAGTTCCAACTGTTGTATTAGCAGGGTTGGGTTTGGGGTGTTGTGAAAGGTGACATCCCAGCCATCAGGCTTCCACTCATTTAATACAACCCACGGCTCAATTTTAATGCCTGCGAGTCCTTTCAGGTAGTCTAAGGAAAGGTCTGATAAGTCAGCATCTTGGGCAATAACCAAACCGCCAGTTTTCAGCACGGTGGAGATTAGCTGCTGGAAGACTCTTAATATCTTGATTCGCTTGTCTTTACAAGTGTCGCTGTTGAGGAGATGCCATAAGGATTGCTCAACTTCATCCAGAATCACGATCGCGCCTTGCCAATGTTCTGGGTTCAGCTTCCAAATGGAATCAATACAGAGTCCTAAAGATGGGGCAATGGGTAATAAGTTATCCGGGTTTTTATCCCGTTTTTCGAGTGTGCGGTGATTAATCCAATTCACTCCGATTTTTTCGCATAAGAACTGCCCTAGTTGGATTCTATGGGTGAGTAGCAGAACGCGATCGCCTCTATTTTTCGCTTCTTGGATTAGCGATACCAATGCGGTAGTTTTCCCGGTTCCTTTAGCAGACTTGATTCCGACTAATCCAGAGGTGGGAAAAGGCAATTTTTCCAGGTAGCGACGGTTGAGGGTGAGTGCGGGGGAATAGGTTAACTCGGTGTGGGGTTTGCTTTTGGCAAGGTCAGTTTCTAAGGTGAGGCTGGCTTCATAGACGGCCTGGAAGGCGGCAGCACCTTGGGCGACCATAAAATCATCAACGCCTTTTTCTAAGCCGGGAAGCCGGATAATTTTGACCGGGCAATTTTGTGCTTCTAACAGTTCGCCTAGTTGAGTTTGCGCTTGATTGACTGCCTTAATGGTTTTGGGTTGAGTTTCGTAGTCAAAGCAAATGAAAAAGGGGCGCTTGAGCCGAGTGAAGGCGAGAAGGTCTGGAATTAATTGTCGGCTAAGAACATTGCCTTGAAAGTCTTTGGTGACGCGGTAGCCGCTAGTAATGCCCGGTAAAGCGATCGCAGCATATCCTTGGGTTAACAAAGCCGCTGCTTTTTTGGCTCCCTCGCAAAGGATTGTAGGAATTTTCATCTCCAGCACCCACTGCCAAAATCCCAGCGCTTCTCCAGTTTGAGCGATCGCAATCTTCTCTGGCATGGGGACACCGTAGCGGGATGCCGTCTGCTGCCAGATATGAAGCGGCACTCTCAGACAAAAAATCCGTGTCGGCGTGCAGGGCGGATGCTCGTACTTGATGAGTTTACCCTTTTTATCTGGTCTGGGATGGTTCGGCTTATAACACCCCCACTCCATCAACCGCCAATCGTTAAGGGGATCGAGTCCCGAACACCACCAGCCTCCTTTCGCCCCATGAGCATAGCGATGCAGCCACCAACTGCTCACCATCCCAGTATTCGTCCGGGGAATGCGATTGGAGATCAACAAATACTCATAAAAGGCATCTCCTTCCAATGAGATGAAGTTGAGTAAAGCCAGATCGCGGTCAATGCCGCTGTCTAAGGCTAATTCCTGAAAGTGTTTGGGGTTTAGGCTGGGTGGATGCATTTGGAGGAGTATAAAACTCTTGAGACATCAACGGATCTAAAACCGTACCACGAACCAGCCGATTAAACAGCTAAAGTGTGGAGGCATAATTCACGGACAAAACTCCTGAAACCCTTGGAAAATCGTAGGTTTTTCTGGTGCCGTTACCTAACAAAGCGCACCAAGGCGAGAAATTTCGGAACCTCACCCCCAGCCCCTTGACCTTGACGGAGAGGGGATCTTGAATTCCTCC
This sequence comes from Trichocoleus sp. DQ-A1, assembly GCF_039961955.1. NCBI lineage: Bacteria > Bacillati > Cyanobacteriota > Cyanophyceae > Leptolyngbyales > Trichocoleusaceae > Trichocoleus > Trichocoleus sp. DQ-A1. The sequence goes on from NZ_JAMPKE010000036.1 coordinate 23,223, forward strand.
TCGTTTACGGGGAGGGGCAGGGGTGGGGTTCAACCGTACTGCACCCAAATGAGAATTGCCGCCATGAATACCGACTATTCCTTTAGGCAATACACAATAATCGGGTGGGGTTGCCCCTTTACCTGCTGGGGAGGCAATTCTTGAGTCGAAATCGTCGAGGGTAATTGCTTATGAGTCGCCGCACTCAGCAGCAACGGTGTTCCAAGTTCTTTGGTCAAAGATTCGATCCGCGAGGCGACGTTCACCGGATCTCCGATCGCAGTGTACTCCAATCGCTGGGGTGAGCCGATACTGCCTAACACCACAGATCCCGTATGAATGCCAATTCCCATTGCTAAAGGAGCTTGTCCCTGTTTTGCTAAGTCGCTATTAATAAATTGCAGGCTGAGGAGCATTTTTTGAGCCGCTGCAACAGCCTTGGCAGCATGATTGTGTGGGTCATCTCCGACGCCAAACAGCGCCATAAATCCATCCCCTAAGAATTTGTTTACCATCCCCCCATGTTCCTGCTCAACAATTTTTACCATTTCAGTCAGGAACAAGTTCAGCATCGCCACGACCTGCTGGGGAGAGGAAACTGCACTCCGGGCTGTAAAGTTGCGGATGTCAGCAAACACAATTGTTAATTCCTGCTCGACCCCGCCTAAGCTGGGATCGCGCTGGAGAATCTGTTGAGCGGCTGTTTGACCGACATGACGACCAAAGGTTTCTTGCAAGCGTTGTTTGTCTCGCAACTCCTCAATCATGTCGTTAAAATCATCAATTAAGGGGCCAAATTCGTCAGCTCGCAGCAATTTGATGTGAATGTTAAGGTTCCCGGCTGCCACAGCGCGAGCCGCTTGCTGTAGCATTTCTACGGGTTCAACGACTAATTGACCGACCATCCAAGCACTGCTAAACCCGAAGACCATACCCAACACCCCGACGGATATGGTAAACCAGGGGTCGGGCGTGGCGGATGAACGATAAGTCAAGCTTAAAAGTAATAGCGAAGCGATCGGGCATACCCCAGCCGATATTGCCCACACGAGTCCTCGTTGCCGCAGCGAGAGGGGGAAAGCCCCCGGTGTTTCCGCCGGGTGAGCTTCTTGAAACAGCAACGGGTACAACAGTCGCTGGGTAAACAGCTCAACGATAAAAAAACCTTGAGGAACCGCAATCAGCGCTGCAACAATCACCGAAATCGACAGGTGCAAGAATACGCGCCGGTCGAGCGTTCCCGGAGCATAATGCAGGGGGAGTAGAAATGCGGGAATGCACAACAGCCAACCGATTCCAGCTATAAGCATTCCCCACCACGGCAGATTAATCGCTCGTTGTCTGGCTTTAATCAGATGCTCGGCTCTCAAGGTTTGCTGGTGTAGGATCTGTTGTAAAGGTCGCTGTAGCGACAGCACGAGCTGCACCCAGAGGAACAGAGCGACTGGGTAGACGACAACGTTGTAAATCAACAGAGTATTGACAAAGACTCTATTCTGCGCGGGAGTCAGCAGCAATTGAATCTGGGTCAGGTTGTACCAGATATTAAATGCACTGCCAATCAACTCGGCAGCGAGTGGCGCACAGGCGATCATCCCTAGACGATAAAGAATGAGCCAGTTTAATTGACTCCTATCAACCAATCCATAACGGGATGCCATGTCCGCCTCCTTGATTTGGCATGGTTTTACACAGAAGCGATCGCTTCCCGGCTTCTGGTTTTACCAATTCCTACGGCAGTGTGTCTTACTCATCATTGTGCGAAAAAGATAAGTATTTCAGTGATTTCTTACCACTATGCTTTACAAATTGAGCTGTTTCCGGGGCATTTTCAGATGAACTGACAAACTCAGCCAATTTTTTAGTCGGGGAGGAATTATTACCCAATGCCTCGCCGCTACGAGATGCCAAGATGAATCCAGATGCATTGCCATGTCCCAATGGCAATGCCGTGTCCCTACGCTCATTGGGATGAATCGCAATTTCACAAAAAAGCCTTCTATAAAGAAGGCAGAATCTCACTGATGAGTAAGCAGTTCTTGAGTGGTAGATAGATTTATGTATAGCGATTGTTCAAGGTGGGTTTCCAGTCGCTTTTTTGAGCGAACCTTATTTGAGGTAGCTCAAATGAGTGACATTCACTTGCGCGATCGCTTAGTAAAAAAAATGCCCTCTCATCTCTTCCGCTGAAAGGGCATCGTCTAACTGATGGGTGTGAGAAGGGTTTTCACCATGCTTCTTAAAAACAAGCATAAGTCGGCAATGTGACAGGGGTATGACAAGTAAATAGCAATGCTGCGATCGCTGTTGCTCGTCTTGCCCTCGTTCCTCTAAAACAACCAAACCGTGTTATTTACAAACTCAACGATGGACAACCAGAACCGAGCAGGGGGCATGATGGAGGACGTAATTGCTGACGCTACCGAGAACTAACTCACCAATTGCAGAACGACCCCGACGCCCCATTACGATGAGATCGGCACCCCAAGTTTGGGCTAAGTCACAGATGTTTTCACCCCGACTGCCAAGGCTTTGGGTGAATTCGGTACTAATTCCTGCCTTCGTTGCTTCATCTGCACGCGATCGCAGTAGCGCCAAGTATTGACTTTCAAATGCATCCCACTGCTGTCGATAGTCGCTTGGGACATCATCGCGTCGCCAAGGATAGTAATCCAGACCGGGCATCCCTGGAATCCCCGGACTGCCCTCTTCATTCGCAGATAGGACGTGCAATAGCATCAGACTGGCATGGAACGCTTTCGCTAAGGATACGGCTTCATCAAAGACTTGCTTGCCGATTTCAGAGCTATCCATTGCCACGAGAATTTTGTAAAACATACACACCAGTCCCAACCTGTTTTTGTTGCCAGAATGCAGCACTGCTTGACCAGCGAAGCCTGGATGTTTAGCTCTCCTTGCGGTTTGGGCTATGACTACCAGTTCCTCCATTATCAGAGGTGCAGATGATACTCTTCGACCAAATTAGTCGAGACTGGGCAGGAATGCCAAAGAGCAACTGGTCTAGCGCTTTACTTGTCTGGTAGCCGAGGACTAGCTTTCCCAACCCGGGTATCGTTGCCAATCCCAGTCGCGATCGCTATCCATAAAAAAATGCCCTCTCATTCCTTCTGCTGAGAGGACATCGTTCTTTAACTGATGGATATGTCAGAAGCAATTACCCTATGCCTACATAAAGTTTACTCATGCAAATGTGACATCAGGGTGACAACTACATAGCAATGCTGCGATCGCCAATTACCTACCGTGAAGATTGTTTAATTTGATACCGTTTTTCCCCGGAAAAGCTTGTGAAATCAGCGTCCCGCAACGATCCTCTACCTTTCCTTTAGTTGATCCCAGCCCCACTGGTAGGGTTAAACACACTTTACTAGAATTAGCAACACTAGCAGTAGTGGAGTGAAGGGGCTACACTCAAACTAGCATTGCTCGTGGCAGCACTCTTCGCGCCGAGGTCTGAAAATGGTGAACACTAGCGCGGTCGCTCTCAAACCCTGCATCTCACCCAAACTGGTTGAGCAGTTTCCGGTTGGGTGTCGAGTCAGGCGCTTGGACTTTTGTACGGAAGGAGTCGTGGTGAAATACGAGGCGGGCGATCGCATAGGCTACACAACCGATGATGGCTGGTATGATTTTCCTCATCATTCCCAGCTCCAACGGATTGATGCGGATGAGGTGGATTGGTAAATAGCACAGACTTGTCAGGGGTAGGCGAACGCCTCGCTTTGAAGACACGCGATCGCGTCTACCCAAAAGAGTCGCTCATAGCGTTTTTGCCGCCACTTTAATGGCTGAGAAATTGCTGGATGTAGCTAGCCAAACTTTGTTGTAATTGCCAGTCAGTGCTAGGAATCGGAGTTAAATAAAATCGCTGTCCTGATAAAAGCATCAGAGTAAGCCGGTAAAAGCGAATTCCTCCTAAGTTAGATTCTTCTACTTGAACCCCCGTAATCTTGTCAATTGAATAACCCGTTACTTGAGTTCCCAGCCAACCTTTTTGTTTGAGAATTACTCGATTGAGATGTTTATCAAACCGGCAAGTCTTCACCGGGCTTCCAAACATCATCAAGTTAGCGCAAAAAATGCAGAACAATCCAAAAAAATCAATCGGCCAATTGGAAGAGATAAAAACGAGAAGCCCTAAAACAGCGGTAAAACTACTCAGTATCCAAATGCCAACTGGGCGTTCTCGCAGGGTGAGTAATGTAAAAGTTTGCTGAATTACCTTCATCGGTTTAGCTGTGGATGCGATCGCACCTCAAGAGCAGATTTGCTCTTGCTACTGTCATAGGTCACGCCTGACAAGAATAACCAAAACTGCTGCCACGAATCATAAAAAGCAAAAATCCCACTTCCCAACTCGACGCAAGTCGATGTCTTGACGCGCCATAAACCCATCATAAGACTGCCAACTTAAGTTGGGACAAACCTTCTCGACCAAGCTGTCTCTGGTTCCTGGGAGCGAATCAAGAAGCCACTCAGTAGTTTTTATCGCCTCCTGCTAATGGGTGATCAACAAGCGGGATATTGAAATATCCAGTTGCATGAACTGAGCGTGCGAGGTGGAAGGGAGAACGCTTTGGTTAGTTTGGAATAGTCAAACACAGGAATTCCAAGAGACTTAAGCCATGCTTGCTAAAGAATCAACTCAAATATCAGTCAAACCAGCTCAACTCAATAAGCCCGTACTGCAAATAGGGAACTCTGGAGCCGCAGTAAAAGAATTACAACAACTATTAACTAAAAGGTTTGCTTATAACGGAGCTATCAACGGAAACTTTAATGAAGAAGTCGAATTTGCCGTTCTTGTTTTTCAAAATTGGATGTTTCTCAAAGAAGATGGCGTCGTGGGTCAAATGACCTGGCAGGCTCTCTACACCGGCGCTCCCGTAAATATGCCAGTGCTGAAACGAGGCGCTAAAGGTGAGATAGTCATCACGCTTCAGAGTGTACTGTCTTTATCTGGTGATTTTGATGAAGAAGTGAATGGAATCTTCGGACCCCACACTGAAGCTGCTGTGAGATCGTTTCAACTGCGTAGTGGTCTATTAGCAGACGGAATTGTGGGCGAAAAAACCTGGTACGGGTTGAGTAAGGTGCGTCAACAAATCGGGGGGTGTTGAGCCGGTTGCGTGGATACGCTTTTCAATACTTGCACGTTTCAAGCGATCGCTAGCCGTAGATTTTGACCTGGCGACGCCACCCGCTGAATTCTACCAAACCGCTCTCCTGCTTGCGAATGTGATGCACCTCACACTCACCATCCGAGGTGCATCACGAGGGGTTCCAAAGTTCTGTCACCTAAATCTTTTTAAACAATCACTTTTGCTTGCGGGTTGAATCACGATTCGCCATAGTATTTTCACCGATATTTAGGGCATTAAGTTCCCGTGCTCTAATGATGATCCCACCGAGTCAACCCCAACCCTCAGTAACATCCAACGTCCTTGATACTGACGTTAAAGAAGTTCCCAGCCAATATAAAGGCTGGTCAATTAGCACAAAAGTGATTGATGGAAAGCTATGGTTGCGTTGGCAACATCCCCAAGAATCCTTCCCCCGGTTTGGGTGTCCTGTAAACGAAGCTGGCCTTGCTTCAACCATTGGTCATGTGCGATTCCTCATCGATCTCGCCATCAAGTTGGAGTCAGGAGTGCCCGCGAGAAAGCCTTTGACATCAAATGACTCAAATGTCTCCGACCGGATAGAGCGATCGCTTTTTCGGGTTGATTATATGGATGGAGATTCACCACTTGCATTTGTAGGCTGAATTTCACTGACGATTTCATAGAAAGCAGTGGTCGGCGCTTCCTCAAACAAAGGATTCATCTGATTTAAGATGGCTTGGTATGCCTCGCTTTGATTGGCTTGCATATCTTCGACACTCTCCCAAAGAATAATAGCGATTCCTCGGTCAGTCCCCGGTTCTTGCAGTAAGTACGACCCCTTAAAGCCGTGCGTGTAGGTTGAGACAGCTTTTTCATAGAGTTGCTCAGCCTCATCAAATTTGCCAGGTTTGAATTCTCCAATCGCAACATAGGCAAATTTGTGCTTTAAAAAATCTTGAAACTCTGTCATGGTTTCCTCCTAGAAGCTGGGGTTATCGCGGTTTTGTCGGGGCTAAGCCTACGGTACGCTAATGGGTTGAAGGGAGAACCGCTTGATGGATGCGATCTGCTGAAAGCAGCAGCGCTTCGCTATCGCGCCCTTCATCCTCGATCATTGATCGGGAATTTGCTTGATGTAGGCTTCGGTATAAAGGGTTAAACTACCCTCTTTTACATCCATCTCCTTAATGCGGATTGCCATCCCCTGGAGGTCAAAATAGGGCAAGTTTGCCAGTTCTCCTAACTTCTCCATCAAGGCGATGGTGAGTTCCAGTGAAATGCCTTGTCCAGGATTACAGCTAAACCCCTCCAACAAGATTGGCGTTGAAGAAGTGCGCGGACGCACTACGGCGGCGAAACCGACTTGTCGAGCCTTATCCACGTCATGCAGTAGCATTTTTCCACTGAATTCCATCTTGCCCTCACCCGGCAGATGCATTTCCAGTTCTTGCGGTTCCAAGGTCACGAGTTGACCATCTGCATTCAACTCCATGCTTTGAAACTTGCTACGGATGTAGTCTGAGTTTAAAGCGCGGTTGATATCTTTTTCGGTGAGGACAACACGGGCAGTCGCGTCTAGCGGATGGTTCAGCTTAATCTGCCCGAAAATCGCGTCAAATAGATTGATCGCAATATTATCGGCGTGCAATTCCATTTCCTGCACGCGAATATCTTTCTGAATCGCCAGACCCCGACCTTCAACCGAAACTGAATTAGCCTTTCCTTGAGCCATCTTCAGCAAATCGGTTCGGACATCTACATTGATGTTCTCTACGCTATCCATCTGGCTAGATAACCCCATTTCGACAGCCTGGGAGAGGGCCTGCTCCTCTAGGCGTGGCTCGTCTGTCATAGTGCTTAATCTCAAGAAGTGTGCTGATACTGGTTACTCTAGACGCTCATCACTCAGCAGCGTATCTGCATCTCGGAATAAACAAAATGTAATAAATCATCTAGTCCAATATTTTTTGGCTCTGACAAACCTAACCCCCAACCCGTTCCCATGCAGGGAACGGGAGCCAGAGCCATTTTCACAGTTCCTCTGGGGATTGGAGAGGGTTTGGGAAGAGGTAAAACGCTCCATCCATTCCCGATCTCAAAGTATTGCCTACCTGCTTATCAGTCTAAATGTGTCGTTTCTGGAGACAAGATAAGCTATGAATCTGGGCTGTAGTTCGTTGTTGAAGGATTTTGACAGATATGAAAAAGCGCCTGGGAGTCTTGCCGTGTTTCGACCCCAGACGCTTTTTCTTCTAAACTTGCTCCTCACACAACTAAAGAATATCGCTTGTTCAATCGAGCTAATACTCTACTACGTGACACTTGATCAACTGACACGCGCTAGATAAAAATCTTTACATTATGGTTGATGAGCGCCCAGACGGAGGAAAATCGCTCGGCGGCTACAATATTAAGCTGGTCTCTGGGCGATCGCTCTTTTGTAACGTGACACACCCAACACATTCCAGGTTTCCGAAGCGTCGGTCATCTTTACAATCCCCGATCGGGATTCATCCAGAACAACCCACGCCATCCCTGAGTATCAGACCCGATTTAGGAATTTTAGGTGTATTCAATTTGAAGGAAAACCGCGAGAACTCCGAGAATTGCCACCCCAACAATGGTTTCCCGTTGCTCATCCCAAAGACGGCGCAAGCCATAAAAAACATAGGTAAACGCTGCACGGCGTTCTCGTCCGAGTTCAGCCATCAGCAATTGAACTTTAGCATCTACCTCTTCAATCGAGACTTCGCCCTTTTCATAGGCAGCTTCTAACTGATCTAATTTGCGCCAATATTCTTTGGTTGCTTCAAACAGGTTAGGCATCATAACTTAAAGGTGTATTCTTTTATTGTTAACTTATGTGAATTAAGCTAACGCGCCTGTCTGGGTGGTTGTGTCTATAAAGGGGTAGAACCCGATTGTCTATAAATAGGTAGAACCCTGGTTGCGTGAGTCTTCAAATCCCTAAAGGGGAGAGTCCTTCGGCGGGAAGCGATCGCTTCTCTTATTGGCTGACCAGATGCAGCTTCTGGCGATCTGAGATCGCGGTAAACTCAGATGTTGCACCCGATTCCTTTTTTCTAACTTCCGGAGTTAATTACCTTGGGCATAGAACTACGCAGTTACGTATTTCTAGACAGCTTGCAGCCTCAGCACGCAGCTTACATGGGGACGGTAGCACTAGGGTTCTTGCCATTGCCAGGAGATACGTCGCTGTGGATTGAAATCTCACCGGGCATTGAAATTAACCGGATTACTGATGTTGCCCTCAAAGCTGCCTCTGTACGTCCAGGGGTGCAGGTGGTCGAACGACTATACGGGCTACTAGAAGTGCATTCCAGCCGCCAAGGGGAGACGCGGGCGGCTGGTAAAGCCATTTTGGAGGCGCTGGGAGTGCATCGAAATGAATGTCTCAAGCCGCACGTCGTTTCTAGCCAGATTATCCGCAACATTGATGCTCACCAAACGCAGCTGATCAATCGCACGCGACGAGGACAGCTACTTCTGGCAGGACAAACGCTTTATGTATTAGAAGTTCAACCTGCCGCTTATGCAGCACTGGCGGCGAATGCGGCGGAGAAAGCGGCGGCAATTAACATCTTGGAAGTGCAAGCTGTGGGAAGCTTCGGACGCCTCTATTTGGGCGGAGCAGAACAGGATATTCTGGCGGGTTCTGCGGCGGCGTTGGTGGCGCTAGAAGGCGTGCCTGGTCGTGAAAATCCTGCTAGTTGGCGTCAAGAATAGCGAAGGATGGGGATGACGAGGGAGAGAAGGGGAATGAGATCGCTCTTTACAAATGGGCGATCGCTTGCTTTCAAAGAAAGCCACTTCAGATTAAAGTCAATGCGTTAGCACTGGTGGGTTAAGCAAAGGAAATCTAAATGGCAAATCTAGAGCATCTTGCACTACTTCAGAACGGTGCAGTGAAATGGATTGAGTGGAGAAGAAAAAACCGACAAATAGAACCTGATTTGAGCGAAGCCAACCTCAGAGGGGTCAACCTCAGAGGCGCAATCCTCACAGGCGCTAACCTGAGAAGGGCGGATCTGGGCAATAGTTTACTCATCGCCGCTAACCTCAGCCATGCTACCCTCAGCGATGCAAATCTCCACTCCGCTTCCCTAATGGAGGCAAACCTGAGTGAAGCGAACCTCAGCATTGCGAACCTCAGCAAAGCCAACCTCAGCGATGCCGATCTGGGCGATGCGAACCTGATCGGGGCTGACCTCAGAGGAGCTAACCTAAGAAGAGCGAATCTAACTAACGCGAACCTGATCGGCACCGATCTCAGAAGCGCTAATCTTCACAAAGCCGATCTCGGTGCAGCAAAGCTGGCTAGAACGAACCTCAGCGAAGCTAACTTGATGGCAGCGAACCTAATAGCCGTCGATCTCAGTAATGCTAATCTTTACGACGCTGAACTACTAGGAGCTTACCTTTACAAAGCTGACCTACACAAAGCAAACTTAATCGAGGCTCACTTCAATGGTGCTTATCTCTTTAGGTCTAACTTGAGCGAAGCGAACCTGACTCAGGCTGATTTCAGATGGACTAACCTCAGCAAATCGAACCTCTCCGGCGCTAATTTGAACAAAGCGAACTTGAGGGGTGCTAATCTCACCGGCGCTAACCTCACTGCGGCGAATCTTACCGGCGCTAACCTCACCGGCGTTAACCTGACGCGGACGATACTCCAAAAAGCAATCATGCCTGATGGCACAATTCACCCTTAGCTGGCAATTAAATTTTGGGTTGTAGAAATGCGATTCATGGCTTCTTCCCGCCAGACCCTTCAAAAATCCCAAATCTAAAATCCTAAATTAGTCTAACTCATGAAAAAACTGATTGTAATTACAGGGGTAAGTCGGGGTCTCGGTCTTGCTATGACTGAAAAAATTATTGAGCAAGGTCATACAGTTTGTGGGTGCGCCCGTTCCACAGAAGCAACACAGAAACTTGAGCGAAAATTTGGAACGCCCCATCATTTTTCCAGCGTAGATGTTGCGGATGAATATCAAGTAAAAACCTGGGCTGAGCAACTTTTAAATAACTACTCATCCCCTGATTTATTAATTAATAATGCCGCATTAATCAATCAACCCGCCCCGCTTTGGAAAGTTGATAGCGCGGAATTCTCTCGACTTATTGATGTCAATATTAAAGGAGTCGCTAATGTAATTCGTTCCTTTGTTCCAGCCATAATTCAAAAGAACAGTTGCAATATACACGAAGGAACCTCACCCCAAACCCCTCTCCGTGAACGGAGAGGGGCATTGAGTATGGCTCTTATTCCTGCATAGAGAAGCGGCTGTTCTTGTTAGGTCTGGGAGCGCTTTGATGAGCAAAACACGTCAGAGAAAATAAATTAACTCAAGCCGCTTGTAGTTCAAGGCTTGGATAGTCGATATATCCCTTCTCATCGCCACCGTAAAAAGTGGAGCGATCGGGCTTATTTAGGGAAGCATTGAGTGCAAAACGTTCTGGCAAATCTGGATTGGCAATATACATCCTTCCATAAGCCACCAAATCTGCATTGCCAGAAGCCAAAACAGCATTCCCTAAGTCACGGTCATAGCCTCCTGCTGCAATTAAAGTCCCTTTGAAAATAGGACGGAAGTATTCGGTAAACAAGCCTCCGGTAGTGTTGTCGAGGGTAGTATTGCCATCGGTTCTCGGTTCTACAATGTGGAGATAAGCGAGGTTGAAACGGTTGAGTGAATCAGCTACATAACTGAACAAAGCAGATGGATTGGAGTCGGACATACTGTTGAAAGTGCCGCTTGGGGAGAGGCGAATTCCTACCCGTTGTCCACCCCAAACACTGACGACTGCTTCAGTCACTTCCATCAAAAGTCGGGCGCGGTTCTCAATTGAACCGCCATATTGGTCGGTGCGTTTGTTCGTCCCATCCTCAAGAAACTGGTCAAGGAGATAACCGTTGGCACTATGAATTTCAACCCCGTCAAATCCAGCAGCTAAGGCATTTTCTGCCCCTTTGCGGTATTGTTCGACGATTCCTGGAATTTCTTCTGTTTCTAAGGCGCGAGGCGTGACGAAGGGTTTTGGCCCTTCAAGAGTGATTGCTTCACCTTCTGGTGCGATCGCGCTGGGCGCTACTGGCAGTTCTCCTCCTGGTTGCAGTAAGGGGTGAGAAATCCGCCCAACGTGCCACAACTGTAAGAAAATCCGCCCCCCACGAGCATGAACTGCATCTGTCACCAGTTGCCATCCTGCTACCTGTTCTGCTGAGTGAATGCCTGGGGTATTCGCATATCCCTGTCCTTGAGGCGATACTTGAGTGGCTTCTGCGATAATTAACCCCGCTGATGCCCGTTGTGCATAATAAGTCGCATTCATCGCTCTAGGAACATTTCCCGCTCCCGCACGCATCCGGGTTAAGGGAGCCATCACGATTCGATTGGGAAGTTCTAAAGAACCCAGCTGAACAGTTGAGAAAAGATTGATATTCTCGCTCATTGACTTAATCTCCATTGGAATGACATTACAGTTTTGATTGCACAACGCAGACATCAGGAACTCTAGCTAGCTAGTGTATGAGCAGTGCGGATAAGAGTTACCCGCACCGCCAACAAACTAGATAGTTAGTTAATCGCTACTGGCTTTGTGGTTAAGTTGTTCTGTGGAAGTAAAGCTTGAAGCTTGTCAGACAGCACTTCCAAAGGAGCTACGCCAGTGGTTCGATCCACCACCACACCATCTTTGAAGAACAGCAGCGTTGGCACGGCTTGGATGTTGTATTGTGTAGCGATGTGTCCATAGGCGTCAATATTCAGCTTGCCAACCTTAGCAATTCCTTCAAAATTGGCAGCTAATTCTGCAACTAATGGGTTGAGCATCCGGCAAGGACCACACCAAGCCGCCCAGAAATCTACCACAACTGGAACTGAACTTGCGAGGACTTCGGTTTCAAAGTTGTCTTCGGTCAAGGTGACATATTTCGCGTTGTCTGACATGGTTTCCAGCCTCCTTCAGGCTGTAGATCAAGGTGAGGAGAGTATCAGCAGCTGTTGCAGAAAGCGCATCGCATCATTTCATGCGATCGCATCCACTCAACTCGCTGCTAAAAGTTACCAATCTGGTTTCAATCCCCTAAAGGGTTTAGTAGTTAAACAACCATTTGACTAAATACTAGAACAATCTTTCCCCAATAGTCAAGTGGTTGTTTAACTATTTCAATACTGAACGCCAAGACGTAAAATAGAAGTAAGACGGTGAGTTTTCGCCAACGGCATACATCTACGTCAGACACGCCTATACCGTCGTTCAACCTTCTTTTAGCGTTGACATCAGGAGTAATGCAGAGTCTTGTTGGGGCTTTCTCGTGGCTTCTTTTAGTAACCCCTACTTCCCATGATCGATAACAACCATAGCGTTCAACTGCCCTCTGCGTCTCAAGCTGCCGTTCAAGACATAGAACTTCGGGCTAAAATCTTTGCAGCTCTCTCCGATCCAACACGTTTGAGGATTGTGGAGATGTTAGCTTCTTGCGAGGAAATGAGTGGCAGCGAAATAGCCAATTATTTAGGGATTAGTTTAGCTCTCTTCTGTCACCACTCCAAGACACTGGCGGAAGCGGGGTTAATCCAGATCCGAAAAGAAGGTCAAACCAAGTACAACTCGCTGAAACGGGAGTTACTGTTTGATTGCTTTGCCAGTTTTACACCTAAACAGCTAGAAACAACCACAGTTGAAAATAATTTTAGATCCAACTAACCGCTGTATGTTGATGATTTTGCAAGGAATATAGGTTTTCCTTGCGTACTTAAGCGTAGTCGTGAACTTTTCCGTCAGGCATTCTGGCTTCAGTTAAGACAGCTTCACTGAGGTTGGTTTCAATTAAACTTGCTTGCGTTAAATTTGCCCTGAGTAAAATAGCTTTACTTAGGTTTGTTCCTAGTAAAATTGCCCCAGTAAGGATGGCACCCATTAGCTTGGCTTTAGATAAGTTGGCGTATCTCAGGTTTGTTTGGTTCAGGTTTGCCTCACCTAACACGGCTTCTTCCAAATTTGCCCCTTTCAAATTTGCTCTGGTTAGATTTGCTCCCCGAAGATTTACCTTACTTAAATTCGCTGCCCCCAAGTTAGCTTCAGTGAGGTCTGCTTGACGTAAGTTTGCCCCTGTTAAGTCTGCTTCGCTGAAATTGACTCCGCGCAAATCTGACCCTCTCAAGTTCGCCAAACATAGATTCGCTTTGCTAAAATTTGCTTCATTTAAGCAGACAAAAGCTAATTTTGCCTTATATAAATCTGCTTTTCTAAAGTTCCTTTTTCCGGCTGTATATAGCTGTACAATGTTTTTGAAATTCATCGTGAATACCTCCTATTTTCTTATAACCAAGACTCGCCAAAGGCGGGATAATGCGTCAACCCACCGTCAAAAAACCGAGTTTGGCTTGTGATGTAAGTAGCTTCGTCAGATGCCAAAAATGCCACCGATGCTGCCATTTATTCCGGCGGACTTGCCCGAAACCTTGGGATATAAACTTTCTACCTCAGCCTTTGCTTCTAAGTCATGTAGATGCGCGTAACTGTGGCACCCAGCCCCATAGCATTGACCCCAATACCTTTAGTATTTCGGCGCGATCGCATAAAATTTTCTATGCCGCCTTTCTGGCAGGAAAACCAACCTATTCTGGCTTAAGGATAATTTCGTGAACGCTGGAAATGGTGAGAATAACAGCACTCCTATTCTGTTTTAGAAAGTGTTTAATCGCTTAGGGGCGCTTATCGGTGCGCCCCTAAATAAGCGCCCCTAAGATTAATTTTTTGGAATTCGCCAACAGCATCTTAAAAGGGAGAAGTTAGCCTCCCTTTTAAGATGCTGTTAGGGGAGCTGTTGCAGATTATTGGTGAAATAGTATCAGCAAGATTAGTTCGGCTGGATGGAACTTGCAACAGGATATCCCGGTTATTTCAAATTATCCGGGACAGTTTCAGGCACAACCCAGGAGTAAATAGTATGCTGGCGACCGGGGCTACTTTCTACCTGCACTACTTTCTCAGGTTTCCATTCACCCATGTCGTAGTTGTGCGAAACAATGCGAGTGCCTGGTTTAAGTTCCTTGAGTAGCTTCGGTCGCAGCCGCAAGTTCACCTCAGGAAGCAAGTAAAGTGTCACCACCGTGGCATCGCTGAGGTCAGTGGCAAATAGGTCTTGTTGTAAAAACCGCACGCGATCGCTTACACCGGCTTTTTGGGCATTTTCTCGACTTTCCTGAACCAGCTGCGGATTAATATCTACACCAGTGCCGCGAGTGCCGAATTGTTTTGCAGCGGTAATCACGATTCGTCCATCGCCACTACCGAGGTCGTAGAGTACATCGTTCCCTTTTACCTGCCCCTGTTTAAGCATTTCGGCGACGACGACTTCGGGCGTTGGCACAAAGGGCACATCCGCTGGCTGTTGTTGGGTTTGAACGTCGGTTGCGGGTGCTTCGGCTTGAATATTCGGTGCGGCGGGCGCTTGGGTTTGAGCATCAGATTGAGCTTGTGCATCGAACTGGCGTTGTTGGGTGCAGCCTGCGAACAAGAAGCTACCCGCACTCAAACTAGCAACCAGCAACAGCTTAATTTGTTGTAATTGCATTGCATCTTCTCCTTTTGAGTTGTTAACGTTTTGTTCAAATTTGCCGACGACGAGATAACAGCAATAGCGGTGCGCCAGCGATCGCGACAGCCACTCCGACAAGCGCCCCAATCCCTGTATAGGCAACGCTGGAGTAGAGTAAATAAGCACAGATTGCACAAAAAAGTAGGGGCGTTAGAGGATAGAGAGGGACGCGGAAGGGTCGCACTACTTGCGGTTCTCGAACTCGTAACACTAACAGCGAGATACCCGATAGCAGGAAGAAGAACCAGAACACCGGCGCAGTGTAGTCCACCATCGTTTTAAAGCCTTCGCGGGTGAGAGTTCCCAGAAACACGAGGGCTAACGCGATCGCACCCTGCACTAGCAAGGCATTGGCTGGCGTACTGGCGCGATGGTGCCAGCGTCCGAGGAAGCTGAACAAGGAAAAATCTTGTCCGAGGGCGTAATTGGTACGTGCGCCGGTGAAAATCGTGGCGTTGATCGCACCCAAGGTAGAAATGGCAATCAGGAAGCTGATAAACCAAGCACCGGGTTCGCCAACTGCACGACGCATCAAATCCGCTGCTACGGCTTCTGAGGCTGCCATGTTCGCCAATCCTAAACCGTGGATGTACGCGAAGTTTATCGCTAAGTAAATTGTCGTGATGATGCCGATACTCACTAGCAGCGATCGCACCATGTTTCGATTGACGTTGCGTAACTCGGCTGAGATATAAGCCGCTTCATTCCAGCCGCCATAGGACAACAGCACGAAAAGCATTGCCATCCCAAAGTTTGTTTGGGATGTTGCCGGTGCAGCAGGCACCTCCGGGAGACTGGGAACGGCAAAGGCTAAACCCCCAATTACTACCAACAGCAAGCCACCCACTTTGGCGACTGTTAGCCAATTCTGCGCCCACTTTCCTTGCTGAACGCCGATGATATTTAAACCTGTCAACAGGGCGATCGCAATCCCTGCGTAAAGTGAGGATGAATAATTCCCAAGGCGCAGTAATTGCGAGGCATAGTCTCCGAATACGAACGCCAACAGGGCAATCGAACCTGTTTGAATCACCGTCATTCGCGCCCAAGCAAAAAAGAAGGCGATGTTTTTGCCGAAGGCACGCATCAAGTAATAGTAATTGCCCCCAGCGTGAGGATATGCCGTTGCCAATTCTGCGTAGCACAATGCGCCGACTAAGGACATCCCGCCACCCAGAATCCACAGGGAAAGTGCAACCACTTCACTCCCAGAAGCAGCGGCGACTAGAGAGGGCGTCTCGAAAATCCCGGCACCAATCACGATGCCAACAATTAGGGCGATCGCGTCTACGAAAGCCAGCGCTGGCTTGGGTGCTGCTGTTTTGCTTACCGCGAAGACTTGATTTGGGAGACTGTCGTTTACCCGTCTGCTCA
This sequence comes from Trichocoleus sp. DQ-A1, assembly GCF_039961955.1. NCBI lineage: Bacteria > Bacillati > Cyanobacteriota > Cyanophyceae > Leptolyngbyales > Trichocoleusaceae > Trichocoleus > Trichocoleus sp. DQ-A1. The sequence continues at coordinate 39,336 of NZ_JAMPKE010000036.1, forward strand.
TTCTGGCACCTTCACCGTTGCGATCGTAATTTCTTTGAGTTGCGATGTGAAAAGATTAAAGCAAAGTCGGTTTACAATCCGGAGAAAGTGTAACCAACTCCGATTAATAATCCCACCTCTGTTTCATCAACAAAACCGACATTCACGCCAGCGGTTGCGGTGAATTGGGATGATAATGGAACATCGACCCCGCCCGTAATTAGTGCGCCAATGGTGCTATCGTCACCCGTTGAAATCGCCACTCCGCCTCCAATATAAGGGGCTACACGGTATCTGATTTGTTCCACTCCTTGAGATGGGAAATCGTAAGTAAGTGGAACCAGAAAAACTGTATTATCGCCAAATAAAGCAGCGGGTCGCACAGATAAATTCCGAGTGAGTCCAATTTTGCTAATGACTGCAAAGGCACCTTCACTCAAAGTTGTATCGCCACCCAACCCAATGTTGCCTGCAACCCCGATATAGCTTGGGCCAGAGCGAGTGGCTCTACCAGGTATTACATCCACTTGAGCGATTTCCGGCGCTGTGGTTTCAGTCGTCGCTGCTTCTGGGAGTTGAGGTGTTGAAGGTTCAACAGTCAAAGCCGACGCAGACGTTTTCACCCTTTTGTCTACAATCTGCTCTGGGTTTACCGCATCTGAGGTTGCGATCGCTGTTTTCTCATGAATTTCCTGCTTTGTCTCGCTAGAAAGGTTAGATGGAGATTGATTCGCCTCGGCTGATGCAGTGGCAGTTGGCAATTTTATTTCTGAAAAATCTTGCTCTTGAATTGTTGATTCTGTCAGTACCTTTACAACAGAATCAGGTGAACCTGAATTCGCTACATTCACTTGTTCTTGTACAAAGAAAGTTGTAACTTGGTCAGATTGAATTGGAGTCTTATTTGATTCAGAATTATGATTAGGAACCCTGGCAAACGCATCTGTCTTAGGGGTGAAGTCGTCAGTTTCAGCCTGAGCTGATAAACCACTACAAACAACAGCCAGAGCGGCAAGGCAGAGTAGAGAAGAAGTACCTCTGAACAACATCGGATTTACACTAACTCCATGAAAAAAAGTGTTGAAAACAAACTAAAGAAAAATGATTTAGGAGTGATAACCTTCTGCTCCTGCTATCTTCAGTGTTGGCAACAAATGTGACTAGAAAGTGACAGTGGGAGCATCCCGTATTTGCAAATCCCCCACAGACTGGAAGTCTGGGGCTACACAAACAAAGCCTGCCTCCGCAGGCTGAATTGATTCCGCGCAGGCGGACTTGGTTGAATAGAAGCGAAGCAACTTATTATGTCCCCTCTTCTTCTTGAAGGGGGGTAAGGGGGGTTGGCGTAGCCGCGATTTCCAATCGCCAGGTTATTTTTGCTACTGGAGTGGCAGCTCAATTTGAAAAGTTGATCCTTGACCGACTACACTGGTGACTTCGATCCCACCTCCATGAGCTTTGACGATTTGCTCAGCGATCGCTAATCCCAAACCAAAACCCCCTGTAGTGCGAGAGCGATCGCGATTCACCCGATAAAACCGTTCAAAAATATGGGGCAAATCAGTCGCCGCAATCCCCATCCCAGTGTCTGAAACTTGAATAATAGCCAGATGCGATCGCGTAAACAATCGCAGTTGAACTTCACCGCCCTCCAGGGTATATTTGCAAGCATTACTCAGCAGGTTCATCACCGCCAGACGGAGCAACTCTGGATCGGCCTTCACCTCCAAGCTCTCAGTCGGCAGATTACTAACAAAATTTAGATTTTTGGTGGCTGCTTGCGTTGCATAATTCTCTGCTAGCTCCTGTAGCAAAAGAGTTAGATTAATCTTTCTCAAAGATTCAGGAGATAATGACCCATCATTACGAGCCAAAAACAGCAGATTACTCACCAGCGAATTCATGGACTTAGCAACATTCACAATCTTGTCTAGCCGAAGCCGTTGCTGTGAATGATCGTCAGACAGCAACCCGACTTGTGCATTGCTAAGAATCGCCGCCAATGGTGTCCGCAATTCATGGGAAGCATCTGCGGTGAAGCGATGCAGTTGCTCGTAAGCATGACGAATCGGTTGCATCGCTAGCCCCCCCAAAAACCACCCAGTCAGGCTAATTACCCCCAAGGTGACTGGCACCAAGAGCGTCAGAACCAGCCGCAATTCAGACAAAGCCTCTTGAGTGGATGTCAGGGAAGTCGCAACCTGGAGATAACCAATTAATACACTCTTCTCGTAGACAGGCAGCGTTACCTGACGCAGCCAACGTGCAGAGCCGCTAGCAGTTTTGATGGTTTGAAATCCATCTGTCACCGTCAGCTTCTCTGGGGGAAGCGTACCAAAAAATTGCACCAATTGACCTTTGGCATCGTACCAACGCCCATACGCCAGCCCACTATCCAACGGCTGTGGGTTATTTCCCAAAAGTGGCACATTGTCCAGCTCTACCTGCCATCGACCATTGCGACGCTCATAATTTACGCTCGCTGCCATTACCTTGGTTTGTTGGTAGAGTAATCGATCCAATGCTAAGAGCGCGTCTGCAACTTCTACGTAGTAGACGACTCCTGCAAAAATCACCAAAATACTTCCCATTGATAGGGTGAACCAGCGAGCCAGATTGTGACGGCTACGACCAAACATGGAAAAAAGCAAAGTTAAAAAGCGCCCCAAATTCGGGTGTATCTTTGCTTCCCCGAATCTTGGAGCAAGACAGGCAAAAAGCAAAAGAAAGATTTATTCTGTCATTTTGATTCATTTATATTTTGAATTTCTTCTCTTTTTACTTTTGACTTCCCGAAGGATTGAGGCGATATCCCATGCCATAGACTGTTTCAATCCAATCTGCCGCATCGACTAACTGCAAACGCTGCCGCAGCCTCCGGACAAGCGTAGTTACGGCATTGCTCTCTGGTTCTGCACCCCACTCCCACAAGGCTTGTTCCATTTGATCGCGGGTTAAGACCTGATAAGGGTGGCGCAGGAAGTATTCTAATAGCTGAAACTCGCGGGCGGACAATTGGACAGTTGTCTGTCCCCGTTCAACAGTCAAGCTATTCAAGTGCAGTTGTAAATCTTCTATGCGAAGGATATCTCCCTGCCATAGAGGCGATCGCCTTCCCAATGCCCGCACCCGTGCCAAAAGTTCGATAATATCAGTCGGTTTAACCAGATAATCATCGGCACCGGCATCCAAACTCGTAACTTTATCCACAGTCGTGTCTTTGGCAGTCAGCATCAACACCGGCGAGGTTTTTCCTGCTTGTCGATACTGGCGACAAAGGCTCAACCCGCTGACTGTCGGCAACATCCAGTCTAAAATTAACAAGTCATAGTCTTTTTGAGAGATCAGCCATTGGGCAGTTTCCCCATCCTCAATGCCATCGACAATATGTCCGGCTTGCAACAAAGCTGCGTTTAGTGGCTCTAATTGTTCGGGGTCGTCTTCTACCAGTAAAATTCTCATAAGACGCTTTAGTGAAACCTCTTTTCCGGAGAATCGTCGATCGCGCTGCTCATAGTAGAGAAGCCTAAAGCGATCGCACGTCTTCCACCAGTCAGATTTTTATCGAGTACCGAAGAAAATCAAGAGTCAAAAGTGAATCTTCTCTTTTTTTATCTTTTAAATTTTGACTTTTGATGTCGAATTTGATTGTTTTTTTCCCTTAAACTCAATTAGCTGTGAAGCTAAAATTCCTCACCTCTCCCTATGTCCTCTCCCCGTTGGTTACAAAGATTACATTTTTTAGGGCTAGAATTTTGGCTACCTCTACCCCTGCTAGGAATTATTTTTTGGGTTGGGGGTGGACTGGTAACAGACCAAGCATTAAGTCGCTCCTACGATACGGTTGATAAGCTTCAAGCTGATACACAGTTGGAAGTGCAACTTTCAGTCACCTTGCTAGTCATCAAAGCAGAAATTGACAAAGAGCAGGGATTTACCAAAGTACAGGTCAAAACGACAGATTCGACACTCAAAAAGTTAGAATTTGAGTTTCCAGTAACAGAATTCAGTCAGGTGGAAGCTGCGATCGCGCAAGAATTAGGACTGTCTGCTGAAAATGTTAGGACGCTAGTGCGTTACCAATTGAAAAACCGATCCTTCTAGACAGTTACTCTCACTCAATCCGAACTGTCTGAACCCTCTACTTCCGGTTTTCTTTCCCCGCTCAGAACAAACCTGCGCTTACAATCTGAGCGATGCTAGCAGATGGAAAAGTAAAGAATTAACAATACTCAGTGCTAATGAGCCAAGCAAAGCACTCCAAAAACCCCACCGTAACCGAAATCCCGAAATCCTGTCACTAACCAAGCGGCTAAACCGAAAATAACTGCATTTAAGACAAACAGGAATAAACCAAATGACAAAAGAATGAATGGAAAGGTGAAGAACCCTAAGATGGGTTTTAACAGAGCATTCAAAATTCCAAAAACTGCTGCGGAAATTGCGGCTTTTCCAAAAGTGTCGATTTCTACGCCAATCGGCAGCCGGGAAATAATTAAAAAACTGATAGTAGTGACTAACCAGGTGATGAGGATTCCAACCATAACCAAAACTCCTTATCATCAATCGTTTTGTTACAGGGTCGGGTAAGTTTCCATCTTCAGGGTCATCAATAAATGTGACCAGAAAGTGACAGTAACCTTGGAATTCAGAATTAGCTGAATAACCAGCCTTGGAAACAAGCAAATCTCGCCGGGAAAAACCGAATTAATTGGGTTCTCCATTCCGGGAGTCCCGAACCCAATCCAAACCGTCGCGAAGAAAAACTCCTCCTTATCTTCCCCCGCTTGCGCTTGAAGTGAGAGAGTTTTAAGTAAATTTTTGTAATTGAGACGATTTGAATTTTTTGCCGGAGAAGATTCGTTTGGCGGTGGGAATTCAGGAGATCGGTGGGTGAGCAGTGAGGATGCGATCGCATCCTCAACTCTGGTAAACCTGGAAATCTCGCTTGTAGAGCCACTTTTTTCTACAGAACATCCGGAGTTTTTCCGCCGTTTACATTGCTCTTGCGATCGCTATTTAAAGATTTTTGCGAGCGCACATCTCAACCCAAGTGGTTGAAGCATTACGCAAATTACCGCTCCAGCTTGCGATCGCGGTCATCTCCTGCGAATTTACCTGTTAAACCGATTGATGCTGAGGCATTGCGAGGAACGGTTCGGTAATATTCTAGGTACCGCTGATTCGTCCAGTTAAATTGGCAATTACTGCAATTAATTCAGCAGGTTCAACGGGTTTGGCAATATGGGATTGAAAGCCTGCTAAAAGCGCAGCCGTGCGGTCTTGAGTTCTAGCATAGGCGGTCAGGGCGATCGCGGAAATTCTGCCTTTATTGTTTGACTCCAAAGCTCTGACGCGACGCAACAAAGCATAACCGTCTTCATCTGGCATCCCAATATCACTGATTAATATATCCATCGGTGGTGAAGATTGGGTCAGTGCTGAGATTGCTTCGTCTGCTGAAGCGGCGGCGATGACTTCTGCCCCACAAACTTCCAGCGTGTAGGCGAGCAAATCCCGCATATCCGGGTCATCATCCACGATCAGTATCTTCAATCCCTCTAGTTGAGAGGAGCAGTCAAATGGGACACTGTCTCCCACGGTTGGATGCACCCGTTCTGGTTCAATCGCTGTTGGCCCAACGGCAAGCAGGGGTAGTTTGACGGTAAATGTTGCACCTTGTCCTTCTCCGGGGCTTTGAGCATGCACCGTTCCGCCATGCAGTTCTACCAATTGGCGAACGATCGCTAAACCCAGCCCCAATCCGCCAAAGGAACGAGTGATGGAACCATCTGCCTGACGAAAGCGCTCAAAGACGTAGGGGAGGAATTCTGCACTGATGCCTTGACCCGTATCTGCCACCACAATCTCAATATGAGAATTAATCCGTTGCAGGCCAATCTGAACCCGCCCCTGTTTCGGTGTGAACTTGATCGAATTGCTGAGCAAATTCCAGACAATCTGTTGTAATCGCTCGGAGTCTCCTAAAACAGGGCCTGCTGCTGGATCGAGCACCGACTGCAAGCGAATGTTCTTGGCATCAGCGGCAGGACGCACCGTATCGATTGCTGCCTGAATCGCGGGCAATAGGTCAACTGTTTGCACATTGAGGCGAATCTTGCCTGTAATGATGCGGGAAATATCCAGGAGATCGTCAACCAACTGTGCCTGGGATCTGGCATTGCGCTCTATCGTTTCCAGCGCCCGATGCATCTTGGCTGCGTCTACCTTGCTAGTTCTCAGGATATTAGACCAGCCAAGGATGGCGTTGAGAGGGGTTCGCAGTTCGTGGGATACGGTGGATAGAAATTCATCCTTCAATCGATTCAGCTTCTCAGCTTCTACTCGTGCTTTCTGTTCCTGCACCAGAAGTTTAGCTCGCTCTTCTTCCGCTCGTTGACGCTGCCGAATCTCTTTGGCTAATTCATCGATCTTCTTGTTCAGCAGGGTGAATCGGCTACTGGCAGATTCCTTGTTTTTCAAGCGTAAGAGAATAAGTGCCGGGGATTCAGGCGATCGCGGTCGGATGACAGCTCCTTCACAGCGACACAAGCAAGTCTCTCCATTGTTGGCATTGAAGGTTAATGAGCCAATCACCATTTCTCGACTGCTGGAACAAGCACGCAGATACTGTTTAACCTTATCAGCAGGATCGACGACCATCTCAAAGAGCATTTTCTCTTGCAGGAGCTGACGGGGTAGCCCCAGCATCTTGGAAAATGGCGGATTGGCAGCCAGAAGCTGACCATTTCCGGCAATTAGGAGCATGGGTTCGGGTAAAGGTCTAGCGAATTCGAGAAACTGTTCGGGCGTCACCCCTCGTTATCTCCCTCACTCTCTCCTTTGAAGTATTCTCTGCCGTGACTTTCTTCTGCCTCTGGGGTGGGTTTCAAATAAACAACCACACGGCATCCAGGCGCACCCATTGCGATCGTCTCTTGCAGTTCTACTTTGGCGTACCCCAGATTGTCCGCTGCAATGGAGCCAAAAACATTGGAGGTCATCATACACATAGCGGGGCGATCGATGACTTTTTCGGCAAACGGGCACGCCCGGTTCCCTAAGACAATCTTTTCATCCGTTTGTTCAATAATATAAAAGTCACCTTGGATTCGCTTCTTCAAATCTACCAAAACATCAGCAACTTGCTCTCGCGTTAGATGGGATACCTCTAGAGCCGCTTTATAGTCCCGGTCGATTTGCCTCCCCATGTTTTGACCCACGACACTAATAAACCCGGAGGCTTCCTCTAAGCCCACGACATCCTGTAATGTACCTGCCAACTCTCGAATTAAGGTACGTAAAAATATATCCCGCTCTAAAGGAATTTCGAGTCGCTTCATGGATGTTTCAGACTTAAGAGAACTATTCATAGCAATATCTCGTGAATGGGGATCGGCAGCCCTTACTCAAGGCTATAATGCCACCCGGCGAAGTGGCACTTTAATACATCTAAAGATAGATGTCTATACTGATACTACATGGTCAGACGAGCGCTCTGTGGCGAGAGGGCGATCGCTCGTCCGCTAGTAATGGACTACTACCAATCTTCATCCTCATAACGGCTTGCGCTTCACAGGCGGCAAGTAAAATATAATTCAGCACAAGTATATACCGACCGTCCGGTGCAAGCGTTTTTTGTTAGATATTCAAAGGACGGGAATTGCTCGCTTTCATAACTCAATCTAGTCTACGAGGTGACAGAAAAGGACTAAAAGGAGAATGGCGATGAAAAAAGTAGCAGTATTTGGCAATGCTGGAGGCGGTAAATCAACTCTAAGCAAGAGACTATCCGAAATCACGGGTTTGCCACTTCACGTCTTGGACAAGATTCAATATCAAGCGGGGGCACGCCAGTTCCCCATGAAGTCTATAAGCACGCCCATCAGCAAATTTTAGTTACTGACCGATGGATTATTGACGGTTTTGGTTGCAAGGAAACCGTCTGGCTGCGACTTGATGAAGCGGATACTTTGGTTTTTGTGGATCTACCAATCTATGTGCATTTTTGGTGGGTAACTAAACGAATGATCGCAGGTTTTTTTAAACCCCCTGAAGGCTGGCCTGAAAAAAGTCCAATATTAAAGAGTTCACTTAATAGCTACCGCGTACTTTGGTTATGCTACAAATATTTGACCCCCAAATATCGTGAGTATATCGAGCAGGCGCAAAATACTAAAAGGGTTTATCACATCAGCTCTACCGAACAGATTTCGCAATTTTATGAAGTAATTGGAAATGAGACCAACTTGGAAGATGGTACAGCTTAAGTATTATTAGACTGAAAGTTTCTGCCTAATACCCTCGCATCAGATTGATAGACTGACGAATTCCCGATCTCAGACCAAATCAGATGAATCGGTAGAAATATTCCGAATCGGATGCTAGTTCAGCGAGATAGGCAGAAAATTCCTCGCAACCTAGCTTCGCTCCGCTTGGTTGGCTTCTTGCACATCTCAATCCAAGTGGTTGAAACCACCAAACAAATTACCGTTCCAGCTTGCGCTCGCGGTCATCACCTGCGAATTAACTTTTCAAACCAATTGATGCTGAGGCTCTGCGAGGAACGGTTTGGGAATTGAGGAGCGCGATCGCTTTGTAGGGTGGGAGCGATCGTCCGTTAGGAGTAAATTACTAACAATATCCGTCATCATAATGGCTGTATTCAGCAGATGCAGACACCTCTCAAAAACGAAGAAGGCTGATAATGTTCCGCTGCAACACGATTGTTATAGGGCGTTTACTTGCGTGCATTAAACTAACGCATTTCCGCCATCAATTAGTAGAGTAGCTCCTGTCATGAAGACGTTACCCATCAGAAATAAAACCCCATCAGAAATCTCTTCTAGCTTCTCCATTCGCTTTACAGGAAGCTTTTCAGCAATTGCGTTAACAACCTCTCCAGGCTGTTGACCCTCATTAGAGTAAAATTTCCTAGTAAATTAAGGAGATGAGTTGATTGCAGATTCGCAAAGATGACCTGACAGGTAAAAAGATTGCTGATTTTCTCCGAGAACATCTCGAAGATATGCATGAAATTACGCCGCCTGAAAGCGTTCATGCTCTTGATTTAGAGGCATTGCGATCGCCCGAAATTACTTTCTGGACGGCTTGGGAGGGTGATGAATTACTCGGATGTGGGGCACTCAAAGAACTAAATTCAAGAAGTGGTGAAGTCAAATCAATGCGTACCGCCAAGGCTCACCGTCGTAGGGGTGTCGCCTCAAAGCTTCTTGAACACATCATCAAAGAAGCCGAACGGCGTGCTTATGATTGCCTAAATTTAGAAACAGGGGCAATGCCTGAGTTCGCTCCAGCACGAGCATTGTACGCGCAGTATGGGTTTGAGTACCGAGGCCCTTTCGCTGGCTACATTGATGACCCGAACAGCGTATTTATGACGAAAAAGCTCGGTTGATTCGCTTCTCGAAATTGGCGTATTTCTTGAAAATCTCGCAATGACATCTCTCTGGATTGTAAGGCGATCGCTAATCCAGTAAAAGCACGATCGCCCATCGGAATTCGTCACTCGGTTCATTGCTAACTTCAAGCGTGCGATCGCTCTCACTCATGCACCGATCCATCGGGCATGATTGCTCCCTGCAACTCTGCATCCGTCAGCACAGCGCCTGTCAAATCAGCATCTCTCAAATTTGCCTTGTGTAAAATTGCTCCTGTGAGATCGGCATAACTCAAGTCAGCTCCTCGCAAGTTGGCTGCGCTCAAATCGGTTGATTTCATTCCTTGTTGTGGCGTTCGATTTAAATGAGCGCGGCAAAGCTTTGCACCATTTAGATTTGCCCTATATAAAACAGCTCCACTTAAATTGGCGTAGCATAGGTCTGCATCGCTTAAAATCGCATGACTCAGATCCGTCGCTTGGTCGGACGTAGGACGCAAATTGGCGTCAAACAAATTGGCACGAAATAATCTGGCGCGGACTAAATTCGCACCTCCTAAGGTTGCTTTACTCAAGTTCGCTCGCTCCAGATTGGCGTAACTCAGCTCGGCACCACTCAAGTCTGCCTCTCGTAGAATGGCTCGATCCAAATCAGCTTCGCTCAAATCAGTTCCGCACAAGAGCGCTTCGCTGAGGTCTGCCTCCCGGAAGCTGGCTCGGCTAAAGTCCGTTTTACCCAATCGCGCTTGCCGTAAATCTGCCTGATTGAAGTTCACACCATGAAAGTGAGCATTCTGCAAATCAACCTCTCGCAGGTTGACCCTTTGAAAGCTTCGTTTGCCTTCGGCATACCGATTCAGGATCTCTTCAATAGTCATCTCTGTTGCCTTTAAGTGTTGCAACTGTAGGGGGTTCTCTTGAAAAGAGGTTCGCTCAGCCATCACCGTTCAAGCTAGGTATTATTCCCCAGTCTCATTATAGAAACGCAGTTTGAGGAACTTGTCAGGAAATGCGATCGCTAAAAGAGATCCCGCCACAGGCAGGTACGCACCCGATTCGATCTCAACACGTTCCGGTTAACTCCGCCATCACCTCAGCGACAGACATAATTCGGTCTGCGCGTCCGGCGTATGCTCCGAAAAAGATTAAGCCGTTCTCTATATCTCTATCCGCTGCCTTGGCGAGTGCCTGAATGATGCAATAGGTTTTTCGGCTAACCCGACACAGGCAGCTTTCTAAACACTTAGCCATGCATTGTCGTTCTAAATCTGGGAATGCAGCGGCAGCGATGCCTCTTCTAATTGATGGATGGCAGCCAATGCTGATGGTGTAAGAAATGTCATCGGATAGTCACCAAAACGTCACATTCGCTGACTAGGCTGATAGTAAGAACTGCAAAGTTCTACTCCTCACACCATAAAATACAGCCCTCTCGTTCAACAGCAAGAGGGCTTTTTCTTTAATGACAGCAGTTCCAGATCGTCGTCAAGCAATTGTCATCACAATTACTTGAATAAATCTTTGGGTGAAAATTGCGATCGCAAGAATAACTGCGTAATGTAACAAGTGTTTCCTTGCCGCCAAACTCCGATACCCGTCTCGGCGTATTCGGCTTGCAAAATATTTGCACGATGTCCGGGACTATTCATCCATCCCTCAACAGCTAACGGTACGGGTTGGGGAGCATTCACACTTTTAAACAAATTCTCCCCAACCATCCAGTAGGAGATTCCCCCCGCACGAACCCGTTTAGTCAAAGTGCTGCCATCTGGACTATCGTGGCTGAAGAAGTTCTCACGAGCCATCTTCTGACTGTAATTGCGAGCAACCCGTGCTAATTTTTCGTTGTTTTGAAGTGGATTTAAGCCATTCTTTTGGCGGACTTCATTGATCCGCTGACGGACAGAAGCTTCCATCTGGGCACTGGTGGGGGATTGAGCGGCGCTGTTAGGCAATTTCGGCGCTTCGGGTACATCCTGTCCAGGCAATTGCCGCAATAACTCTGCGGCAGGTTCGCACCCTACCAATCCTAGAGCCATCGGTATCCAGAATATCCAAGCTATCCTTGGTCGTCGCTGACGCCTGATGGTTGCCTTTAAATTTTGCGCGGGTATGCTTCTGCTGGTTGCTGTTTTAGTTTGTTGAATTTGAATCAATCGAAAAATCCTTTTGTGATTCATCGCTGCTGGCATCAGCCATCATGTTGAGCTAGTATTCTCAGCTTAGCGAGAACCGAGATGGCTGTGCTGGACGACAATCGGCACATTCGACTTTGTTTGCGATCGCTGTCACTTTCTAGTCACATTTGTTACTAACACTAAAGAAAACAGAATCTATGCAAGAAACTAATCTCCTTTGGTTTTTTGTCTGCAAAAGATAGACTTCTTGCCTCTAAAGGAGCCAACAAAATGACAGCAACAGCGAAAGAGAAATCAGTGGGAAATCAGTGGCATCATCTACCTGTGGGAGAAGTTGCTCAGAATTTAGACAGCAACATAGAAACAGGTTTGACATCCGCTGAAGTAACAAAGCGACAGGAACGTTTTGGAGCGAACGAACTCAAGGGTAAAGCCGGAAAAAGTCCCTTAGTGCGATTTCTCCAGCAATTTAACCAACCGCTCCTGTATATTTTGTTAATTGCTGGTGCAGTCAAGGCATTTCTAGGGGAATGGGTGAATGCGTGGGTAATTTGGGGCGTGACGCTAATTAACGCCATTATCGGATTTGTCCAAGAATCAAAAGCCGAAAGCGCGATCGCTGCCTTAGCTTCTTCTGTCCAAACAGATGCAAATGTACTGCGCGAGGGTCAAAAAGTACAAGTTCCTTCGACTGAGTTAGTACCGGGCGATCTCGTACTCCTCACTTCTGGAGACAAAGTACCCGCCGATTTGCGACTGGTGAAGGTGCGTAACTTGCAAGTGAACGAATCTGCACTCACCGGCGAGTCGGTTGCAGTACAAAAAGAGGCGGAAACAGAAGCCCCGCTTTTGCACCTAAACGCACCCTTGGCGGAGCGAACCAATATGGCTTATGCTGGCAGCTTCGTGACATTTGGTACTGCCAGGGGCGTTGTCGTCGCAATTGGGGAAGCGACTGAAACCGGGCGAATCTCCCAGTTAATGGATCGGGGAAGCAGCCTGACAACCCCCTTAACTCGCAAATTTGACAAATTCAGTCGAAAGTTGCTGTACGTCATTCTAGGAGTCGCCGCGCTGACGTTTGCAGTGGGATGGGGGTACGGCAATTCCTGGGTAAAAATGTTTGAAGCTGCTGTAGCCTTGGCAGTGAGTGCGATTCCCGAAGGATTACCCGCCGTTGTGACGGTGACGCTGGCGATTGGCGTTTCCCGCATGGCGCGTCGTCACGCCATTGTCCGTAAGTTGCCAGCCGTTGAAACTCTGGGTGGTGCCACAGTCATTTGTTCTGACAAAACCGGCACCTTGACTGAAAACCAGATGACGGTACAAGTTATTTATGCCGGAGGTCAGCACTATACAGCCAGCGGTAGCGGCTACAATCCGGCAGGGGAAATCCTGTTAGAAGAAAAGCCGATCAACCTGAACAATTTCCCCGTTCTTCTAGAGTGTTTAAAAGCCGGATTGTTATGCAATGACTCCCATCTAGAAGTCAAGGACGAGCAATGGGTTGTGATTGGCGATCCGACAGAGGGAGCTTTAATTGCTGTTGCCAATAAAGTGGGATTAAAGCAGTCAAACTTAGAGCGAGAAATGCCTAGGTTGGATGTTATTCCGTTTGAGTCTGAATTTCAGTACATGGCAACGTTGCATGAAGGTAAAAGCGATGGGGACGGGCGGGGAAACCCCGGTACGACGATTTACGTGAAGGGTTCGGTGGAGGCAATTCTCCAGCGCTCTCAGCAGATGCTAGATGCTGATGGGAGTTTGATCCCTGTGGATGGACAAACGGTGCATCGGGAAGTCGATGCAATGGCAGAACAGGGGCTACGGGTGTTGGCGTTGGCGAAGAAGCCTGTGTCAGTCGAGCAACAATCAGTAGATCATGGTGATATTGCAAAGAATCTGATTTTTATCGGATTGCAGGGCATGATCGATCCGCCGCGAAAAGAAGCGATCGCTGCCGTGCAAGCCTGTCAGGAAGCGGGGATTCAAGTCAAGATGATTACGGGCGATCATGCTGTCACCGCAGCTGCGATCGCTTCTCGCATGGAATTGAAAAAGCATGGGGAAGTTCTGGCATTCACCGGGCAAGAACTTGCTCAAATGAATGAACAAGAACTGGCAACAGCGGTAGAAGATGGAGTCGTGTTTGCCCGTGTCGCACCGGAACAAAAACTCCGTCTTGTCGAAGCTTTACAACTTAAAGGCGAAGTTGTCGCGATGACGGGGGATGGGGTTAACGATGCGCCTGCACTCAAGCAAGCAGATATTGGGATTGCAATGGGAGGTGCGGGTACTGAGGTAGCAAAAGAAGCCGCCGATATGATTTTGACCGATGATAACTTTGCCTCAATAGAAGCGGCTGTTGAGGAAGGTCGTACCGTTTACCGAAATCTCCTGAAAGCGATCGCCTTCATTCTCCCCGTTAATGGTGGCGAATCGATGACGATTTTGATTAGCGTGTTACTCGCTAGAGAATTGCCCATCTTATCTTTACAAGTTCTCTGGCTAAATATGGTTAATTCCATTGCAATGACCGTCCCCTTAGCCTTTGAGCCTAAATCTCAGCAGGTGATGCAACAGCCTCCACGCAACCCGAATGAACCCTTGCTTTCTGGCAGTCTGTTAAAGCGGATCTTAGTAATTTCTGCTTTTAACTGGATTGTAATTTTTGGCGTATTTGAATGGATGAAACAAACAACCGGGAATATTGAGTTAGCCCGCACAATGGCAATCCAGGCTTTAGTGGTCGGGAGAATCTTTTATCTTTTAAGCATTAGCCACTTTGGAAATGCTGTCATCGCCAAAATTCGTGGCATCGGACGCATTCGCAATTCTCCAGCCCTAGCAATTGGGATTGCCTGCACTGTGCTTTTGCAAGTAATCTTCAGTCAGTGGAGCCTAATGAATGGCTTATTCTCCACAACACCACTGAACTTAAATCAATGGCTCATTTGCCTGTTGGTGGGGTTGCCAATGATTGCAGTAGCCGCCTTCGTCAATCGCTTTGATCCACAACACTAATCCCATTTTAGATTTTGAGTTGTAGAAGACTTGCGGTTATCGCATCTGTTGTCAGTAGCTATCCGATTCTGGCTGCAAGGCTGAAGACATAGCTTGTTGTTTAAGCGCGTAGACCCGTCCAAATTCTGTGCTTCTGGTTGCTGATTCCAAACAATCCAAACTTACTTAACGTGAGTTCGGGTTAAGCAGGCAAGGCAGCATCGTTGATCAGGGAGGGCTTCTTGGGCTGGTGGCAGTAGGCAATTAAGCCGGCTATCAAATTGACGGCAAAGTTGACAGGA
>NZ_JAMPKE010000037.1:0-51980 GCF_039961955.1 Trichocoleus sp. DQ-A1
GCTACTAGCGTTGTGGAACCACACCGACTCCATCCCGAACTCGGAGGTGAAACGCAACTGCGGCGAAGATACTCGGTGGGTGACTGCCTGGGAAAATAGCTCAGTGCCAGGTTGATTTTTAGTTAGATTGACTATAATAAAGGGTCGCTCTTCAAGAGCGACCCTTTATTATAGGATTGAGCTAATGTTAGTAAATGCTATTTTGGGGCTACTCTCTCTGAATATTGTCGCTTCCGAGTCTTGAGGTCATGCATCAGTAGCTTTTGCTGCCACTGCGGTTCAAATTTTTGACAAAAGTCATCTATTTGGCAAAACAAAGCATCTCCCCTGAACAATTAACGGGGGGTGCTGAATATTTCTGTAGATTTTTCAGCTTACTTGCCCTCCCTTGCTTGGACGCTTCTCCATCTATTTCTATCCACAATCACCAACTCCTCTCGACTTGCAACTTGTCTTTTCAGCCTACTTCAGGCTTTCTGAGTCAACCTTCCCTCGGAACAGTGAAGTAGGCACTTGTTGTTCTGATACTTAAAAACTTAACTCAGTGGAACCGTTCATTGTAGAAAGTCGAGTCTTAGAGGATTTACTGACTGCCGTTGACTTCACACTTCATGAATTCCTGTTCGTCCAGCAAGACTCGCTACAATGGTTGCTAATTCAGAAGGTTCCACAGGTTTAGGGATGTGCATTTGAAATCCGGCAGCGATCGCTCGCATCCTATCTTCAGCCCTAGCGTATGCTGTTAGAGCAACAGCAGGAGTTCGTCCCCCCTCTTCTACGTTCAATGCCCGTACTCTACGAATCAATGTGTAGCCATCCTCTCCAGGCATCCCGATATCACTCAATAGAACATCTGGTTTAAAAATTTTTATCGCTTCAATCGCTGAATCAGCCGATCCAACGGCACACACAGAAGCTCCGCACTGTTCCAATAGCGTTGTGACAAACACGCGCGAATCAACCTCATCGTCTACGACGAGTATTTGTAAGCCATCTAACGAAGGCGGATTGTTAAATGAAACTCCCCGCCCAACCGTTGGGTGTACCCGCTCTCCCTCACTTGTCTCCATACGGACAGGCATCAGAGGAAGCTTTACGATAAATGTCGCTCCCTGCCCCTCACCTTGACTTTCTGCACGAACTGTGCCACCGTGTAGCTCTACCAAGTGGCGTACAATCGCTAGACCAAGACCAAGCCCGCTGTATGACCGGGTAATAGAACTATCAGCTTGACGAAAGCGGTCGAAGACATAGGGCACAAAGTCAGAGTTAATGCCAAGTCCTGTATCGATTACTGTTATTTCAACATGGGAGTTAATCCGTTCGAGGCGAACCTGAACTCGCCCTTCCTTAGGTGTGAACTTGATTGCATTGGATAATAGATTCCAAATTATCTGCTGTAAGCGGTCTGAGTCACCGGCAACCGGGCCTGCTGCCGGATCGAGTACACTTTGGAGTCGAATAGCCTTAGCATCAGCCGCCGGGCGGACAGTATCAACCGCCGCCTCAACAACCAAAGCAAGCTCAATTGGGCGGACATTTAGGCGTAACTTGCCCTGAATGATGCGGGAAACATCCAGCAAATCCTCCACCAGCTGAGCTTGTGCCCTAGCACTGCGTTCAATGGTCTCCATCGCCCGCGCAGTAGTCGCCTCGTCAAATTTGCGGGTATTGAGTAATTGAACCCACCCTAGCATTGCATTGAGGGGCGATCGCAGTTCGTGAGACAGTGTTGCCAAAAACTCGTCCTTCATCCGGTTTGCTGACTCCGCCGCGGTGCGTGCTTCCTGTTCCGCAACGAGTAGTTGGTTGCGTTCGTCTTCAACTTGCTTCCGTTCAGTGAAGTCACGCATGATTTTAGAAAAGCCTCGTAGCTGCCCAGTCTCATCTCGTAAGGGCGTTACGATGCCACTTGCCCAGAAACGGGTGGCGTCCTTACGCAGGTACCAGCGTTCATTTTCAGCACGACCTTCTATTACTGCCGTTTCCAGTTCTTGCTTGTCTGCACCGAGTTCTAGGTCTTCAGGTATATAGATAATTGAGGCAGATTGACCGAGGATTTCGGCTTCCTGATAACCGAAAATGCGCTCTGCTCCAATGCTCCAACGAATAACACGCCCGTCTGGGTCGATGAAGAAAATCGCGTAGTCCTTTACATTTTCTAATAACAAGCGAAACCGTTCTTCGCTGGTTCGCAGCGCTTCTGATGCCCACTTGCGATCTGTGATGTCAGCTACGATATACACGGCACCCGTAAAAACTCCACTCTCGTCGAACACGGGATCTGTGGTTACAGAAAACCATCGTTCACCACACCGTAGCTCCTCGTTCTCGCGACGACGGGTTTCTTGGACACGAGTTAAGGGAGTGACCTCGACACAGCCCAGGATATCGTGCATTACCTCCTGATAAAAGCAACCCTCGATCTTTCCGAACGGTTTTTTCAGAAGATTCGTCATGGCGCTGTTAGTTCGCAAGATTCTGCCACGGTGATCTAGTAAACAAACACCATCTTTCATGGCATTGAATGTCGTTTGCCACTCTTTCGCCAAAGCCATTGCCGATTCTTCAGCTTCTCGGATGCGGAGCAAAGCTTTCACAGTAGCGAGCAACTCGATTGCCTCCACCGGCTGGGCTAGATAGCCATCTGCACCACTCTCTAACCCTTGTGCCTTGTCTTTACTCTCAACAAAACTAGCAGACAGATGCAGGACAGGAATTGAGGAAGTAGCAGGATTTGCCTTGAGCCGGTGGCAGACCTCAAACCCATTAATATCAGGAAGCTGCACGTCAAGGATAATTAAGTCAGGCGGTTGTTGCGCTACTAATTGTAGACCCGTTTCGCCAGTGGCAGCCTCTTGAACCTTATACCCCTCTTTCCGAAGCATTCGACTGACGACATAGCGGTTCGTTTCATTGTCGTCTACGTGCAAGATCGTGACAAGGGTGCGGTCAGACATGAGCAGCCTCTCCAGGCTCTAGAACTAGCCCAGCTAAAAGAAGTGCTTCTCGGACAAGAGCGATCGCTTCTTCACGGGATGAGTTTTCTTTTGAGAGAATCGCTACTGTGCTTTCAACAAGTATCGAGCGTTCCTCTGGTTCAAGAAGCTTTGAAGTATTAATAATTACCGGAATATTTTTAGTAGCTGGATCGGCTTTCATCTGTTCCAAAACCTCGAACCCGCTCATATCTGGCATAACTAGGTCGAGAAAAATGCAAGAAGGATTTTCTAGGCGGGCGTGACGGATACCTTCGTCCCCTGAAGTTGCCTCAATTATCTTAAAATTAAAACATTTTTCACGAGTGCTGCGACCCGTAAAATCGGCTAAATATTGCTTTAGTAGATAGTGGGATGCTGGGTCATCGTCAATAATCAAAACTTTTTGTAAATGCTCTTGTTTGACTAAAGTATTAAGTTTTTCAAGAAGCGATAATCGTTCTACTGGTTTCACAAAAAAGGCATCTGCACCTAAAGCACGAGCTTTCTTTTCGTTGTCAATAACAGTGATAACAACGATCGGGATATCTCGTGTCGAAGCGTTTCCTTTCATCTCTGAAAGGAAATCCCAAGTATTTTGCTCCTCAAGCAAAATGTCTAATAGCACAGCTCGTGGCTTAAACATTTGAAATGCTTGTTTTACTTGCTTGAGCGATCGCGCTGGGAAAATTTGATAGCTCGACCCCGCAAAATACTTCTCGTAAATGAACAGTGTTTCTGGGTTATCTTCTACAACTAATACTGGATAGCGAGTCGCATCTAACTGCAAAGGAGCATCAGGTTCAGATACCTCCTCTATATCACCCTCACCCCGGTAAATGAGCGGTATGGTGGCGAAAAACGTGGAACCTACCCCTTGTAAGCTTTTGATGGAGACACTCCCTCCCAGTAACTCGGCTAACTTCCGCGAAAGGGGCAGTCCTAGACCTGTTCCTTTAACCCGCTTTTGAAGGTGAGAATTTACCTGAATAAATTCCTCAAAGATCCGTTCAGTATCCTCAGGCGCAATTCCGATACCTGTATCAGCCACCGAGAAGACGACAGTGTTTTTGTCCAGTTCAGCTCTGATGCGAACTTCACCTCTTTCGGTATATTTCAATGCATTAGAAATAAAATTTCTCAAAATTTGGGCAACCTTCCCCTCATCGCTGTAGAGTGGGGGAAAGCCAACAGGTTCTTCAAAAACAAGAGAAATTGAGGAATTATCGCTAAGAAGTGGGCGCAGCATTCCTCGAAGAGTAGCGAATAGCTCGCTAACTTCAAACGCATTTGGATGAACCACAATTTTTCCTGCCTCGACCTTTGCCAAGTCCAAAAGGTCGTTCACTAACTCCGAGAGTCCTTCAGCCGATTGACGGATAAACGTCACTTGCTGTTCTTGATCGGGTGTCAATTCACCATCCATCCGATCTAGCAGCAGTCGAGAGAGAGACATAATCGAGTTGAGCGGCGTGCGAAACTCATGGCTCATATTAGAGAGGAAGCGAGTTTTGAGTTCATTGGCTCGCTGTAAAGAAACTGCTTTTTCGTCTAACTCGGCATATAATGCCACAACACCCCGATTAGTATCCTCTAGCTCGCGATTGACCTGCGCCAATTCGGCTTGACGCTTTTCGAGTTCCGCTAGAGTGCGAAGTAGTTCTTGGTTTTGTTGCTGAATTTCCTCAAAGGGATTTTGAGACCCTCGCATCGCCAACTCATCAGCAATTTGCGCCAAGCGCTTTGCTGTCAAGCTCGGTGCCCGCTTTGGCAAGGTTTTTTCCATCAGCACCTCTGTTCCCTGCCCTGGCGTGGACGCGATATGAAACCGATCCATCAGCCGCTTGGTGCCAATAATGCCTAAACCCATTCCGGTTTTTGATTTATACTGCCCATCCAGAATGCTCTTCAGATTGGCGATGCCCGGCCCTTGGTCACGAATGCATATCACCAAGCTCTGAGGCAATTCGCCTTCCACCCGAAACTCTATTTTTCCCCCACGGGTATATTGGAAGGCGTTGCGGGCAATTTCCGATACAGCAGTGGCAATGCGCGTCTGATCCTGCGAGTCAAACCCCAAAGCTTGAGCAATCTGGCGTGCCTGCTGACGGGTCATCACGACATCTTGCTCAAATCGTATTTCTATCGTAAGAAGATTGGTCATTGGTCAATTGCTAATGGCTAATCGCTTGTTATTTATTGTTCATCGGCCCCTGCTGTACTCCTTTAGCCTTCAGTCTTCTTCGCGAGCAACCAGCACAGTGATGTCATCGCGACCTCGGTAGAAATCCCGGTACAAAACTCCAGCGATCAGGCTAGGATGTCTGGTTATGAGACCAGCATAGCGATCCAATCGCCACTGTGTACTCAACCCATCGGAATGCATCACCAAAAGCCCTCCTTGAGGCCACTGATAGACAAATTCCTGGATTTTACGGACTTCATGCCCCACAGTGCCATTGTGGGAAACCATGCTGTAGCTTCCTGCGGGAGAAAAAACGCTGCCAGCGATATTACCAACTCCAGCAAAACGAACGACAAGAGTTTTAAAGTCTACTTCTGCGATCGCTAAAGCGGCTCCACGAGTACTCCGCAGGGCTACGTGAGCCGCTTCAATAATCTCTGCGGGACTTTTGCGGACATTCTCTCGAAATATCTGAATGGCTTCTAGGGACGCCTGGGCGGCTAGAGGGCCGTGACCCAAACCATCTGCGACTAATAGCAGACTGCGACCGGGCTGTTGGTCGGTTGCCCACCCATCACCCGATACCTCCTCCCCTGCCATCGGGAGGCACACCACGCCAATCTCTAGATTGTTGGTCGATTGGTTTGCCACTTCTGGGCAAGCCCAGAGGTGACTTAATAAAGCTGTACCCACGTTGGGAACAGAATGAATCTCAAAAAAAGCAGAAAGGCGGCTAACTGCCCCCAAACCATTTCCAGGCGTCCCTGCTGTAGAAAAACCGTCGCGCAGACACTCCTGGATATTGCTGATCCCTGGCCCTTTGTCCAAGGCTAGGATTTCTATACCCGTTATCTCGTTTTTGCTTAAAGGCTGTAGCAGCAACAGACCGTCTTTAGCGTGCAGAACCAGGTTATTGGCGATCTCAGTAACGACAATACCAACCTGCCCCCGCTCAGTTTCGTTGAAGCCGAGACGAGTCGCGATCGCGAGGGCTATTCGTCTCGCTTCACCAGCCTGACTAGACTCTAAAATGGGTAAGGCGACCGGAGCATTCATAATTAACTCACTTCCACTTTGTAATAGTGACTTTTGTGCCTTCTCCGACACGGGAAACGATATTGAATTCGTTCACCAGGCGCTTTGACCCACTCAAACCCATCCCCAGCCCGTTTCCGGTTGTGAAGCCATCTTTGAGCGCCAGATCGATATCCGGAATTCCTGGCCCACTGTCTTCAAAAGTTAGCCGCAGACCCCGACGGAGTCCCTCCTCTAGGGCTTCCAGTTGCACCGTCCCGCCGCCGCCATAGTCCAGGGTGTTGCGTGCCAGCTCGCTCGCCGCTGTCACGATTTTAGTCTGGTCTATTAGGCTAAAACCCAGTCCTAGGGCAAACTGACGCACGGCTTGCCGTACTAGCACAACGTCTGCCGAAGACTGGATGCTTATCGTTTCAGACCTCTGCAAGACCATCTATGCTCCCCCTAGGAGAAGCCTCCAACGATTTATGCAGGAGGGACATTCCCTTTTCAACGTTTAAGGCTGTGCGAATGCCGGTTAAGGAGAGTCCTAACTCTACTAAAGTGATGGCGACTGCTGGCTGCATACCTACAACAACCGTTTCAGCATCAAGTACTCGCGACATCTTGGCAATATTTCCCAGTATCCGTCCAATAAAAGAATCAACGATCTCCAGTGCTGAAATATCTATCAGCACACCACGGGCACTTGTTTGGCTAATGCGGTCGGTCAGGTCATCTTGCAAAGCGATCGCTAGGCGATCGTGCATATCGACCTGAATCGTCACTAGCAGGAATTCACCCATTTGTAATATGGGGATACGTTCCATAAAACTCCTTAAGTGCGTGTTTGGGCGCGAGAGATCGTGGCTCCAGTTCGCTTCAGCGCCAAAGCAAATGCGTCGCATAGAGAAGCCTTGGTGATCACATCAGCCAGATCCACGCCCAAGTAGACAATCGTTTGAGCAATCTGGGGCCGAATCCCGCTCAGGATGCAATCAGCGCCCATTAGACGAGCCGCAGTGACTGTCTTAAGTAAGTGCTGAGCGGTGAGAGTATCAACGGTGGGCACTCCCGTAATATCAATGATGGCGACTTCCGAACCCGTCTCTACAATCTTCTGCAAGAGGGACTCCATCATCACTTGGGTGCGGGCGCTATCGAGGGTGCCAATGATGGGTAGGGCTAAAATGCCTTCCCACAGTTTCACGACCGGCGTTGAAAGTTCCATCAGCTCCTCTTGTTGGCGCAGGATCACTTCCTCGCGGGCTTTCTGATAGCTCTCAGTTGTCCAGAGTCCAAGCTTGTCCAACAGAGTCGTAACTGACCAAATCTCTTCCAGAAGGCTTTCGCTATCCTGTGCAAGTTCTAGGCGCAAGCGGCTGAACAAAGGTTGCTTCAAAGAAAAAACAAAAGTTGCGGTTTCTGATGGCGTGAAGCCTTTCTGGCTGCGCGATCGCGAAATCGAGCCAAGCATCTCGCGCACGCTACGCCATTCAGTCGATTTAATGTCGGTGAAGTTACCCTGCTGGACAGATGCCGAGAACAAGTCCAGGAATTCTCTGCATTCTTCACGCAGCTCTATTTCCTTAATTAGGTCTTTGCGGATACCAGCAGTTATTTGCTCTGAGATCCAGTCTGTTAGCAGTTGGGATTGATCGGTTTGGAGAATTTTCGGAATCTTACTTTTGCCGCTCAAGTTCATATTAACGGCCCCTTGTTTTAGCCTGTATTTGGCAAATTATTGTACAAGTCAACGATTTAGGCTTTTCGGCTAACTAGCTCAGTGGAGCCATTGAACAGCTTTCGTTGCGAGAATCCCTAGATGTACTTTTTTATCGTTAAGAAAATCTAGTTGACGAACTAGGCAGTATGAGGTAGTCCCTGAAAGGCTGATTGACCAAGATTAATTATAAGGATAAGGCGGGACAAAATAAGTACGTGTTACCGAAGTTTCACCGTCACGTTCCTACGCTTATGGTTCGCCCTAAAATCTGTAAGCCAGCCTAGAAATCATACCCATCATCTAGGCTAAAGGTTGCTGAGTGCGTCCTGTTGCGTTGCGTAATCAACTGTAATTGAACCAAGGCGATCGCGCGAAGGCACCCTATAAACTGCTCTGTGACAGTTACACAAGTCCTAAGCAAGCATCTTCACGTCTTCGCACTCGCTACAAGCCCTCTATTGAGAACTTTTGTGCTAAAGCAGCAGTGAGAGTCAGGAAGTTTTGAGAATCTCGAATTGCTAATTGCAGAGGATGAGTGGGAAAAATATTAGTAACCCACTTGCTTATCCACTACATTTCGCAGCGGTAAACCAGCTTGATAGCGGCTCAAATTATCCAAAAACAGTTCTAAGGATCGCTGGTAAGTTTGTGGCGAATCTGCCGAACAGTGGGGTGAAATAAAGACGTTAGGCAGAGACCAAAAAGGACTATCTGGCGGTAAGGGTTCTGCGGAAAAAGTGTCTAATGCAGCGCCTGCAATCCAGCCTTCTCGAAGAGCAGTCAGCAATGCAGCTTCATCGACGATTGCACCTCTAGCAATATTAATGAAAAAGGCAGATGGACGCATGGCTTGAAAAACTGCTGCGTCCATCGTGCCTTTCGTCTCCGGTGTCAAAGGTGTGCTAACGACGACATAATCAGCTTCCGGAAGCAGCGATCGCCATTCAGTTGCACTCACGACTTTGTCAAACTCCGGTAGCGGTTCGGGATGGCGACGGCTACCCCAAACTCTCATGCCAAAAGATGACGCACGTTGCGCGATCGCGACGCCAATACTTCCCGCACCAATAATTAGCAAAGTTGCATCTTTCAACTCTTTGAGTTTTATGCCTCTCCCCCAATTACGTTCAGCTTGAAATGCTTGTAGTTGAGGTAAATTTTTCGCATGATAGAGCATAAACATCAGGACAAATTCCGCAATCGGAATTGCATGAACCCCTGCGCCATTCGTGAGCGTAATCCCCCGTCCCAAAAACGTTGGTGTCAGAATGTGATTTACCCCGGCACTAGGGGTGTGCTGCCAACGCAGCGCGGGTGCAGCCGCGAGAACTTTATGCAAAGTAGTTGGTTTTAGCAGAATCCAGTTGAAATAAACTTCAGCATCGCTGGCATCGCCGTCAAGATTGCCCTCACTATCCACACGTACCACCTGTAAATTGGGAGGTAAACGCGGCTCGATATCAGATGCAATTTCGGTAGGGATTATTAGTTTCATATTTGGTCTGATATCGGAATGAATTCGCCATCCATCGCGTGACCGCAGATGGTTTGGTGACTTCTGGACTATGTATGCGGGAAGTGGGGGGAAGTGACGACACGCAAGGGTTTTAGTCTTTAGGCTGTGTTTGATTCAACCGCAGATGGTTTGGTGAGCTTGGGGCGAGAACCGCAAATAGTTTGGTGTAAACTCTCCTCAATATCGGAGGGTTATGTCTTCTGTTGTTGCAGAATTCTGCACGAAATTCGTTCTACTTAGTCTCCAGTAGAGTAGAGTGTGTACGCCAAACCATCTGCGATCGCGATTCAGCAACGCCTAGTTTGAGATGTTAAGCGCTATCTCCAAGAAACTTTGGGCAAAAGTTTCTTAGAATTTCAGGAACTTCCGCGAACATTTGGCAGATTGAATGGACGCACGGGAGGGGCAGCCGCCGCACCATAATTCACTCGGCAGCCAATATTTAATATGTTGGCTCCACACTCAAGTGGTACGACTTCGCCGCCTAGCATGGCGCTACAGCTCACATAACCATCATTGTTCGTGTCCTTAATCATGCACTCAATCGGTGTGGCACGCGCATGGCTAGACCAAGACCTCATACCCATCCCTGCAATCATGTGCTGCCAAAAGAAACCGAGAACAAACAAGCCAAAAACAACAGCAATGACTGCCGTAGCGATAATCCCGACTCTGGTTTTCCAATTGCTGAGAATTCCTCCCGGCTTGAGTTGTGGAGAATTCTGTACGGTGGGAGCAGCATTGGTTTTTTCTGGTACTGGTTGAGTTTCAGACATGGTAATGCTTCTTTACTCAGTAAGCCGCCACTTTGAGTGGCTTACCTAAAGTCTACAAAATGGCGCAAAATAGTGGTGCGATGTATAAAATCGAGTGGCAACAGAAAGAATCAAATTCTCTTGAGGATTTCTAGAGAGCGATCGCATCCCACTCTCACTTCTGCTAAGTGTAGGGAATCTCCATCCGCAGAAGCATCTTTTCTCGTGAGTTCTTTTCCCCGTTAGTCTTGTTGGCAGTCATCACCGGCGAATGCATCGTAACAATGATCATTGGAGCATCCGCCGACAGAAAATTGAAATTTATCAGTTCCACGATGAGCGCTACGTTTTAGTTCAACAGAGCCAATTTTTCCCTAGATTTGGCTTGAATGCCATCTTTAGCGACTGCATTTCTGAGGCAGACTAATTGGGATATAGCGCGATTGATAAATTAAGCGATCGCTATCCTCACCAATGCTGAAATGCGATTGCTGCCTTTGGCGTAGATATTGGACGGAAGTGGGCGTTGGCTTACAAGAGCGTCAACCCAAGCTACGGCGGTAGGCGATCTCACTAAAAGTTTAAGGCAATTGTCATTGCATAGATTTAGGTATTAGTTTTAACTTTACAGCTAGATTTTTGACAGCTGGTTTAGATAAAACTAATTCTTGAATATTTTTTCGATCCCAACGAATAACATGAATATATGAATGAATCTTTTCCCAAGCTGATATTTCATCTCTACAATTATTAGCTAAATGACTTGAAACAGCAATAACAAAAACTGAAGGCTTGAATTTTTCTGCCCAAGTAAATGCATTTGAAAGATGTACCCAGTTTACGCCTTTTTTAAAGTGCTTGGCTTCAATAAAGTAGAGTTCTTCCCTCTCTTCATCCAAGCCACCATTTATTTTGAACTTAGCCTCTATATCTCTGCCCTTACCACCTGTTCCAGTTCTCCAATCGATATAATTTAGATTATAAGACTTGACTAGTTCATACACAATTTCTTCAAATTGCTTGTCATTAATAGCAGTCCAATTAAATCCATTTGCTTTTGATTTTGATTGATTGCTTTGACGAATGTTATGTGTATTAACTTGGTAATCTCTTTTTGCACCGTGTCTATTCCATGCTTGAATTACTTCGGGAGCTTCGTAGCCACATTTCTTGATCCAATTACAGACTGTGCGCTCGCTAACACAACATATAGCAGCAATTTTATAGGTTGACCAGTTCAATTTCTCATCTTCACCCATTGCCTCTAGTAGGGATAGTACCTTCTTAACAGTCCTACCCTTATCGTCATTTTTGCGTGGATAAATATACGGGTTAGAATGAACATCTACTAGGATAGTCTTCTGTCCCGCTAATTCAGCAGCTTTCAAAAGATTAATACCGTAAATAAGTCTGTAATGCTTGCCATCAAAAAAGCATATAACTGATGGATAATCGTCACCATCTCGCATAACTTTGGCAAAATGTTTAATTATACATATATGTTGTTTTTCTTTAGATTCAATATCACTGTCAGTGCGAATCATATCTAATGAGACGGATATTTCTTCTGATTGCGTCATGGTAAGATATTTCTGCAAGGTCAAATCTTGATAGTAATGTGTATGTTAACAAACAGGTAATTTGCCTCTATTTGCTGTTCTACCGTCTTAGTTGTTCTAACTTGAAAGCCTATTTTTACAGCATTTCCTGCCCTAACTCCTCAATAGGGCGTGTTCGACCATGCTCTATACTCTCTATTCCTCGTTTGATGCCTGTACTTGTCTCCATTTGACAGAATGAGGAGCGATCGCACTCTGGTTAATCTTTCTTTTTTTTACCTTTTTCCTTTTCTTTGTCCTTGTGCTTTTTCTTTTTGTCTTTACCTTTACCTTTACCTTCAGTTTGTTCGGCTGCTCGTAAAATCAAATTTCGAGCCACAGTTTGCGTACCCGTATGCTCGTAGTAATTGGTTGACATATCTAGGAATGCAGCTAGATAATCCAACTTACTATCAGCCGTATTCATAAACTGTTGTAAGTGCCCCAAAACATTTTCTTGTGTTAACCCGCGAGATACAACAAAGTTATTCATCCAGCCGTTAACTGAGGCAAAACTCTCACCGATGAAGCCTAATTTTCCAGCCGTAGTACCGCCAGGGATTGCACTGTTGATACTCTGATAGGTCGTATTTCCTTCTAATTGCGAAGGATTGACCTGGCTAAGAATAGATTGAGCTTTGAGGATGAAGTTGGGGCCAAGCGGAATCAATCCATCAACAGCAACTAGCGCAGCCATTCGCATTATGGATTCGTTGTGATAGTTTCCTAAAGAAGTTCTAAATGCTTCAATGCTGGTAGGAATGCCGTGCAACCGACAAAAGGCAATCAACTCGACAACCAGCTTTAGGGACAAATCAATCGCTTGTACGGTATCCGCTTTGGGAGTAAGCTGGTTTAAAAAATTCAGAAAACTGATTTTCTCGCCAACTTTGTTCGCCAGTGCTGCTGCACCGATAGCGCTATCGGCACGATCAATTGTTTGGTAAAGCCATAAGGTTTGTTGATAACTCTGGGTTGGATCGTTGTACAGCGCGATCGCTCTTTCGCCAATCTCCTCAATCAGACCTTTGTCGGTAACACCTGTCACCGCACGGATAGTATTTTCAAATCCCACCAAGTTTTGCCACTCACCGGGAACGACATAATCGAGCGATCGCAGCATATAAACGGTCATGCTGCTACTTGGCAGGTTATCTACTAATCTAGAAATAGATTGATTCATGAATTTAGCTCCTTTTTTCAGTAGATGTCTACTTCTTTTTAGCCTAATTTATAGGAAGAAGTGCTTTTTTTAAGTGACAGAATCAAGGTAAAATCGCTAGTGCTACCGCAACAAAGCCCATAAATTAGGTTGACCATTGAAAACTTAACCGCTGTTTTGTTTAACTGCTGTCTGATTACAAATTACTCGTTGTTACTACTGTTGCTTAATTAATGTTCGGAGTGAAAACCAAGCAATGGCAGCAAGGGGAAGGACAATACCCATACCAATGGCAGCCCCTTTTAAGCGTTGCATCCAGAGTAGAGTCATTTTGATACCAAACACTGTGACCACAGTGTTTGTCCATTCTTCTAGCTGATTAGGAGAACTGGTAGGAACCAGAACCATAATCGAAGTAAACAGTGCCATATAGAAAGCTAATAACGCCGCTCCACCACCAACTAGCCCTAGAATGACTTTTTTGAGTATCTGAAGAACTTCTTCCATAATCTAAATACTCGAAATGAATCGGAAATCCGTCACGTCCCCTACGATAACGAAGATTGTACAAAAGCGATCGCGCTTTCCCAATTAACGGTCTGATGAAGCAGGGAGCGGATAAATAGCTCTTTTATAGTCCGAATTTCTTGTTCTTGGAGGTGCTTCGCCAAATGCGCCGCATAGGAGGGTCTATTCGTTACAGAAGTCGTTGCGAACCAGCGGTCAATTAAGGCTGGTGTAATATGCATAGAGGTTTGCGATCGCTCCTCAGTCACTTCAACCACCAATCCCGCCGACTCGAAAGCTTTTCTCAAATCAAACGCATCCCAGTTAACCATTGGATCTGACGTGTCGCTGTAAATTGCCTCTTCCGCTGCCACTAATCGCTGGTATAAGTCGGCATTGGGTTTCGACTTTTCGAGCAAACGATAAAGCCGTTGCGTGTGGCGTGGCACTGTTTCTGCAAGTACCAAAACGCCCGACTGTTGCAGTAATTGGGCTAACCATTTGGCTGCTGCTGCTTTATCCGGTTCGTGGATAAGTGCATTTCGCCCGATGATGCAGTCAAATCGGATATCAGAGGATTGGGCAGCTAAAACCTTTGGCAATTGGGTTAAGGTAGCACTCAATAGGACGGGACGATTGAGTTCTGGAAGCGCTACCACTTGCTCTTGGAGCGCCTTTGCTTCATCAGCAGTGCGAGTACAGGCATAAACGCCACCTTCTGGCACGCGACGCAAAGCTTCAAAGGTGAGTAAACCACTCCCGGCATTTAAGTCCAAAATGACATGGTGACGCTGAAGTTGTGCAAGGGTGAAAATGCGATCGCGTATCCCTGCAAGTTGCTCGCCAATCTGACTCAACGTGCGCTGCAACCAACGGTCAACTGTGCGGTCAGTCGGGCCTGTTGTTAGCACTTCAACGGGTGAGATAAAAACACCTTCTGCCACTGCTTCCAACTGCGCTTCCCGATGACGCGCCACCTGCGTCTTAATTTCTCCTTCAAATCCCTGTGTTGAAGGTTGATAAAACACCTGTCCCTGCAAACTACTCGGTAAATACTGTTGTGCTACCCAGTGGTCGCGGTAGGCGTGAGGATAAAGATAGCCTGCACCATGTCCCAATCCTTTCTTGTCCCGGTTGGCATCTTTCAGGTGATTGGGTACCTCTGCCTCCCGTTCCTTCTCAACTACCGCTAGCGCATCAAAAAATCCCATCGTGCTGTTAGATTTGGGCGCGTTGGCGAGATAAAGCGTGGCTTGAGCCAAGTGATAGCGTCCTTCTGGCATCCCCACCCACTCAAAAGCACTCGCGCAGGCATTAACGACGACTAAGGCATTGGGGTCAGCGAGTCCCACATCTTCACTAGCCATAATCAACATTCGCCGGAAAATGAAGCGAGGGTCTTCCCCGGCATAAACCATCTTTGCTAGCCAGTATAAAGCTGCATCGGGGTCGGAACCCCGCAAACTTTTGATAAAAGCACTAATCGTATCGAAGTGGGCGTCTCCTTCCTTGTCATACAGCACTGCCCTTTGCTGAATCGATTCCTCCGCGACAGATAGCGTAATGCGAATCGTTCCAGTTTCGTCGGGGGGTGTGGTTTCGACGGCTAATTCCAAGGCATTGAGTAAGGAACGGGCATCACCGTTAGCGACATTGACCAAATGTGCGATCGCATCCGGCTCTAAGATTACAGATAGCTGACCATAACCGCGTTCTAAGTCAGCGAGTGCCTGTTCGAGGACGCGGCGTAAGTCAGCTTCATTGAGGGGCTTCAGCTGAAAGATGCGGGAACGGCTGACAAGAGCTTTGTTAACTTCAAAATAGGGATTTTCTGTGGTTGCACCAATGAGAATCACCGTCCCATTTTCCACCCAAGGAAGCAGGGCGTCCTGTTGAGATTTATTGAAGCGATGAACCTCGTCAACAAAAAGAATTGTGCGCTGAGTGTGTTCTTTTTGGCGTTTTTGAGCGGTAGCGATCGCATCCCGAATTTCTTTTACCCCAGAAAGGACGGCATTAATCGCAATGAAGTGAGCGCGGGTGGTATTGGCGATAATCCGAGCCAGAGTTGTTTTCCCCGTACCCGGTGGACCAAAAAAAATCAGGGAAGAAAGCTGGTCAGCTTGAATCGCACGGCGCAACAAACGCCCGGAGCCAAGGATGTGGTCTTGCCCGATAAACTCATCAAGAGTACGTGGGCGCATCCTCGCAGCCAGGGGTGCATCTTTTTCCACTAATTGTTGGCGATGCTGGTCGAACAAGCCTCTCTTCACCCGCTAGGAATTGCCATCTGTCAGTATAGACTAACCCATTAGACCTCCCCAGAAATTAGATTTCGGCTCAAGTCGCAAAAAGGTTTCTGGCTCTTTGAGAGTCGTCACTTTTCGTCGAAACTGTTGCCGAACACTTGCGTAATTTGCATGAGTTTGGCGCTAAAGGAAGGAACGCTAGCCCGATTCTCGTAGGTATCATCCGCATCCGTATTCCCTCTCTCCAAAGCATCTCTCTTAAGACGGATTCTCCTGACGTAGCGACTCAGATTGAATAGAGAAGACCGTGTATGTATACGGATGGCTGTTCATGAAGCGCGACGGCACAGGCAAGTTTGTTAGCAATTGGAACTCAGAGACGAAACAACGGGTTAGCCTATCTCTCACGGATACAGCATGGCGATCGCTCGATCAAGAGGCTCACAGGCGAGGAATTTCTCGCTCTGAAGTCATTGAACGCTTTGCCCGCACTCTTGAAAGCGAACAGTTGTTCCCTGCCCAAGAAACTGAACACAAGGTTGCAACGATTCTTGAAAGCATTACAGATGCTTTTGTCGCCTTCGATCGCGACTGGCGCTACACCTACGTGAATCGGGCGGCGGCTCAAATCCTGCACAAAACGCCAGAAGAGCTACTGGGCAAGCACGTTTGGAACGAGGTTTTTCCTGAGTTGGTCGATGGAATTGCATATGGGGAACTACATCGGGCAGTGGCACAACAGGTTCCTGTTTCCTGGGAAGAATTTGGGGAACCGATCCAGTGTTGGATAGAGGCGAATGCCTATCCCTCGACGGCAGGGGTAGCCATTTATTTTCGAGATGTTAGCGATCGCAAGCAAGCGGAGGCAGAACGAGAACGGTTGTTGCACGAGCTTGAAATTGAACGCGCCCGATTTGAAGCCGTATTGCGACAAATGCCTGCTGGAGTCATGATTGCTGATGCGGCATCTGGTAAGTTAGCTCTGGCGAACGAACAAACCAAGCAAATTGTTGGGTATGGTTACGAACAGTTGCTTGAGCTTGAGGAATATGCACCCCTGATTCCCTGTGAAATCTTTCGCTTAAATGGTCAGCTCTATGCCCCTCATGAGTATCCATTGGTGCGATCGCTAAAAACAGGTGAGGTCGTCACCAACGAAGGGATAGAAATTCATCGAGATGATGGTAGCCGCGTCTTCATTAACGTCAACTCAGCACCGATTTTAGATAACCAGGGACAGATTATTGCAGCCGTCGTTATCTTCAAAGACGTGACCGATTACAAACAAATTGAACAGGCATTCCGAGAAAGCGATGAACGCCTGCAATTAGCACTGACGGCGGCTCAAACGGTTGTCTGGGATATGGATTTGCAGAGCAATCGAGTGGTGTGTTCTGCTAATGCTCTAGACTTTTGGGGTCTTTATGAAGGGACGGGAGAAGAGTTTGTTGCGCTCATTCATCCAGACGATCGACAACAGGTGATCCAAGCGACGGCAGGGGCAATGGCTGGAGAACAGCCCTACACACCGGAGTATCGAGTAATTTGTCCAGACGGCGTTGTGCGCTGGCTCAACAGTCAGGGGCAAGTCTATCGGGATGAGACGGGACGAGGAGTTCGCATGATTGGCGTTTCGGTTGATATTACAGAACGCAAACAGATCGAAGCAGAACGCGATCGCCTTTTAGATCGAGAACAAACTGCCCGACTCGAAGCAGAAAGCGAACGCCAGCGGTTGCATGAAATCCTGATGCAATTGCCTGCCATGATTGGAATTGTTAAAGGTTCCGATCTTGTGTATGAATTTGCCAATCCAACTTATCTGCAAGTGGCTGGGCGCACTCCAGACATTATCGGTAAATCAATGCGGGACGTTTTCCCGGAGCTAGAGGGGCAAATTTACTTTGAAGCGCTCGATCGTGTTTACCGAACGGGAGAACCGTTCATTGGAAATGAGTCGCTTGCTTACTGGGATCGAAACAGCAATGGTGTGTTGGAAGAAGGATTTTTCAACTGCATCTTTGCGCCTTGGCGGGATGCGGAGGAAACCATTCAGGGCGTGTTGGTTTATAACATGGACGTGACAGCCCAGGTGCGGGCAAGGCAACAGATTGAGTCACTGCTGGCAGAGCTACAGGAAAAAGAACGACAGCAGCAGTTTCTGATTGAACTGAATGATGCGATTCGTGCCATTCAAGACTCGAAGGAAATTATGTGGCGGGTGGTTCGCTCCGCAGGAGAGCACTTCAATGTCACTCGCTGTACCTACGGTGAAATTGATTCCACTCAGGAATACGTCATCGTCGATCGCGACTATTGCAATGGTGTCGTCAGCATCGTCGGTAGCCATCACATGGATTCGTTTGGTCGTGAACTCATTGCTGAATTAAAGCAGGGCAAAACTATCGTCGTAGATGATGTCGATCGCGATCCTCGGACAGCCGGAGTTGGGGCGGCTGCCTTTGATGCAATTCAAACCAAATCTCTCGTGTGTGTTCCCTTAGTGAAAGAAGGGCGATTTGTTGCATTGTTAGTGTTGCACCATGTGGCTCCCCGGCGCTGGACGGAGGAAGATGTGGTGCAGATGGAGCGAATTGCTCAAAAAACCTGGCTAGCCGTAGAGCGATCGCGGGCAGAAGAACAATTGCGAGAAAGTGAAGCTCATCTGCAACTCGCGCTCAAGGTCGGACGCATGGGAACGTGGGACTGGGATATGCAGACCGAGGCATTGCTTTGGTCAGAAGGACACTTCACCGTCCTGGGTCTACAACCGAATGAATGCGAACCCAGCCATGAAGTTTGGGAAAGTCGGGTCCATCCCGATGACCTGGCAGAAGCTAAGGCGAAATTTCAGCAAGCGATAGCCCAAAAGAAAGAGTATCACCATGAATATCGCCTACGTTGGTCAGATGGCTCGGTTCACTGGGTGGAAGCGAGAGGAAAGTTTACTTATGATGTTCAGGGAAATCCCAAGCACTCGATTGGTGTCGTCATAAATATCACAGAACGCAAGCAAGCGGAAGAGGCGTTGCGTCAAGCCCTACAAAAGCTCAACTTCCATGTTGAAAACTCTCCTATGGCAGTCGTTGAATGGAATCGAGACTTTCAAGTCATTCGGTGGTCTGCTGGTGCAGAGCGCATTTTGGGCTGGAAAGCCGAAGAAATGCTGGGTAAATCTTTAACAGAGATACCTTTTGTCTTTGAGGAAGACCTGGAAGCAGTTGCTGAAGTCTGCCAACGGCTGGTCTATGGTGAAGAACCCCATATTTTTTCATACAACCGCAATTACACCGAAGATCGCAACATTGTGCATTGCGAGTGGTATAACTCCAGTCTCAGGGACGAATCGGGACGGATGATTTCGGTGTTATCGCTGGTGCTGGATGTGACGGAGCGCAAGCAAGCAGAACAAGAACGAGAACAACTGTTAGAACGCGAGCGCCTTGCACGCTCTGAAGCAGAAGCCGCACAGCGCCAACTGGAAACCATTTTTGAAACATCACCCATTGGACTTGCTCTGTTAGATGAAAAGCAGCGATTTATTGCCATCAACGAAGCATTAGCAGAAATTAATGGATTAAGCCGCGAGCAACACTTAGGACATTCCATTCCAGAACTTTTTGGGCAATTCGATCCCAAATTAGTTGAAGTCTTTCATCAGATCTACACCACAGGAAATCCCTTTATTTCACCAAACTTTGCGGTGAATGTTCCCGGACGCGGCGATCGCCGTCCCGGTTACTACAACGTTTACTATCTTCCGACTGTTAACTCAAATGGTCAGGTCGAAGGGGTTTTAGTTTATGTGGTAGATGTGACCGAGCGCGTCAGGTTAGAGCTTGCCCAACACTTTCTCTCTGAGGCGAGTGCCGTGCTTGCATCCTCACTCGATTATCAAACGACTCTAGAGCGCGTCGCACAGCTTACGGTGCCGGAATTAGCCGACTGGTGTACGGTTCACATGATAGAAGAGAACGGTGCGATCGCGCAGATTGCGGTTGCTCACATCGACCCTGCCAAGCTGGAATGGGCATATCAGATTAGAGACAAGTATCCGATAAACCCAGATGACCCTCGCGGTGCTGCATACACATTGCGGACTGGACAACCGGATTTAGTGCCCGATATTCCTGATGAAGTGTTGGTGCAGGCAGCGCGTGATTCAGAGCATTTAGAGATTCTACGGCAGGTGGGATTCAAATCGGTAATGACGGTGCCACTACGAACTCAGGCACGAATTCTAGGGGTCATTTCCTTTATCTCCGCCGAATCAGAACGACAGTATACCCCGGCAGATTTGCAACTAGCAGAGGAATTGGCTCGTCGTGCTTCCTTGGCGATTGACAATGCTCAGTTGTACCGGGCGGCTCAAAGCGATCGCGCAAAAGCAGAAACCGCTAACCGGATTAAAGACGAATTTTTAGCGGTGTTGTCCCACGAGTTGCGATCGCCTCTCAACCCGATTCTGGGCTGGACAAAATTGCTCCGAACTGGGCGACTCGATGCCACAAAAACCCAGCAAGCCCTAGAAACGATCGAACGCAACGCCAAGCTGCAAGCCCAATTAATTGAGGACTTATTGGATGTTTCCCGCATTCTGCAAGGAAAAATGACGTTAAACGTCGCTCCCGTAAATCTAGCAGGAACGATTGAAGCCGCCCTAGAAACGGTACGACTAGCAGCCGAAGCCAAACACATTCAAATCCAAACTATATTTAATCCCGTTTCAGGAACGGTTTTAGGCGATACGAATCGCCTGCAACAAGTAGTCTGGAACCTCCTTTCCAATGCCGTGAAGTTCACCCCAAGCGGAGGACGAATCGAAGTGCGACTAGAGCAAGTTGGCACGTATGCTCAGATTCAAGTCAAAGATACTGGAAAAGGCATCAGTCGAGACTTCTTACCCTATGTGTTTGACTACTTCCGTCAAGAAGATGGGACAACGACCCGACAATTCGGCGGATTGGGATTGGGACTAGCGATCGTCCGTCATTTTACCGAACTGCATGGAGGAACCGTTCAAGCAGACAGCTTAGGACAAAACTTAGGGGCTACATTTACCATCCGGCTCCCGTTAAACCTCGTTGAGCCGGAACCCTCTTCCGATCGTAGGCATTCAGAAAGTGCGACAGACTTAGCAGGTGTTCGGGTCTTGGTTGTGGACGACGATGCAGATATGCGGGAGTTGGCAGCATTCACCCTGACGCAATCTGGTGCAGAAGTTACGACAGCCGCTTCGGGTGTACAGGCATTGACCCACCTGAATCAATCTGTCCCCGATCTGCTCTTATGTGACATTGGGATGCCAGAGATGGATGGTTATGCGCTGATTCGGCAAATTAGAAAGTGGTCGCCCCAACAGGGAGGCACGATTCCTGCGATCGCACTTACTGCCTATGCTGGAGAAATCAATCAGCAGCAAGCCTTAGCTGCCGGATTTGGGATGCACATCTCGAAGCCTGTCGAACCGGAAGAATTGGTGCAAGCGATCGCGCGTTTGCTAAGACGCTGAATGATTTGAGGACTAGCCTAATGTTGCTTGGCATTGATTTAGGAACAGGCTCTGCTAAGGCATTGCTCCTAGCGACAGACGGAACCACTATAGGTGAGGCGTCAAGCTCTTATCCTGTTCATGCACCCCACCCTGGATGGGCTGAGTCGGAACCAGAAGATTGGTGGTTAGCTGTTGCCTCGGCTGTGAGGAAGGCTGTAGGAAATCATGCCGATCGAGTACAGGCGATCGCACTTTCAGGGCAAATGCACGGTGTTGTCC
The DNA here is from genome assembly GCF_039961955.1 of Trichocoleus sp. DQ-A1. Classification (NCBI taxonomy): domain Bacteria; kingdom Bacillati; phylum Cyanobacteriota; class Cyanophyceae; order Leptolyngbyales; family Trichocoleusaceae; genus Trichocoleus; species Trichocoleus sp. DQ-A1. The sequence continues at coordinate 21,464 of NZ_JAMPKE010000037.1, forward strand.
TAGCTTCGGAGTCGGGTCAGCCTCTGCGTCCTGCTATCCTCTGGGCAGATACTCGCTCTAGTGCCACGCTTAACACTTATCATTCGCTCGATGCCGCTATTCTAGAGCGCTTGGGCAACCCGATTACGGCTGGAATGGCGGGTCCAACTTTGTTGTGGCTACGAGAACACGAGGCTACTGTCTACACCGAAGCGCGTTGGGCACTCCAGCCAAAAGATTGGCTGCGGTTACGGCTGACTGGAGAAGTCGCAACCGAACCATCTGATGCTAGCGGTACTTTGCTTTACGATGTTGTGTCGGACAACTGGGCTGGGGAAGTAATCGGGGCGCTGAATCTACGTTGCGATTGGTTACCAAAAATTATCCCCTCTAGTGCGATCGCAGGTTATCTAACAACTGTTGCTTCAGAGCATCTTGGCTTACCTGTTGGCTTACCCGTTATCGCTGGTGCTGCGGATACGGCAGCGGCGGCACTTGGTAACGGACTACTACCTGGTTTAGTTCAACTAACCATCGGCACAGGCGCTCAAATCATTACACCTCGATCCCAACCCATTATCGATCCTCATGGTCGTACACATCTCTATCGAGCCGCCGTACCGAACCAGTGGTACACCCTTGCCGCAATGCAAAATGCGGGGTTAGCGCTTGAGTGGGTGCGAGGTATCCTCGGCTTGAGCTGGGAGCAAGTCTATACTCAAGCGTTTTCTGTTCCCCCAGGATGTGAAGGGTTGACATTCTTGCCATATCTCACAGGCGAGCGAACTCCACATCTTGACCCCTATGTACGTGGGGCATGGGTAGGGCTTGGACTTCATCACACACAAGCGCACCTGATGCGGGCGGCTTTAGAGGGAGTTGCTTTTGCCTTGCGACAAGGTTTTGAGGCACTTGAGGCGACAGGTTTTAAAGCGACACAACTGCGTTTAGCAGGCGGTGGAACGGCAGAAATGCTTTGGAAACAATTACTGACCGATGTATTGAGAATACCCCTCTATACAACTACCGTCGCTGCTGCTTCCGCGCGGGGTGCAGCTCTCCTGGCGGGTATCGGAATAGGCGTATATGCGGATGCTAATGACACGCTCAAACTGGCAGCTACACCAACGCTTACTGTAACTCCCCAAGCAGTTAATTCAGCCTTAGAAGAGGCTTGGATGCGATATCAATCCCTTTATCCACGACTTAAAAAAATTTGAGAAAAGTAATGCCTCAAGAAGGTTAATTTAAAATTGGTATAAACTGAAATCTGTCTCTTCAGGTAGCGCCTGACTTCATCCTGAAACCCCTAGAAAAGATGCTGGGGCGACTGCCCAGAAATTGGCTTCTGTCAATGCATAAGTCCTACCATCGGGCAATTTTATGGAACTATACTCTGTAGCTGTTGATACTAACGAAGCCAGCAAATAATGACCAATCGAAACTACGCCAACCGAAACTTGCAAAATTGCTCTTTCAAAGGGCAGGACTTGGCTGGCGCAGACTTCAGTGGCTCTGACTTGCGGGGGTGCAATTTCACTGGGGCGACCCTAATTGGGGCAACGTTTGAGAGGGCCAAAACGGGTCAGAGCCGCCGCCAGGTAAATATTCTAGTTGCTGCCGCTATCGTTGGTCCAGTTGTTTTAGTCGCCTTCAGCGCGATCGCTGCCCAAGTGTCAATGGTATTGTTGGGCGATCGCTCCAATAAGGGACTCAACTTCTTTTTCAGTGCGCTTCCGATATTAGCTCTCGTGTTTGGAAGCTTCATCCGGGATAAGATTGCTTTCCGCTTTCCACAAATCACGAGTTTCTTGAACATTGCAGCCATTGCTGTACTGTTGGCGGTAATGGTGACGCTCACCCTTGGGCTTGTGATTGTTAGCATCCTTGGCTTCGTTGATGGAGCAATCGTTCAAGGATTGTTCCTCCTACTGCTGATGTTCGTTTCCGCGTTCTTGACCTTCCGTATTCTCAAATGGCTAATTCAAGCGATTCAAAGCAATCCCGGAACGTCTTTTAGGAAAGCGAACTTAACCGATGCCAACTTCAGTCATTGTGCGATGCAAAATACAGATTTTTCCTTTGCCGTATTGACGGGAGCTTGTATCTTTGGTTGGGCAATTAAACGCCACACTCAGTTTACGAATATTTATTGTGAATACCTTTATCTGGAACCAGCGCACCAGAATCGGCAACCTGCTGAGGGTAGTTTTCAACCGAATGAGTTGGAACGTGTACTAACTCAATTCATAGACTGAATTTTATTGAAGAATAAATTTTAACTTTTCAATAGCCGCAGGCAAGTAGTATTACAGCTTATAACAATCTTAAATAATGCGTAAATTTCAATAAAAACAAAATACATCGCGTCTCTAAATTAGGAAAAATACCTGTTTACAGCTTTAAAAAGATTGCTATATTACGGCGTTCACACCTATTTTTGAGCTAATTTGCAAGAGATATAATAAACATGACGAACATCATTTTTAGACGAGCATTAGCGGCTGATTATCCTGAAATTCTCGCTTTGCATAGAAAGAATCTCGTGTCTAACTTGTCTGAGCTAGAGAGGCAGAATGGCTTTCTATCAATTGACTTTAAGGATGATTTTCATCTGGCAGCGCTCAACGAAAATTTGGCAGTAATGGTTGCTGAGCAGGAGAACCTAGTGGTTGGATATGTTTGTGCAACAACTCAAGAATCCTCTCAGGAGATTCCTTTGCTCAAATATATAATGAGCTTGTATCCAGAAATAATGTTTAATAGGCAACCTTTAAGCAATTACCGTTCCTTTTGGTATGGTCCGGTTTGTATTGCAACTACTTACCGTGGAAGTGGTATCTTACAAGGTTTATTTCAAGCACTTCTAGCCCAAGTCACCACACGGTTCAATGCTGGCGTTGCTTTCGTAGCCAATGACAATCCGAGAAGTCTTCGGGCGCATACTCAAAAACTTGGTATGGAGATGCTTAGAGAGTTTGAGTTTAACGGCAAATTCTACTTCATACTTGGATTTGCAGTGCCACCTTTGCCACCTTCCTAACCAATTTCTTTAAGAGCGTATCTGTTTGATTAAAGCTGTAAGTTGTGTTTTAGTGCGATCGCCTCGCACACAGTAGCGGCGCGTGTCCAGTGGTTGACAGGTGGGTTAGTTGAGAGCGATCGCGTCCCATCCATAACCTCCCAACTACCCCAGGTATTTACCCGTGGCAAGCTTTATTCTTTAGATAGAAATTTATTTTCTAGTCAACAACTTTATTTTTTGTTTACACTTGTTTTCGATCTTGATAATTAGATTTCCTAGCTATTGCATCTGCCTAATGGCTGTTTGGTTACAGCTCATTTCCTCCTTAACTAGGATTGAGACTGCATAGCTCAAGGTAAAGAGAATGAAAGAAATCACGCGCCGCCAATTTATGGTTACGGCTACCCTGACAACAGGTTTTGCCCTAGCAGTGCAACCCATTTCTGCCAAAACGATTGCGACTGATGCCAAGGGATTAGTCACGGGTGCAGTGAAAATTCCAGTTAAAGATGGCGAAATTCCAGCTTACAGGGCGATGCCAGCAAAAAGTGGAAATTTCCCGATTGTCTTGGTGATTCAGGAAATCTTTGGCGTACACGAGCATATTCAGGATGTTTGCCGTCGCTTTGCCAAATTGGGGTACCTAGCGATCGCACCCCAATTGTTTGTGCGTCAGGGCGATGTTTTAAAGTTAAGCAACGTTGATGAAATTCGCCAAGTAGTCGCCAAAGTACCGGATGCCCAAGTGCTTTCCGATCTGGATGCTACGGTAGACTGGGCGGTAAAGTCAGCCGAGGGGAATGCCGATAAATTGGCGATTACCGGCTTTTGCTGGGGCGGACGCATTACCTGGCTGTACTCAGCGCACAATCCCCAAGTCAAGGCAGGCGTGGCTTGGTACGGGCGTCTGGTGGGCAATGCTACCGAACTGACACCCAAACATCCCGTCGATATAGCCTCGGCGCTGAGTGTCCCGATTCTCGGACTCTATGGTGGCAAGGATACGGGGATTACCCTGGATACAGTAGAGCAGATGCGCGATCGCTTGAAGTCCAGCAGCAGCAAATCTGACATCATTGTCTACCCCAATGCACCCCACGCCTTTTTTGCCGATTATCGCCCCTCTTACCGCGAGAAAGAAGCCAAAGATGGTTGGAAACGCCTTCAGGCATGGTTTAAGCAGCATGGTGTGTAGGAGGAGAAATAATTGAGCGCATGGCAACCACAGCATTGATTATCTTTGAGCTGTCAGTTCGGCGCTGAAAGCGATCGCTAAAACCTAATCTTTGTAATATTCAGGAGACATCATCATGATCGACCTTTACTATTGGACGACGCCAAACGGACACAAAATTACTATGTTTCTAGAGGAAGTTGGGCTACCCTACACCCTCATTCCGATCAACATTGGCACGGGCGATCAGTTTAAACCAGAGTTTCTAAAGATTTCCCCCAACAATCGCATCCCTGCAATCGTGGATCGCGAACCTGCTGAGGGTGGCGAACCGATTTCTGTTTTCGAGTCTGGTGCAATTCTGCTGTATTTAGCAGAAAAAACCGGAAAGTTGATTCCAGCAAATATTCGCGATCGCGCAGAGGTTCTGCAATGGCTATTTTGGCAGATGGGCGGACTCGGACCGATGGCAGGACAAAACCATCATTTCACTCAATACGCCCCTGAAAAAATTCCCTACGCGATTAATCGCTATGTGAATGAAACGGGACGTTTGTATGCAGTGTTGAATAAACGATTAAGCGATCGCGAATTTATTGCCGGTGATTATTCGATCGCCGATATCGCTGCTTATCCCTGGATCGTGCCCTACGAAAAGCAAAACCAAAAGATCGAAGATTTTCCCCACCTGCAACGCTGGTTTGAAGCGATAAAAGCCCGTCCTGCAACCATTCGCGCTTATGAGAAAGCAGAAGCTTTTAAAGATCAAGTAATCAGTCCAGATCAGGCGCGGGATCTGTTGTTCAATCAGTCCGCCGATACGGTCAAGCGCTAAATTTAAGCGGTTCTCACAGAAACAGCCGCTTCGCTATTTGCGTTAGTCTGTTTGGAGACAAGGCATTAGTGCTGCTGCTTTAGGTTGGATTGTTGATACTTTGGTCACGTTCCTTGTTTCATCATCTCTGGTCTTGCAGTGGCACTATTAGCTGTTTGGTTTGCCAGCCAGTTGCAACATCTGAAGCTTTAGGGTTAGCATCGCGTAGCTTGAACTGCTAACGGCACAGTTTAGTGGCAGCAGATTACCTTGCATTAATCCCACCTATTTTAGATATGACTTTGCCCATGCATAACGCTGTGGATCTTTGCTGAGAAGATACTCTACGACTTCTCTGCGTTTATCCTTGTCTTTCGTCATTCTGACAATTCTTTCAATTTCGTCGTCTGTATCATCAGCCCCGCGTTCTGCTGCCATTTCAAACCAGACATCACCCTTTTCGTATTCACGTCTGTCATAGCAAATCGCCCCCCTTAGGGTATAAGGCTGGTGGCTTTCAGGCTGGCATTCTGTTGCCTGTACAGCACAAGTTTCTGCTTCATCCAGTTGCTCAAGGTCGCGGAAGGCAGCACCCCTTGTTACCAACAAAGCGGATTTGAGATCGGCTTCTCGAATTTTAGTCCAATCCACATTTTTTGTAACTTGCAAAGCTTTTTCTGGTTGATCTGCCTTACGCCAATTGCTACTCGCACTGGGTAGGTTCCACTTGTTTCCAGTTCGTTGGTATTCTTTTTCGTAAAATATTGCTTCTAATCTGTAATATGCGATCGCAATTTTACCACGTCTGGCAAGACGACCTTCTTCAATTAATTGAATCACTTGTTTAGGAGCTAGTCGTTCCTCTCGCTCAAGTTTAAGCATAATCTCATAGAACGGCTCGATTGGGAGTTGACCTATGATTTGATATTTAGCTTTCAATGATTTAAAGTAAATTTCTCGGGCAATCTCTGCTGTCTCAGAAAGCCCTTGTTTTGTTAACCAATTAATATCCTCATTACACAGCGATTCTAAATTGTTAGAAAATGTTTCTATGTTCTCACCTAAGTTTGAAAGTTTGATTTGAGCAAATGCAACTTTTATGAGGACTTTAAATAATTGACTTGAAATTTCAAAATCTGGATGCTGAGTAGCCTTATAGTTTGCTTTAAGGTTAATGAAAAGTTTTCTCTCTTTTCGTTCTTCATCAATTTCAATTAGCTTATTTAGCTTTTGCTGTTTCAGCCATTTGCACTCACCAGAGTCTAAATCTTCCTCATTCTCAAGTTTTATTAAGATAGAATATAGTGAACTTGGGACAGAAATGTCTGGATGATAAGCAACCTGATATTTAGACTTTAGTTCTAAGAACTCTAGTTCAGCTTTTTTTTGCTCCTCCTGCTGCCAATAAATTTCTAGCGTTTCCTCAAAATCAAATTCCAAAAGCCAGTCCGCTTCAGAGTCATCTAGCAGCTCTTTTTTGTCAAGCTTCTTCAGTATTGAATAAAGCGGATTTTCAGGAAATTGATTTAGATGCTGAGTAGCTTTGTATTTAACCTTTAGTTTGGAAAAACTTTGTATGTCCTGAAGCAGATTGACGGTCTCTACAAGCCCCTGAGCCTTCAGGAGTTTGAGTTCTGAATCTGCTAGTGTATATCCAGCATCAAGTTTCCAAAGCACTGGATATATAGAACTAGAGAGAGGAAGTTCTACGTTTTCCGGAATTCGGTACTTTTTTCGCAGTTGCCAGAATTCTGCTTCTATCCTCTTATTTTCTTCGGCCTTGTATTGCTGTAAAGAAATGCCCTCAATAGCTCCAAACAGGCGATTCTCCGTTAGCCACTGAATCTCTAAATCTGTAATCTGAATATCTAAATCGGCTTTTCTCAGTATTAGGTATAGAAAACTATCAGATGCAGCACTCCCCTGCTGACCTACTTGATATTTCACTTTGAGAGTGGCGAAGTGCTTTTTCTGTAGTTCACTACCATTCATAACTGATAAAGGTGTTGATAAAAGTGCTATCGCGATCGCGCTAAGCCAATCTTACTCTCTACAAAACTAAGTGGCTACTGGTCGCTCGTGTAAGGAGTGTCAAGAACTATCTAATTATTGATTTATCCGCGACGGACACTTGACCTTTGGTAGAGTTGCCTTCAGCTCAGGCTGACTGATGTGTAGATGCTGTATTTACCAGCACAGGAAGGAATGCGATCGCGTGATTATGCAGTTCATTACCAATCTTGATCGGTGGGTCGAATCAGAATCTCGTTGACATTCACTCGCGGCGGCTGGGTAACGGCATAAGCGATCGCGGCTGCAACGTCCTCGCTTTGCAGGGGTACTATCGATTTACGCCGTTCTTCGGTGCGTTGTTTGGCGATTGGATCGGTAATGTGGCTGTCGATTTCCGTATCCACCATGCCTGGTTCGATGATGGTGACGCGAATGTTGTGCTTGCATACTTCCTGGCGCAACGATTCCGAGAAGCCATTGACTCCCCATTTTGTCGCATTGTAGCCACCGATTCCTACTCGTGCGGTTCGACCTGCAACGGATGAAATGTTAACGATATGTCCCGATCCTTGTGCTTTCAGGATAGGAAGAACCGCATGAGTTGCATACATCAATCCCAGAACGTTGAGATCGATCATGCGTCGCCAGTCAGAGGTATTTGCTCCCTCAATATTACCTGACAAAGCAATGCCCGCATTGTTGACGAGAATATCGACTCGACCAAATTGTGCGTTGGCTTTTTGCACTAGGTTCTGAACTTGAGTTTCATCCGTGATATCTGCCACGATTGGCAATGCTTTTCCACCCGTCGCTGCAATGCCATCTGCGATCGCATTCAGTTGGTCAAAACGTCGTGCTGCAATTACTACGCTAGCGCCTTCCGCTGCTAGTGCGATCGCAGTCGCCTCACCAATTCCCGCCGATGCACCAGTGACGATTGCCACTTTTCCGTCTAATTTTCCTGCCATACATACTCCTTAATTTCTAAGCTGCGTCTGGCTCCTGCGATGAAAACGTTAGAATATTTGCTAGCACAAGGTTAAGCAGAAACGATTTCGTTTTACCTTTATCGATGCAGATTCATATAACTACCGACGCTACTAGGATTCAGGGCTTCTGAGCGAAGTACGTCACGTCATCCGTTGGCAAGACAAAGTTTAAACTTTTTTATATAAAATGGCTCTTTATTGCTCGAATCGTTGTAGCAACCCGAAGATGGCATTAAGCCGCAACTGATGGGATAAAGAGCGATTCTAAAAGGCCTGATAATGAACGCAGCGATCGCAAGGCCCACTGGGATTAATCGTACATCGAAGCAACTCAGAGCGAGCATTGTATGAGCAGGTGATATCTCCGATTACCCAGCGCCCGTCCAACAGACTGCACTCTGTCGGGGTATCGAACTTTTGAACGTAAAGAGCAATTTTGTGAAGCTGATAACGACCCGATTTGAGCAGATAGCGATGCCTACGTTCTAAAACCATATATGTTTGACCCTCGACTTCTAAATAGGCTCCAGGCTCAGGATTCCAGTCTAGATATAGATGACTCAGGGTAGAACGGGGATGGCTCAGAATGACTTCTGTAGGCAAAGGATTCAGCTTCATAACAAATTAATATCGACAGACCGCCAGAAAATTTGCATCAAATTCACGTCTATATACAGCAGTCCTATTTAAGTCATAAGAAAAGTCATAAGAATACGTAGTGCGGGCATCTTGCCTGGGATTCAACGCAAGCAGGATGCTCACACTACGCAGAAATCTCATGACTGATTGAGGATTGCTATCGGTTATTGGCTCCGACAAATCGCTTCATCGGAGCCAATGCCCTAGTGTGCAGCCTGACGCTCTTTGGCTTCCTTGATCACCTCTTCTGCGATGTTACTGGGGCAAGGAGCATAGTGTGAGAACGACATTGAGAACTGTCCGCGCCCAGATGTCATGGTACGCAGATCGCCAATGTATCCAAACATTTCGCTCAAAGGCACATCTGCCTTAATGCGTGCCCCCGTCTGATTTGTCTCCTGAGATTTCATCATCCCTCGGCGGCGGTTAAGATCGCCGATGATATCGCCCATGTAATCATCTGGTGCGAAGACATCAACATTCATAATCGGTTCGAGCAGCTGAGGCGCAGCCTTAGGAACAGACTGCCGATAAGCGGCTTTTGCAGCAATCTCAAACGCCATTGCTGACGAGTCTACCGGGTGGAAACCCCCTTCAAGCAGCGTGAACTTTAAGTCCATGCAGGGGAACCCAGCCAATACACCGCGATCGACGCAGCTTTCAAAGCCTTTTTCCACTGCTGGCCAATACTCTCTCGGCACGGTACCACCTGTCACCTTTGACTCAAATTGGAAGCCGCTGCCTGGTTCACCCGGCTCAATTACATAGCCAATTTTGGCAAACTGACCAGAACCACCAGACTGCTTCTTGTGGACGTAGCTGTCTTCGAGGCGTTTCGTAATCGACTCGCGGTAGGCTACTTGAGGTTTACCCACCTCAACCTCAACCCCGTGGGTGCGCTTCAGAATGTCCACCTTGATGTCGAGATGTAGCTCACCCATCCCCTTGAGAATTGTTTCGCCGCTCTCCTCATCTGTCACCATATGGAAAGACGGGTCTTCTTGCACCATCTTAGTGAGCGCGGCAACCATCTTTTCTTCACCTCCCTTTTGCTTCGGTTTGACCGAAATAGAGATGACGGGTTCTGGAAAGACCATTGGCTCCAGCGTTGCGGGATTCTTGGGATCGCAGATGGTGTGTCCGGTTCGGATGTTCTTCATGCCGACGATCGCCACAATGTCACCCGCCTGAGCTGAGTCGATCTCTTCGCGAGAATTCGCATGCATCTCAACTAAACGGCTGACCCGCTCAGTCTTACCTGTCGCGGTGTTCAGTACGGTATCGCCTTTGGACAATGTTCCGGAGTACAAGCGCGTGAAGGTTAAAGCACCGAAGCGATCGTCCATGATCTTAAACGCGAGTGCCCGCAATGGTTTGTCTGGATCGACAAGCGCAAAGCTGCCTGTTTCATTCCCTTCCAGATCGATCTCTGGCTGCGGTTTGACCTCCATCGGGTTCGGCAGGTAGTCAACCACGGCATCCAGCACCAACTGTACGCCCTTATTCTTAAACGACGAGCCGCAGTAGGTCGGGAAAAACGCCAAGTCGCGAGTACCCTTGCGAATACAACGCTTAATATCCTCCATCGACGGCTCTTCCCCTTCGAGATACTGTTCCATCACAGCATCGTCCTGCTCAACCGCTAGCTCAATCAACTGTTCGCGGTAGGTCTCGACCTGATCGACCATGTCGGTAGGAACATCTTTGATCTTATAGTTCATCGGATCGCCAGAGTTGTCCCACACCCATGCCTTACGGGTCAGCAGATCGACCACGCCGCAAAACTGTTCTTCAATGCCAATTGGCAGCACCATCACCAGTGGCTTGGCTCCAAGCACTTGATCGACTTGCTTGACGACTCGGTAAAAATCAGCGCCCGTGCGATCGAGCTTGTTGATGTAGACGATACGAGCGACTTTGGAGTCGTTGGCGTAGCGCCAGTTGGTTTCAGATTGTGGTTCGACTCCACCTGAACCACAGAAAACACCAATACCACCATCGAGAACCTTCAGAGAACGATAGACCTCAATGGTGAAATCAACGTGTCCTGGGGTATCAATGATGTTCAGTTGGTGATCGTTCCAGAAACAGGTAGTTGCAGCTGACTGGATCGTAATCCCGCGCTCTTGCTCCTGTTCCATGAAGTCCGTCGTCGCCGCGCCTTCGTGTACTTCACCAATTTTGTGGATTTTACCTGTCAGCTTCAGGATTCTTTCAGTTGTGGTGGTCTTGCCAGCATCGACATGAGCGAAGATGCCAATGTTTCGATAACGAGTCAGGTCTTTCATAAATTGGTCTCTAGAGTAAATACAACGAACCGTTGGCGACCACCTGCAAGCATTACAAGCCAGGAAATCAATATTGCCTTTGTAGCCAGTGCAGGCTGGATTTCAATTACGCGGAATACAAAGAAATCCTTTTGCGTTTCTCTGGCGACATTACTAATTGTAAATTGTGGAATGTCAAGGTGACAGTGGTTAGAGAGATTAGACATATTTGCATCAGCGATATCGCCGCCGCAAAAGTGCGATCGCGCCAATTTCACTGTTCTCTACCAAGCCAGAGGTTCGGAGTTCGCTTGCTGGCGGCTCTAGTATTGTGCTTGTGCGGCTCTTGTTGGAGCGGTTAGCAGCTTTGAGAAACCCGAAAGCGATCGCTTTCGCGATTGAATGCATATTCTCAACGAAAACTGAGTAACGGGAAAGCTGGCTCTGTACAAAAAGAACGCTGCTTTTACAAGCCTATGGGTAAGGTTAGAGTGAATGCAGTCTGTCCAGATAATGTCGGGTCAAGCGTCAGATTACCACGATGCGATCGCGCAATTTCCCGCGCCAAGCTCAGTCCTAATCCAATTCCCTCTACTTTGCGGGTTCGGGCTGGATCGCCGCGATAGAAACGGTCAAAAATTCGGTTTCGCTCATCCAGAGGAATCTCTTGAGAGCAATTACTGATGGTAATCAACACAGCTGTACTCTGACGACGAGCCTGAATCCGAATCCAGCCATTCGGGAGATTATATTTAATGGCATTGCTAATCAAGTTTTGCAAGACTTGAATGAGTAAGTCGCGATCGCCCTTTACGCACAAACTATCAGCAATTTCTGTTTGAATCTCCAGATGCGGTGCTAGCAGTTCGATATCCTCCAGCATCTCAGTTAATAAACCAGACAAATCCACCTCAACTCGATGCAGGTTCATTTGTCCGGCATCCGCTAGAGAAAGCAGCAACAGTTTACGCACAATCCCCGTCAGTCGGCGCACTTCATCCAGCAAATTGCTCAAGCTTTGTTGCACCTCGGAGCCGGGATCGGCTTGTTGCAGAGTGCGTTCCAATTCTCCTTGCAATATCGCTAGCGGAGTCTTGAGTTCGTGGGCAGCATCTCCACTGAAGCGGGACGCTTGCTTAAAACTGCGTTCCAGACGTTCCAACATTTTGTTGAAAACCTGAATTAATTCGACAAATTCAACATCCGTTGTCCCGATAGGAACCCGTTGTTCCAAACCGCTAGCGGTGACATTCCCAATACTCGTGGTTAGTCGTCGGATGGAATGCAAGCTGCTTCCAGCAATTGCCCATGCACCCCCGGCTACAAGCAGAAGTACCCCTGGAATTGAAATCAGGAAGATGTTGCGGATGACGACCATCTCAGTTGCGATCGCGTTTAAACTCACTGCGATCGCAATTTGAGCAAAAGGTGTTGTAACGGCACCAATCCGCCATGTTCCGCTTGCGGTGCGCTGAGTAACGAATCGAGGCGTAGGCGGGGGTCGATCCGGCGGCGGTTGCGATCGCTCTGGAAATGGCGGGTTGGCTTCGGAAAAGGGGGCTGTTGGGCGATCGGAAGGGGGTGATGGAAACGGCAGCAATTGGGGGCGCGATGTCCAAAGGTTTTTGGTATCGAGATCGGTAGTCCATTGCTCGGAACGATACAGCACATTGTTATCTGCACCGATTATTAGTAAGGCGATCGCTGTTTTTGTATCGGTTCCAAACGACTTCCCAAGTGAGTCTTCATAAGACTGCCAGCGATCGCGCGGTCGAGGGCGACCTGCCCGCATCAATTGGCTTTCCAATTCTGCATCTAGACGGCTCACCTTTGCCTCATAAATCAGCCACCAGGAAATTAATCCAAACCCTGCTAAGGCGCTACCTGCCAGAACAGCAGACAATAGAGCAATCCGGATACGGAAAGAACGCAGCTTCACTCTTGAGACTCTGATTGACGAAATCGATATCCAACGCCGCGAATGCTTTCAATCCAACCCGCGCCTCCGATAGAGTCAATCTTTTTGCGAATCCGTTGAACGCACACATCGACTACGTTGGTATTGGGATTAAAGTCATAGCCCCAGATGTGTTCCAAGATTTGCGTTCGGGTGAAGACTCGTCCAGGCGATCGCATTAGATATTCCAACAGGTTAAACTCGCGGGTGGTGAGTTCAACGATATGTTGATTGCAAGTGGCTTCTCGCGTGATGCGATCGAGCTTGATGGGGCCGACGCAGACTAGATTTTGGCGATCGCCCGCAGTCCGACGTATCACTGCATGAATCCGGGCAACGAGTTCTTCCACAAAAAATGGTTTCGCGATATAGTCGTCAGCACCCAAATTTAGTCCCTCAATTCGATCATCCAATTCATTACGAGCAGTCAACAAAATGACTGGCACATTCTGTCCTTTCCGGCGCAAGCTCTTGAGGATAGACAAACCATCTTTTCCCGGCACCATGATGTCAAGCACGAGCGCGTCATACTCGTTGTCCAAGGCGCGAGCATATCCCTCGTCTCCGTTGTCACAGTAATCGACAACAAAACCCTGTTCCTTCAATCCGGCTCGGACAAAGTTAGCAATTTTCGCTTCATCTTCAACGAACAGAATATGCATGGGTTTCTCATGCGTCGGGCGGCTTGGGCGTTTATTCAGTTTAACCTGTGGTTATCTGTAAGCGACAGGTTCCAATAATTTTTTCCTGCAAATTCAGAAATTGGCTCTATCGGCTAGGCAATAATTGAATTGACCAATTTTGGTAATTATATGAAGCTAAATCAGTTGATCGCCGTGTTGCAATCTGTTAAAGCAAACGCCAACAAAGGCAAAGCCGAAGTATCGCAACTGGGTCAGAAGAGTACCTTGTTTCAAGGATTAAGCAGAACTTACCAGCCTAGAGAAGAGGATGGATTTGTATATCCTCCTGAATCGCAAAAACTGACGCTGAAGGCTGAGGAGTTGGTCGAAAAGTTTGTACAATCCTGCTCTGAATTTTTAGACCTAGCAGCTACTCAGGACTACGCTAATACTGAGGCTAAAGCATCTGTAACAGTAAATGGACAGACTATTCTTACAGATGTTCCTGTTTCCTATCTATTATTTCTTGAAAAGCAGCTTCAGGATGTGAAGACGTTTATTGCTTCGCTACCCGTGCTTTCGATTGACAAAGACTGGCAGCATGACCCCAATCGAGGATGCTACGTTACCAGTCCCAAAGAAACTGTGAAAACTAAGAAAATTACTGATTTTGTGGTTGCCTATGAAGCAACGGAACATCACCCTGCTCAAATCAAGGAGGTTTCCAAAGATATTGTGGAAGGAACCTGGAGTTTGATTGAGTTCTCAGGGGCACTTCCTCAAGACCGCGTGAATCGAATGCTGCGTAGAGTGGATATATTACAAAAAGCCGTGATTCAAGCTAGAGAAGAAGCCAATAGCAGGGAAGTGCAGCAGCGGCAAGTTGCTAATGCGATTTTTGGCTATTTATTTGCAGATTAAACTACACTAGATTTGGAGTACAAGTTCATTTTTAGCGAGTAGGGATTTGCAGGTTCGATTCCTGCCCCCCAGTTTATCTGGGGGTAGGCAAATGGTAAAGCCGCTCTAGCGCATTAAGCTCAAAATAAAGCTCAAGCTATTGCTCCAATCTCATCTTGAAAAATCGCTCCCTGTATCATTCTCTGTAGAACAAGGCTAGCGAGACACGGGTTCAAATCCCGTCCCCTGCTCTAAGTATGCGGGGGTAGTTTAGTGGAAAAACCTCACAGCATCAGATTGATTCTGCGGAACCGGGAAATCTCTCATATAGGCTCAGCGACTTAAATCTTTCCCGGCATTCAGGATACGAGTGCCGGGATTTTAAATTGGGAACACTTTTGAGGTCATATCAAATTCGTTTAGATAGTCATAGTTTCGGAAAGGAGTTGGACGACCTTGCCCCTATGAGGGTTGTAATATGCAAATGGAACTTTAACTTGTTTAGTGGCATGGCTAACAACTGCGTGTACCGGATTGACTAATGCTTCTTGTGCTGAGTTCAAGCTGATCTGCAATCGATAACGCTAGCCGTTAGACCTTAAAACAAATGTACAATTATCGCGCTAAATACGGAGAAAACTACAAGTATCATCTCACAGCCATACACTGGTCAAATGGGAATCTGAGAGCTAGCCTCACCGCATTCAACGAACAGGAGATAAAGCCTGTTCAAGTAGAATGGGAGCAGTAAGCAGGGCTAATCACATAGCAGGGACAGGAACAGCAGTTTGTGTATTTGAGGTGCTTGACCAGTGTTTGAGCAGCAATTGGACTAGAGACAATGCTTTAAGATTAATCTGTAGGGTAATGGCGATTATCTGAAGCAATTAAGGCTCAAGGGAAAGCAGTATGAACTTAATAACTCTCGCTGCTCAGAACGTTAGCATTCATATCCTTGAAGCCGCTGCACCTGTCACCACTATGGAATGCAAGCTACTGCCAGTAGTGTTTGTGCATGGTATGGCGTGTTCCGCAGACCTCTGGGATGAACAACTTGCTTATGCCGCCCGGACTCGACGTGCGATCGCGATCGATTTGCGGGGACACGGTGCTTCCTCACCGCCTGAGGATGATGACTACTCTCCCGCCTCGTGTGCAGCCGATCTCTTGGCTGTATTAGAAGCCCTTGGACTTGAGCATATCGCGCTCGTTGGGCACAGCTTCGGAGCTTGCGTCGCACTCGCTGCGGCGGCAGCTAAACCTAACGCGATCGCGCAGTTGGTACTGGTAGATCCACCAATCGATTGCACTCAATGCCCCCCAGAGGTATATGAGGCACAAATCGCTCCGATGCAAGCGGCACTCGCAACCGACGGCTGGCGATCGGTACTGGAAGACTCTTTCCGCAACGCACTGGCAGGGGGCACCTCGGCAACGCAAGATCAAATACTCGCCCGCCTTGCTGCCACCCCAAAGGATCGGCTGCTTGGAACGTCTCGCGGTTTGTTCGCCTTTAAAGCACTAGAAGCTCTTGATGAGTACCTCGCTTCGCCGGGAGCACGCGCTCACGCTATTCTTGCTCCGTCGAATAACTCGCCGTTCAGCCTTCACGTCCTCCGTCCAGCACTAACCACAATCACTTTACCCGCTACAGGACACTGGCTCATGCTTGATGCGCCTGAGCCGTTTGCTACGGCACTCGATACCTGCCTAGCAGCCGTCTAACCAAGAACTCCGTTGTCATCTATGCTTGCTTCATCACCCGCGTTGAGGGCAAACATAGTAAGGATAAAAATTCTGCCAGTTCAACAAGTCCTTCTACTTCCTGTCGTTCTGCTTGAGACGGCGTATGATCCTTATCCTGACGATCTAACAAAGATTGCAAGTGTGTTAGAACCGCTTGGGGAAGTTGAAATCGAGTTAGTTTGATAGGAATCTCAACGATTTCGGGTATAGAGCTGTTGGCTGAATTAGGAACTTTGGGATATCCTCGTTGTATTCCACTGTCAGCTGATGAGGATGGGGTGATTCAGAGTCAAGTGTTTCCAGGCTGATGGTTGGCAGTGAACGACCTCTTGACTAGGGATATGGGGGGATCGCTGTGTTGCTCCGAAGGGTTGACTGCACCAGAACATACCGCATTTGTACAGCAACTATCAAAATAACTTCAGTTATGACACGATTCCTATCAACAAACTAAGATAAGCAAGAAGAGAATATGCTTGTTCGACTTTACTGGTCACAGTGCGAGTATCGTAATTTTCAGTGGGGAGCTACACCCGTTGATTCATTTTGGGTAGAAGCGACTTATGAGGAAGCTGAAAAAGCAGTTTTTCCTTTCGTCACACCTGAAGCAATTGAAAAGTCTAAAACCTACGCAAAACGCGGTCAGGAGATTGCAGCACAGATTAGTAACCCACCGAAGCCTTACTGTTTTCTAGTGGTTAAAGACCTCAGTTCCATCGCTCCATTTGATGTCCACTATCCCTTTAGTTCAATGTGGAATGGTTATTCTCCATTTGAGGAGTTTTCAGAGTGTCACATAGAGACATTAGAACAACTAAAAAACCTTGTGCCTTGTAAGAAACTGGAAAAGAAAATGAATTATACTCGGCTGGAATACATCAAAAATGTCAATAATGTTAATGAACCCGACAAGTGGGCATATGAAGACTACCCCCTTGGATCTCATTTCCAATTGAACTTCAAAGAGGGTATGGGTGTAGAGGCTCATGCTTTGAAGCTACCAAAAGGAGCGCTCATTATTCTTTCCCAAAAGCCAGTTGGCTATGAGCGGTGTCTAACGCACATAGTTGAACTGGTCAAGGAAGGAAGTGAAGATCAATCTCAATGGAAACTGGGTGAATGGGGCATTTTCAGATTGGTGAAGATACATTGGGTTGCTGACTTCAGCGATCCTTATCGTATTCCCCTCGATAAAGATGTCATGAGAGCAGATTGGGGGTGGCAAGATACCAAAGCAAAATCGTTAGCCAGTCCAAGTCTAATGTCTCAGTGGAACAACATTGAAAGTTTGAGAACACATTTAAAGGGCGTGTTTAGCTAATAGCTGGACTTGAGTGTTTAGTGATTGTACACGGCGGTCTAAAAATCCAAATGCAGCTTTTTGTCATTCGGCGCGATCGCTCTCATTGGACTCAAAGCCTAATCGGTTCGATTCAGCTATATACAGACTATTCAAAAGAATTATATGTGGATTTATCTAGAGGAAAATATAGTTGAAGCGGGTGCTGTTTAATAGCGAATACGGTACAACTAATAGTTGTGCAGCTTATGTTATGAGTAAGGGTATTATTTGAAGCTTGTCCGCTAGCATCTAATGTGAAATGGGTTTGAATTGGTGGTAAAAATGGAGTCAATATGAATCAGCAGTTGCCTCAGTTCATCCACCGTATTGTTGAACGTTTACAGTCAATTCAGGGAATTGCAGCGATTGCTCTGGGGGGTTCAAGGGCACGAGGCAACCATACACAGAAGTCAGATGTGGATCTAGGAATTTATTACAACCCAGAGAATCCGCTTGATGTGACTGCTCTAAATTACCTCGCCTCTGAACTTGACGACAAGCACCGCGCAAATCTAATCACCCCAATTGGTGGATGGGGAAAATGGATTAATGGCGGTGGTTGGCTAAAGATAGAAGGTGTCTCTGTAGATTTTCTCTATCGTGATGTGGTTCAGGTTAATCGTGTCATTGGTGATTGTCATGCTGGGCAAATTACTATTGATTACCAACCAGGGCATCCACACGGCTTTGTGTCCTCTATTTATATGGGTGAAGTTGCAATTTGTCTGCCACTTCACGATCCATATAACGTTTTAGACGCTTTAAAGGCTAAGACAACTCCCTATCCAATTCAGCTTAAACAAGCAACTATTGATACTTTTGCCTGGGAAATTAGTTTTTCACTGTTCATTGCACAAAAGGCAATTGCACGCGCTGATGTTACCTATGCAGCAGGTTGCTGTTTCCGTAGCGTAGCTTGTATGAATCAGGTATTATTTGCACTCAATGAAGAATACCTATTGAATGAGAAAGGTGCGGTGGCAGTTGCCAATAGCTTTGCGCTCTGTCCACAGAACTATCAACAACGGATTGAGTCAGTGTTTGCTTTGTTAGCGGCTGATGCAAAATCAATGATGGATGCGATCGCAATCCTTGAAGGAATTGAGCATGATTTGAGTCAATGGTATGGCAATCGTCGGTTAGTTATGTAAAGTCTAAGGGGCTAGTATTGAGCATAGTCTCCTGTTGCTTGCCGCGATCGCCTTAGCTCTGGTTCCTGAATCAATCTGACTGACGCAGAGTTCAGGAATGATGAATTTTCAAGTTCTGAGTGTCGCTGGACTGGTCGGTGAAGGCTTTGAACTCGATCGCATCGTGACTGCAAAAGAGGCGCACGTCGTTACTGCGATCGCCTGATCATGCACGTAGCCGATCTTGATCATGGAGCCTCGGCTCGCGATCCACTACTACCAACACCAATGTCCCAAGCATCGGTTAGGTTAATAAAGAAACACTACTAGCTAGATAAATTATGCAATACGTGTTAATTATCCATGAAGTTGAAGACTACGAGTCGTGGAAGAAGGTTTTTGACAATGCATCCGACATAAGAAGGGAAGCTGGAGAGAGGTCGTATCAGGTCTTAAAGTATGAAAGCGATCCCAACAAAGTGGTGCATTTCTCATTGTGGACATCGATAGACGATGCCAAGCGTTTTTTTGAATCTCCTAAACTCATTAGAATCAGAGCTGAAGCCGGAGTAAAGGCTCCTGATTTCATATACTTGGAGCAACTAGAGTCAGGCACTTTGTAGGATCGGGTAGTAAAAATTCCCTACAAGTCTGTCTGCGTGTCTATGACACAAATCCAAATCGCCTCTCCTAAAATTATACTAAGGAAGGACGAGGATTTATGAGTTGATACAGCACGATCGTTCAATGGTAGTAATTGGACATTGCTGACCTCTATTTTTACGCACTGACTACCGTAGCTTGTCCTTTTGCTACTGTAGCTAAAATAGCTAAGACTTCTGGTGCTAATGGCTTCAAATTTGCTAAACGATTGGATGGTGCTGTGAAGACGCGATCGCAACTGTACAAGGATGTATGTCTTGCGTCTATGTCAATCTATTCCTGAACCCAGTACGCTGCAAAAGCATACTTTATCCTAGTATTAACATTTAATTAAGCGATTACTTAAAATGTCGAAACTCCTTGAACGAATCATAGTAAATCATAGACTGTATGGCGGTCGTCTCTGTATTTATGATTAAGCGGATGAAATCTGGAGAAGTAAGAATATGTCTTTAACAGGCCATGTGTATTCAAGCGGTTTTAAGCTTCAGTATATTGTTGAGGGTGACGGTACTCCTACCATCGTGGTTGGAAGTTCACTGTATTACTCTAGAACGTTTTCTAACAATCTTCGTAGCAGTCTAAAGTTGGTCTTTATCGATCATCGAGGTTTCTCACCTCCTTATAATTGTAAAGACACCTCTTTGTTCCAGTTAGACTCACTGGTTGATGATATTGAACTGGTTAGGAAAGAGCTAGGGTTTGGCAAGATTATTGTTATTGGTCATTCAGGTCATGGATTTATGGCGCTGGAGTATGCCAAAAAATATCCTGCCAATGTGTCTCATGTGGTAATGATGTGTGTAGGACCAAATTACTCGCGTGAAGGGCATCTTGCGGCGGAACGATATCTGAATGATTCTGTTTGTCCTGAGCGTAAAGCAGCTCTTGCTAAAAACCTGACCAGGTTGCCTCAAGAAATATCTGCTGCGCCTGAGAAAGCTTTTATTACCTATTGCCTTCTCATGGGACCCAAAAGTTGGTTTGACTACAACTATGACGCGACAAAACTTTGGGAAGGTATAGAAGTCAATATGGCTATGTTTGATTATGTCTGGGGCGAGGTTTTTCGGGATATAGATATTACTGAGAACTTAGATAAGTTGCAAGCACCTGTATTGCTTGCACTTGGTCGCTACGATTACCTCGTTCCACCACCCTATATGTGGGAAGGAGTAAGAGACAAGTTTAGTAATCTTACTATCCGCATATTTGAGAAGAGCAGCCATACGCCTCACTTTGAAGAGCCAGAGCTATTTGACAAAGAGTTACTCGATTGGCTTTTCAATCGCTAACCCTTTTTTGATAGGAAGCCTAACATTCTCTTATCTTCATATAAACCAATCGCAAGTCAACTAAAACCCTAACCTGCGTTCATAGAGCTAGAGATTCCTGAGACTTCTGACGCAGCTTAAATAAGAAGTCAGTTTTGGACTTGACCTCAAACATCAAATCGGGGACTAACTGAGCATAGTCTCCTGTTGTTCGCCGCGATCGCTCTTAATTCCTGCTTCTTCAATCAATCTGATTGACGCTGACTTCATGAATGATGAATTTTCAAGTTCTGAGGGTCGCTGGACTGGTCGGCGAAGGTTTTGAACTCGATCGCATCGTGACTGCAAAAGAGGCGCACGTCGTTACTGCGATCGCGCGATAATGCACGTAGCCGATCTTGATTGTGGAGCCTCGCCTCGCGATCCACCTCCATCATCCATTGGTAGAAACGCATTCCCGGCGTGCAACGTGGTTCGGAGGAGTCCATCTCGTGTCGGTAAAAGTAGGCATCGCCTGCATTCAGGAGCCAACTATCTCCTGTCTGGATGGCAATGCCAGCATGACCCCGCGTGTGACCAGCAAGCGGAACTAGGAGAATTTCTGGCGGTAGTCCGTCGAGATCGCGCACAGCCTGGAAGCCGAACCAAGGTTCGCCACCCGGCGAATAGAACTTCCAGCGTTTTACCTCGTCCCACTGGTCTGAACGATAGCGCTGGCTGGTAATGAAACCGTGCCGATCCTGCGCTGCGTCAATTTCAGTCTGCATTACGTGTACCGTTGCTTCAGGGAAATCCTCCAGCCCACCAGCATGATCGAAATCGAGGTGGGTAAGTACGATATGGCGCACGTCCCGTGCGGAAAATCCTAGTTGCTCGACCTGAGCGATCGCCGTGTACTTGCGATCGAACTGGATACCGTTGAAATGAATAAAAAACGGGCTGAGTCGCTCGTAAGGTGACTTAACATCGCGCAGACCAAAGCCAGTATCGATTAGAACGAGTCCCTGGTTCGTCTCCACGAGCAGACAGTGACAGACGAGGCGAGCCGTTAGACCGCGACTGAAGCCATCGAAGAGCGCCCCACCGACCGGACACATACAGCCACAATTGAGATGATGAATGTGCATAAGTGTTCTGCTTTAAACTACTTTTTGCCTACGGGTATTGATGTCTGCACCTCATTCGACGCTTGCATTTGCTCCGGTCGGTATGAGAATGCCTGCCAAAACGCCTTTATATACAACAGATGATCGGGAAGGCACTGTGTGCGTTACTTGTTAGCCGACTCAGACTCAGTCATCTGACGATGCAGTTCAGCCTTGAGGGTATCAGGCAAAACCTTGCTTACATTGCCCTGAATCTTCGTCAGGAGCGAACCAGCGATGATGTGATCCTTGCCTGCCATTAAGGCATCGAAACCTTGTTTGGCGACTTCAGCCGGGTCATCGTTCTGTTTTTTACCCACCGTGGTGTCGTCCATTCCCGCACGATGGAAGAAGTTGGTATCGGTTGGCCCAGGCATGAGTGAGGTAACGGTGACGCCTGTATCCTTTAACTCGTTGCGTAGTGCTTCCGAGAAGGAGTGTACAAATGCTTTCGAAGCCGCGTAGACTGCTTCAAATGGCCCTGGCATGATGGCAGCAATTGACGAAGTGAAGAGGATTCGACCCTTGCCGCGCTCGACCATATCTTTCACTACCCGTTTGGCGAGATGCACAGATGAAACGACGTTCAGGTTGATGAGATTCAGCTCGTCCTTCAGATCAGTCTCGCGGGCGAAATCACCGCCGACACCGACCCCTGCATTTATCGCGATCGCCTCTACCGATCTGCCAGTCGCCTTAATCTGGTTGTAGAGTGTCTCTACACCGTCATAAGTAGCAAGATCAGCCTGCACCGTCTCGACCTTGGCACCCAGTCCCTCAAAGGTTTGAGCGGCTTCATCGATACTCGATCCGGTGGCTGTGACGAGGAGATCAAAGCCGTTTTGGGCGAACTGTTTGGCAAGCTCGTAACCGATGCCCTTGGAGGCACCTGTCACAACAGCCAGAGGTCGGTTCGACGAACTGTTCATAACCATTTAAACTCCTGTAGGACTTCTCCACGCTAGGAAAGCTGTGGATTGTGCTTCTTTTTCGCTACCAGACAGTCTGCGCGAATGCGATCGCAACTCTTACAATCCTAGGAAGACATCTGTGCGATCGCGTCTTTCCAAGGAAGTATGGCTGTTGTGTGTTTGAGGTTACTTTTCTGGAGTTCACGCGATAGCGCTAGCGCGCTCGCAGAGCTTCGCCTGCGGTTCAGATACCCGGCTTTTTAGAGAAGTCGGGTATCTCGCCTTCACTAGCGCAGATTACAAAACTGTAATTTAGACGAAGGGCAAGCTGTAATTTTGGTTGAGCTTAATTGAATCTATAGACACGTTTCAAGATTCAACCGAAGGAGAAAGCTTGTGATGAATACCCGCCGACTGCTGGCAGCGATCGCAATTCCTGTTCTAGTTGGGACGTTTGGATGTGTGACTCTTAATCAGGCAACGGCTCAATCGCCTAACCGACAAGCCCAAAACTCATCCCAGCCCAATCAACAACAGCAGGGACAGGGACGCAGACGAGGACCAGATTTTGCCGCAGCGGCTCAGAAATTGGGCATTTCAGAAGCTAAGTTGAAAGAAGCACTGGGAGTGCCAGCGAATCCTACACCAGGACAACGCCCACCTCGTCCCGACTTTAAGGCAGCGGCGGCAAAACTCGGCATTACCGAACAACAATTGGTAAATGCGTTGGGAGTTCCGCCCCGTCCGCCCCGTCCCGATTTTGCAGCCGCAGCGCAGAAGCTGGGTGTGTCAGAAGCCAATTTGAAGGCAGCACTGGGAGTACCTGCAAACCCACCAACTACACCGCCCGAACCGGGACAACGCCCACCCCGACCCGATTTTAAGGCGGCGGCAAAACTCGGCGTGACGGAAGAGCAACTGGTAAATGCGCTGGGAGTTCCGCCCCGTCCACCTCAAGATGGCAACCAATCAGACGTACCTCCCCCTCCTCAGCAATAAGCTCAAGCTAATGAGAGCAAGCTGTTCATGGATACGACCTAGTTTTCAGGTCGTGTCTGTGACGCCTTGGGTAATAGTTTCTCAAGTTGATATCTTGCGCCGATAAAGCTCTGGTAATTAGAAATCGCGGCTCAACAAACCCAGTCCGTCAGTGCAGACTTAAGACGATTTTGAAACCCGCGCAGGCGGCTTTTGCCTGTGTAGACGCGGTTTCAACTGCCCAGTTGAGAATGCTGAAGACAAATCAAAGTTTTGAAACCCGCGCACCATCCGGGTTTTGATCCGGGTTTTGGTAGACGTGGTTTCAACCGTCCAGTTGAGAATGCGGCAATCTCTTACTCATGCAGAGTGTGCAGTTGTAGATTGCGATAATTCTATTTGGAGCAGATGAAATGAAAAAAGACCGTGTGAAAAGAATCCCAGTTGTCTCCATGCTGAAGCGGCGAGAGGTGCTTGGCTTTCTAGGGGGAACAGCGGCAGTATCGCTTATAGGATGCTGGCGCGGACAGTCAATCTCAGCAAAGCCAATAGGTACATTAACTCAGACACCGACTCGGAAAGCGAGCGCGCAGACTCCGACCTGCGTGGTGAAACCCCAACAGACGGAAGGGCCATATTTCGTGGATGAGAAGCTTAACCGTTCTGATATCCGCTCAGACCCCTCGAACGGTGCGCTAAAGCCAGGAGTACCGTTGCGTTTGGTGTTTCGTATCTCTGGGATTAATGGTAGATCCTGTACGCCTTTGAGGGGCGCAACTGTAGACGTTTGGCATTGCGACGCGCTGGGCGTGTATTCGGATGTTCGAGACTTCAACGGGGATACGCAAGGGCAAAAATTCCTGCGCGGCTATCAGGTGACGGATGCAAATGGAACCGTGGAGTTCGTAACGATCTATCCTGGTTGGTATCCAGGCAGAACGGTTCACATTCACTTCAAGATTCGCACCGATTCTGCGTCCGGGCGGGGTTCTGAGTTTACCTCGCAGCTTTACTTCAACGATGCCCTCACGGATCGAGTCCACGCACAGCCTCCCTACGCCGCTAAGGGACAGCGCACCCAGAGGAACGATCGAGATGGCATCTTTCAAGATGGCGGCGATCAACTGATGCTCCAGCTAACTCAAGATGCACAAGGCTACGTGGGTACGTTCGATATTGGGCTTCAGACGATTTAAACTATTGCAGATTAATCAACAGCGATCGCATTCTCCATAATTGCAGAGTTGATAGAATGCGATCGCTCAAAATGCCTAACTCACTCGCGACGAAACACAAACAAATTGCCTGTTGCACCTCGTCCTACCCTGATTTCTTCATCTAAGTAGGAGGTTGCCCACTCCGCCTCATTCCGGAGAAATTCCAACACTGGGATTTTCAATTCAGGAAAACTCCAGCTTTCCATACTAAAGAGCTTTGTTGCTTGCATCGAAAAACTATCGAAAGTCACTTTAGCTGTCTTCTCATCCGCGCCCCAAGTCCAAACGCCGTCAGCCTGTAACCGCCATTCCCCTAGCAGGGGTAAGTCAAGAAAAGCGCCGTTACAGGCAAAAATTTTCTTAGTACCTCCTGCAACCAACTTTTGCCACACCCGTTTGATGTTTATTATTCCCCCAAAATCTGGAATTGATGCAAGTTGGCGAGTAACAACCGTTCCTTTTGAGGCGTACACCAATTGCCAGTTACCGAGTAAAGAAGGGAGATAGTTGGGGTGAAGTGGCTGTGGAATGAGATTGATGCTTTCTAGGTGTTGCACAATTGCATCGATTGCCTCCCCTCCTTCCGATGGAAATAGCGCTTGCTGTAGCCCTAACGCTTCTACTCGTTGCAAGAGTTCAGCTTTTAAGGCAAATCTCGTTGCGTCATCTCCTACCATGTCTTGATGTTCCACTTCCATACTTTGGAGAAAGCATACACTGGAGAATTGACCGTACTATCCGGAAGGGGTCAAAGCGCTAGATTGTGTCCTTAAATAAAGGATGCCTATAGCGCTCACATTCCAAAAAGAGAGTACTGAGCGCTTTTTGTAAGGTGGTAATCAATTGACTATTTGTACTATAAGAGTAGTACAAATAGATATTTCTAGAAGATAAATGAGGTGATGCCGACTCAAGAGAACGTAAAAAAACATATCAACAAGCGCATTTTAGTACTGGGTTCGGCTCCACACGCTCGATTAGTTACTGCCTATACCTGGGATAACCTACCGCAATATCTCAATGTTGCTGACTACGATGTAGTTATTCTTAACCTGATACCTTTATTAGATGAGGAATTAGCTCGTGGATTAAAGCTAGAAGCATTACCTTCATGGCAGCAGTTCGTTCATCTGTTGTTTAGTGATAATAGTGAAATTATCGTTATTGGTAATCCAGGAATTAATTTAGGCAGTCATCTGTCCCAACCTGTCAGTTGGTGGTTACCGTTGATT
The DNA here is from genome assembly GCF_039961955.1 of Trichocoleus sp. DQ-A1. Classification (NCBI taxonomy): domain Bacteria; kingdom Bacillati; phylum Cyanobacteriota; class Cyanophyceae; order Leptolyngbyales; family Trichocoleusaceae; genus Trichocoleus; species Trichocoleus sp. DQ-A1. The sequence goes on from NZ_JAMPKE010000037.1 coordinate 47,482, forward strand.
CCAGAAGTCGTTTATGACTCAGGTGAGGAAATCCGCGACATTGATCCAGAGTTTGCCTATTACTTTCAGCAAGTACGCCGATGGTCATTTTATGCAACTACTAAATTTGTAAATGGCTTATATTTGTCTGATGCACTCTTATCCAAGATAGATTCCAAAGCAAATCTTTTAAGAGTTCACATGCGTGCGCTCGCTCAAACACGCTTCCAAAAACCAATTGCTTTTTATTTACAGTTTCAAGCAACACAAGAAAGTAAATCATATCTTTCTTCAGAGTCACTAGTAGACATACTACGGGAGTCAGGATGTGTTATCTGGCTTCCCTCACCTACGGAAATTTCCAACTATGATGCCGTTAATCTAATCCTTCAAAAGCGATATGGTTTGCAACTTGAGCAAGCTCCACCGGATTGGGTAAAAGTCTACAAGCTTCCTGAACAGATACCGATTGTAGAAGAAATATCTCACCATGAGCAAGAAATTCAACGACTAAAAAAGGAATTGGCTACAGCTCAACAATGTTTACAGAACGCATCACGATTTCGTAAGCTGCTCTATGAACAAGGTGTCGAGGGCTTGGAGCCAGTTGTCCGTGATGCGTTGAGAGAGTTAGGTGCAGCAGTGAGCGATCCACCACTGAAGGAAAACCGTGAGGATGGACGGCTTACAGCTCCTGCGGGTCAGATAGGAATGCTGGAAATTAAAGGTCGAACAAAATCATTAAGTCTTGATGATGTGCGCCAGTTAGATCAGTGGGTTAGGGATGCTTTATTCCAGGAAAATTTGGAAAGCAAGGGTATACTCATTGCTAATATGTATTGCGGTCATCCACCGGAGCTACGCAATAATCCCTTCCCGCCTAACTGTGTTGATAGGGCAAAGAGAGCCAACCTTTGCTTGATTACGACTACACAACTTTTCCGTGCTTTATGTTCCTACCAGCGCGAAGAGCTAGATGTAGCAGAATTTTGGAACATTGTTTTTAATACAGATGGTGTATGTCCGCTACCTGAACTAGAACCACTAGGTAGCGAACATCCTTCTGATGGCAGCAGTGTCAAGTGATTAGCTTACTTACTAGTGAGTTGTTAAACCAGCAGTATTGTTTGAACAAGAGCCTCTAAACCTTCATTGCCTCACCAGCGATCGCTCCTACCGTATTTTGTACCGCACCACCAGCTAACCAACAGTTTGGGAGATTCAAAAGCGCGATCGCCGGTAACACAACACCAACCGGCGAATCAACTAAAATCTTCTGGAGGCAAGTAGCACTATCCATGTTTTGCTTATCTAGTTTGGTTCCAGTCTTTCCAGTTATTGACTTAGTTGTATTTTCAGTTCGCGCAGCATCCGACTGGTTCCATCATCAATGGCTTTTTGCACCAGTTGGGGAATCATTTCGGTAATCGGTAAATCGGGAAAGATAGCACTGACAGATGATTCGGCGTAGTCACCGTTTTGTAAAATGTAAATCTTGAGTTGGCGATTCCGATATATCCACACTTCCGGAACGCGCAGCGCTTCGTAGGCGTTCAAGGTAGTCTTTGAAGTGACATCAGACTCAATGGCGAGATCCGGGGGTGGATAAACCGCTAAATCCATATTGGTGCAACCCCGGACACGACTGGCATTCTGGATGTAAAAGCAAGTATCGGGTTCGACTCCGGCAATTTCTGGTTGCTTGAGAGTAGTTGAGCCAAAATCTTCCCAGTCCCGCCCTTGAGCCTCCAAGATTGTTGTGAGGATGTAAGCAATAATGCGATGGGGGCGTTCGTGCAGTGCCAGAGGGGACATGATTTCGAGAGTTCCTCGGTAGTATGCAATGCGGGTGCTGCGCTTTTCTCCCAGTTCCGTAAGAATCTGTTCAAAGTCTTGCCAAGACAAGTTATGAATGCTAATCGTGCTACCGGGAGTGAGTTCAATGGCACGAATAGGAATGCTAACGGTCATTGGTGTTCCTCCATCGATTGCTGGGGTAGCTTCTTCAACCGTAACTCCCCATTCACCCATAATTATCATTGATGACTAACTGACAGCGATTGCCAAATAGCGATCGCTCCTACCGTATTTTGCACCGCACCCCTTGCCAACCATATTGTCAGCCCCTAAAAAGATACCCGACTTTTTTAAAAATTCGGGTATCTCGCCTTAACTAGGCGGCAATCGCTAGAGGCTTAAGCAGTGTGCAGCCTTTTTTGAGCGCGACCTGGTGCGGTGGGCTTTTTGCTGCGGGTGGGTGCAGATGGTGCCTGGGACTTTGCTCGGTTACTGCGCCCTTGATTTGCGCGCTGACCCTTCGCTTGGTCTACCACTTTCTGGACTGGGGCAGTTGGCTCGTAGCCTGGAATCACATCTTTCACAAGGGTTTTATTGAGCAATCGTTCGATGTCTTTGAGGAATGAGTATTCATCTTCGCTGACGAGGGAAACCGCTCTTCCTTCGTTGCCAGCGCGACCTGTGCGACCAATGCGATGCACGTAATCTTCTGGTACGTTAGGGAGTTCAAAGTTGACTACGTGGGGCAGCTGATCAATATCTAGACCCCGTGATGCTACATCGGTGGCAACTAATACTCGCACTTTTCCTTGCTTAAAGTCTTGCAAAGCACGGGTACGGGCTGCCTGACTTTTGTTGCCATGAATTGCAGTGCTTTTCAACCCATCTTGAGCAAGTTGCTCAGCTAGACGGTTGGCTCCGTGTTTCGTCCGGGTGAAGACTAGCACTTGTTGCCAATTGTGGAACCCGATCATATGAGAAAGCAGTTCTCGCTTGCGATTGCGATCGACCGGATGAACTACCTGCTCTACCTGCTGTGCGGCGGTATTCCGGGGAGCTACTTCGATCTGGGTCGGAGACTTTAGTAGGGTGCTGGCAAGCTGCTGAATCGGTTTAGAGAAGGTGGCAGAAAACATCAGCGTTTGCCGGGATGGAGGTAGCACTGCCAAAATTTTGCGGATGTCGCGGATGAAGCCCATGTCTAACATGCGATCGCATTCATCCAGCACCAGTATCTCTATCTTCGAGAGATCGACCGTCTTTTGCCCAACGTGGTCGAGCAACCGACCGGGTGTAGCGACTACAATATCAACTCCCCGATGCAGCGTTTGAACTTGCGGCTTAATTCCCACGCCGCCATAAATTGCTGCCGCTCTCAGCGACAGGTATTTGCCATAAGTTTTGACGCTATCTTTTACCTGATCTGCCAGTTCGCGAGTAGGTGTGAGGATGAGGGCACGAGGTCTGCGATGCACCTGGTTGGCGTTGGCAGTACCCAGGAGTTGCAGTAAAGGCAGGGTAAAGCCAGCAGTCTTGCCCGTTCCAGTTTGGGCGCTAGCGAAAATGTCTTGCCCTTTCAGGATGGCGGGAATTGCTTGCTGCTGAATGGGGGTTGGCTCAGTATAGCCAGAGTCAGCCACAGCACGAAGCAGGTCCGTTGAAAGACCGAGGTTACGAAATGTCATGGATGCGATCGCTCCTAGTAATGCCCCTATCCCAAATCAAGTGCCTGGGGCCAGTCTAAGAGCAGGAAATTTGTAGTTCAGTTGGATGGCTTAAATGAGCTTTTTTCCAATGCGCCAGCAACAGACCGGAATGTACTGGCAGAAACTCATCCTAACAGACATTCGGACAAAATATCTGAAGAAGGATGGGGTAAGCTAAGCTCTTCACAATGCTCTCCCGCTTCTTGGGAGTTTGTTCAATTTTGACAATTTTACTCAAGTCGCCGTACAGTGCGGTCAACAGGGTTAAAGCAGAAACTCTTATTCATCCGTGGCTTTCCCCCGCATTGTCTTCATCTGCTACTTCTTAATCTGCTACTTTTGCTATCAAAACGCTTACTTTGAGAGCTACGTGTGGGTTTGTTGAGTTTGCATCATTTGGGTACCACGATTGCACTTCTAATGATAATGAGTCAGGGCTTGCAATCGGCTCAACACTTCCTCCGTTCAGTTCTTAGCAGCGGTGTTCTTGAGCCTTAATTCAGAACTTGCCCCTCCTTAGTAATGCGCTGGTCGCTCATCAAAAGAAGCCGCTTTTTCTAACGATTGAGTAGCCAGGAAGATCCAATATCAAAGTGGAGGTCAGTCAAGGTCGCCACTTTATTCACCATCTACATACGGATACGAGCGATCGCCTCGCCAATTCCTCCAGCTACAGCAATGTGATTATCCTTAATCATTACAGCATCATCTAGTTCCATCCGGTGGTTCATCGCTCCTCCCATCTACATCGCGTACTTTGACTCGAGCGATCGCCGCGACCGACATCCTCCAACAACCAGGAGTGCAGGAGTGGGTCTAATACGATCAAGGGAGGTAGAACAGCCCTGGGACTCACCACTTCAGTTTTCCCCTAATTTTTCTAAAAGCTTGCCCAACCAACTTAGCCCAAAAGCTGCGCCCTTGGAGCTTTTGAGAGTTTTTCAAAAAAGTTTTTCAAAACAGTTGACAGAAGCGGTTCGTGGTTGCTACATTAATAAAGCGGTCGGGAGAGCAAGC
>NZ_JAMPKE010000038.1:0-48771 GCF_039961955.1 Trichocoleus sp. DQ-A1
GGATGCGACCATTTTTGACGGTTTGAGTAGATGCACAAATGGGACAGACGGGCATAAGAGGAAAATATCACAAAGAAACTCTTCTTCTCCATCATTACATCTTGGGCACTACCCCTTATTTTTGTAAGATCATGTCTGATAATCCATTTGCTGACGGATTTTCTCTTTAATCTCGTATCCGACGAACTTTTCACAAAGATATAAACCTAAATCAATTGCCGAAGTAACTCCTCTGGCGGTAATTACGTCACCTTCATCAACAATTCTTTTGTCTAGGACCGACTTACAATATTTTTGAAGGTCTTGAAAAGCATTGGGATGGGTTGTTGCTGTTTTTCCTTCTAAAAATCCTGCTGCACCGAGTAGTAAAGAACCCGTACACACAGAAACTTTGAACTTGCAAGTTGCTGAGGTTTTCAGCCATGTCATTAACTCAGGATCGTCAACTAAGTTTCGGGTGCCAATTCCACCGGGTACGATAATCATGTCGTAGGGTTGGAGAGATTCACCTACTTTATTCGGAGTGAAACGAAGTCCAGCGTTATCGCTGACTTCTTGAGAATGGGCACAAATATCCCATTCCAAATCGGCTATAAAATTCATTGTCTTGAGACGAGTAACTGGATCGTAAACTCCAATAAAATCTAAAGCGGTCATTCCCGTGTAAATGATAAATGCAACCTTCATAAACAATCCTTCAAGCTACGGGATTATCTAACGAATTGGGTTGTGAACTGTAACCAGTTTTGTACCATCGGGGAATGTAGCTTCTACCTGCACTTCATGTATCATTTCTGGCACACCTTCCATTACTTCTTCCCGTGACAGTAGTGTTGTCCCATAACTCATTAAATCGGCAACGGTGCGTCCATCTCTAGCGCCTTCTAGAATGCCAGCAGAAATATAAGCGATCGCTTCTGGGTAATTCAGTTTTAAACCTCTTCCCTTGCGGCGTTCCGCTAATAGTGCCGCCGTAAAAATCAACAGCTTATCTTTTTCCTGTGGCGTCAGTTGCATTGATAACCTCTTACATTCTTTCGTGTTCTCTATGTCTACTACGATTCGCTCAAATTTGCCAAACTCTCGGTGGACAAGCAGGGCGTTCTAAAAAGTGCAATCGCAGCAAATTCCAAATATCTATAAACCAGTTTCGCACCTGGGAAGTAGAAGAACCGCGATAGCGACACAATAGCCCAGCAGGAAGACGAGTAATGCCTGCTTGGTGAAGATTTTCCCCTGTCCCTTTCTTAAAAAAGGGTGAATGATTCCCTAGATTTCGTGCTTTTTCTACAATCTCTGGTGACACCGCTTGCCCAATCCAGACTAAACTCGCTACAACGGATTGCCCAGCTAAACCGTGAGGACTGTCGAGGATTTCTGTCCCGCCGGGTAACCATTGCCTGTCAATCCACAGAGGGCGTCCTTGCTGCCAGATTTCAGTATGCGATCGCCACTCTCCGTGTAAGAATCTCTCCCCTCTGGCACTGCGTCCAAAGCGTGTAATTTCCCAACCCAGCCAACTTGCTTCTGGAGCTAATTCTACCCGCAAGTCTTGTCGATACATCGCACCGTCAAAAATAATTGTTTCCTGCGGTAGCCACTCCAAAGTAGCACCCGCGTTCACCTCGATTTCAATCCTTTGACTCGCTGGCAATCCATTGCTGCGATAAACCTTACCGGCGGCAGCGGTAGTGATTAAGGCTTGGGCGTTGGGTTGGAGGTGGAAATTAAGCGATAAGCGATCGCCCCCCACAACACCCCCCGCTGTATGCAAAATTACACTATGACAAATCTCCGACCCTTCTGGATAAAATGGGCGCTGTACCTTCAGCGGTGCTTTTACGCGATCGCTAATCACCTGGGTTTTGCTTTGGGTTTTAGAAAACTCCAAGTTAAGAATGCCGTGCCATCCAGAGGATGAGGGATTTGCTACTGCCGGATCGAGGTCTTTCATTAAATTTGGTGTATAAATTGTTAATTTTTTACTCCGGAAAATCATCTTAAACAAAAATACCATTAAACTCGATTCAACCGAATATTCTTAAGTCTTTATACTGGAGATTCTTATGGCAGCTATCAGCTTTGAAAACTTAAAAAACGAATACCAGCAACTCTTTGATAGCTGCAAAATCACTAAAAATAAAATTGAGCAAGTAGATAATATTTTAGATACCATTGATACAAATCGGGCTAGATATGATGCGGTAGCGAAAAGACTGGCGATTCCCTGGTATGTGATAGCCATTATTCACAACATGGAATCTTCCTTAAATTTCAATACTCACCTGCATAATGGAGATCCGCTGACAAGAAAAACTATACGCGAACCAAAAGATCGCCCGTCTAGTGGGAATCCTCCTTTTACATGGGAAGAAAGTGCCATTGATGCTTTAACTTTTGATAAATTTGACCAATGGAAAAATTGGAGCCTTCCAAACATTCTTTTTAAGTTAGAAGGCTACAACGGTTGGGGTTATCGCCTCTACCATTCTGATGTTCTTTCACCTTATTTGTGGAGTGCTTCAAACCACTATACTAAAGGAAAATACGTTGACGATGGCACCTGGTCAAATACAGCCGTATCGCAGCAATACGGTGCCGCCGTACTTCTGCGCCGAATGATCGATCGAGGAACAATTACTTGGGATAATCCAGAAACCAGTGAGGTTGGAGAAAAAGATGTAGATATCCAACCTGGCGAAAAGCAACCTTTGGTATATTATTCACCAGATTCTAAGATTGATAACGGCAAAGAACTGCAACAGTTTTTAAATCAATTTTCAGGAATTTATTTAAGTGTAGATGGTTGCCTTGGTGATAAAACTTCCGAGGCTTTTAAAAAAGTTACTGGTTACTATCTCTTTGGAGATCCTAGAAATCAAAATTAATTTTAAATAGCAAATAAAATAGTAATTTTCTAATTGGTAAGTATTGCTTATTAAGTGCAAAAAATCCGATAAATTAAAACTTACTAGCTTGTTGATTGCTAAGAAAAAGGCAATCAGCACCTTTTAGGGATTACCAATTGGATTGTTTAACTTAATGGGTAATTCAATGATAACTTCTGTTCCCTGCCCCGGTTCGGAGATAATAGCAATACGTCCTTGATGATGTTCTAATATTTGATAACATACAGTTAGTCCTAAACCTATGCCTTTTCCGACAGTTTTGGTTGTAAAGAAAGGGTCAAATATTTTTGATTTAATCGCTGTTGGAATCCCGGAACCGTTATCTTTAATTTTGATAATTATTTGCTTAGCTGCACTAAATTCAGTTTTAATGTAAATCCGTTTTTCGGGTTGCTCTTTGAAAGTTTCCAGAGCATCAATTGCATTGCTGAAAATATTCATAAATACCTGGTTAAGCTGCGCCGGATAGCATTCAACGGGTGGCAGAACGCCGTACTGCTTAACTACCTGAATCTCTGGATTTCCCTCCGCCTTCCAGTCTCCGCCTGATTGCAAGCGATGCTGCACAATTAGCAAACTGCTATCAATTCCTTCATGAATGTTGACGCGCTTCCTTTCAGCTTCATCGAGTCGGGAAAAGTTTCGCAGTAATAGAATAATTTGACGAATGCGATCGCTGCCAGCCCTCATTGAAGTAATAATTTTAGGCAGATCGTCCGTTAAAAAATCGAGATCGATGTCCTCAATATATTGCTGTATTTCAGCATCAGGATAACTTTTTTGATAGCGTTGTACGAGGTTCAGTAGATTTTTTGTGTAGTCACTGATATGGGGAAGATTACCATAAATAAAATTAATCGGATTGTTAATTTCGTGGGCAATGCCAGCAACAAGTTGACCCAAACTAGACATTTTTTCAGTTTGAATGAGTTGCGCCTGCGCCCTTCCCAAATTGCGTAATGCTTGACTGAGCTGTTGAGCGTTGGTAGTTAATTCAGTATTCAGTTGCTGTAGTTGGTCGTGGGCTTGCTGTAATTGCTGGTTTTTTTGCGAAAGCTCTTCAGTACGCTGTTGCACCCGTTCTTCAAGAGTCTGACGCGCCTGTTCTAGTTCCTCAGTACGCTTTGCAACTCGTTGCTCTAGGTTTCCGATGAGGGCTTTTAGCGCCTGAGCCATTTCTTGATAAGCATGAGCAAGTTGACCGATTTCACCACCCGCGCCGATACCGGGAATGGGGGTAGTCAAATCGCCTGCGGCTAAGGTTTTACTGCGTTCAGAGAGCTGGATAATCGGGTTGCCGATTTGTTTGGCTAGCAAATGTGCGATCGCAATCGATAACAAGGTAGCCAATCCCAGTCCTAGCCAAATCACACGGTTTAGGTTGATGGAAGCTTGATTAAAATACTTTGAGACAATTTGAATTTTGGCAATGGCAATAGGCTGATTGCGGGAAGTAATCGGAGCATATATCGTATTCAAACCAGATTTTGGTTCGATCCGATAAACTGTTTTACCTTTTTGAATCTTGCGTAACACCTGCGACTTTAAATTTACTTGTTCCCAAGGCTCAATGCTGGATTTGGTATTGCTAGAAATGATTGATTTGCCATCTAGAGAAATAACTTGCAGTTTAGTGGTAGGTTGAGAGAAATTAAGAAAGTTACGCAACCAAGTTTCATCTAAATTTTGCCCTAAAATCAAAGTTCCGGGTGACTTCCCCGTACCATCGCTGTTGTAAACAGGCGCTGTTGAAAAGAGCAATATCTGAGGCAAGCCGCTATCAATCAACATCGTCGTTGGCTTGTTGGTAGCGATCGCATCTGTTATCCGCTCAGCTACATTCGGAATTCGCAAAGCGTCACCCCGCTCTCCCAAAATCTCTCCCCTACGATCCACCACTTTCACATGATCGACATCGGTAGAAAGAACAAGTTGCTCGGAGACTTCCTTTTTTATCCAAGCCTCATCTCGCTTCCCAATTGCGTTGTATAAATCTGTCCAGATTGCATAGCTAGAGGATAAATTTTGCAATCCTTTCTCAGTAGCCGCAGTGTATCCCCGAAAGGCTAAAACTTGATCGTCGAGCCGAGTCTTTTCTAAGTCGATGAGCGGCTGCTGCACAAACCGCCACGCTACAGCACTCAGGAACATCACGGGTAGCAAAGATGCCCCAAAGGTAAAAATTAGCAGCTTGGGTTGAAGCTGTTGCAGCCGCTTGAACATCTCTGAGTTAATATAGATGCGGTGTTTCGTTCTCCAGACAGATAATCTGTCATAAGGCTCTCCACAGTTTAGCGGCTGTGAGAGTAAACTGACCGCTCTATTTTCGGAGGCGTAAAAGCGCCTACCTTGGTTGCAAGTTCTACGGTTTATTCGCAAAGATTTTTAGCTATGTGCGTCAGACAGCCAGAAACCGTTGAATTACATCCTGACTGAGTTCGCTAGTCGAGCCAGACGCGACGATACCGCCTTTTTGCATCGCGTAGTACCGATCTGCTTGTCGGACAAAATGCAAGTGTTGCTCGACCAATAAAACAGAAATGCCGGTAGATTCAATAATGCGGCGCACTGCTGCTTCTATTTCTAAAATAATCGAGGGTTGAATACCTTCTGTGGGTTCATCCAGTACAAGTAACCGCGGCTTCCCCATCAAAGCGCGAGCGATCGCGAGTTGCTGTTGTTGTCCTCCACTTAAATCGCCACCCATCCGAGACAGCATCGTTTTTAAAACGGGAAAGAGGGAAAAGATTTCTTCTGGGATTTCTTCCTTACCATTTCTACCCTCCCGTCGCGCCTCCAAACCCAGCAACAAATTTTCTTTCACTGTCAATCGCGAGATAATTTCCCGTCCTTGAGGAACGTAGCCAATCCCTATTCGTGCCCGTTTATCTGGCGTTTTGTTAGTTATCGGTTCCCCAGCAAATGTAATCATGCCGTTATGAGGTTTCAGTAACCCCATAATTGTCTTGAGTAGAGTAGTTTTGCCGACGCCATTGCGCCCAATCAAGCACACCATTTGTCCAGTTGGTACGCTCAGATCAACATTGCGGAGAATGTGACTTTCACCGTAGTAGACATTCAATCCGGAGACTTGCAGCATCAGTTGGGTTGGGGATTGGCTGCTCGGATGAGCGATCGCATCATTTACTTGAGTCATTATGCTTCTGTCAAACTAACCATATTTTTGTAATTTTTTCTCTGTCAACAGCTTAATTTTCTGGGTGAAGTTCCAAGAAAGCAACGCTATTAAGGCTATTGGATAATTAAAGGATGTGATTATTTTAAAGCTTGGTTGATTTAAAGCTACCCTAAAGAATTACTTTCTATTGGCTGCCCCAAATAAACTTCGATGACACGAGGATTGCTCTGCACTTCCTCAATTGTGCCTTCACACAGAACTGAACCCTCATGTAACACCGTTACTTTACGAGCAATTTGGCGCACAAATTCCATGTCATGCTCAATCACCAAAATAGAATGACTGTGCGCTAACGCGATTAGGAGTTCTCCAATATTGTCAGTTTCTTCATCAGTTAGCCCCGCAACGGGTTCATCAACCAACAATAAATCGGGCGATTGGGCAACTAACATCCCAATTTCTAAGCGTTGCTTCTCTCCGTGAGAAAGTAAACCAGCGCGGATATCTGCTTTCGCACTTAAGCCAATCGTTTCAAGTAAACTCATTACTTTGCTACGTTCGCCAGTAGCGGGACGCCCAAATAGCGTTGCTAAGACATTTTTATTACGATTGCAGCTAAGTTCTAGGTTTTCGCGGGGCGTCAGGTTGAGGTAAATGCGGGGGGTTTGGAACTTTCGCCCAATTCCCAATCGGGCGATTTGATGTTCGGAGAGTGCTTTCACATTTCTCCCCTTAAATAATACCCGTCCCTCAGTCGGTTGTACTTTGCCAGTAATGACATCCAAAAAGGTTGTTTTCCCGGCACCGTTTGGACCAATTACGACCCGTAATTCTCCGACATCCATGCTGAAATTCAGATGGTTCAGTGCTTTAAAACCATCAAAATTCACCGTTAAATTTTCAGTTTCTAATATTTTCGCGTTCATGCTGTACCTCTGGGTCTTCTTCAAGGCTGGGATAGGTTGCCATCTGCTTCCGCCCTAGAAGTGTCAGCAGGCGCTGGAAACCTTGATAGCGTAGCCAACCGACTACACCATCGGGAAGAACTGTTACCACAATTAGGAATAATGCTCCCTGGAAAAATACCCAAATACCTGGAAATTGCTCGCTCAAAAGACTTTTGGCAAAGTTGACTAATAGCGCCCCAAATATGGCTCCGATTAAGCTGGCACGACCTCCCACGGCTACCCAAATTACCATTTCAATCGAAAAAGCAATATCCATTGCTTTCGGTGAAATTAAACCCGATTGAAGGGTGAATAAAGCACCCCCAATTCCAGCCAGAGCAGCGGAAATCGCAAACACCACAACTTTAAATCCAGTGGGATTATAGCCAGAAAAGCGCATCCGGCTCTCATCATCCCGAATCGCAACCAGAACTCGTCCAAAGCGATCGCTAGTCAGCCACCGGCACAAAGCATAAGCACCTGCCAAAAATAAGACTGTTAGCGCGTAGAAAACAAATTGCGTCTGACTATCACTGACTGTTGCCCCTAATAATGTTTTGAAATTGGTTAAACCATTGGTGCCGTTAAAAAATCCCTGCTGCCCGTTGAAGAAATTAAAAAATACAATCGTCGCTGCTTGGGTCAAAATTGAGAAGTAAACGCCCCGAATCCGGTTGCGAAATACTAAATAACCCAATATTGCGGCTAATACAGCCGGAATTATCACAACGGCTGCGGCGGCAAAACTAAACGAATAAAACGGCTTCCAGAACCAAGGTAGGTCTGTAATGCCGAAGAGGCTCATAAATTCTGGTAAACCGTTCTTGAGAGGAGCTAATTGCAAGTGCATTGCCAAGGCATAGCCACCGAGCGCAAAAAATACACCATGCCCCAAACTGAGCATACCCGTATAGCCCCAAATTAAATCAATGCCGAGGGCAGCGATCGCTAACGCCAAAAATCGTGCTAGCAAGTTGAGACGAAAGCCTGTGAGAACTGCTGGCATTATGAAAATGAGGAGGAGAGCGATCGCAATCGTTATCCCCACTTCCATCAGCACCGCTCGTCTACGTTGCTGCTTCATGCCCTTAACTTCAAGAACCGCATCCAAAATCATCGCCTTGAGCCTCTACTCGATTGTCTTTGTTTAAGCATCAACGCTACGTCCCTTCTGTGGAAAAATCCCTCCTGGACGCACCTGAAGGAACGCAATAATTAAGGCGAATACCATCACCTTCGCCATACTGGTTGTGCCGAAAAACTCAAAGAAATCCACTAAAGGCTTTATCGGTGCCACCATCGGCACTAAGACTTTAGAACTGATTAAGTAGTTAATCGTGCCAATTCCCATCGCTGCCACAATACTGCCCACCAGCTTACCGACGCCACCGACAACAACCACCATAAATGTATCGACGATGTAGTTCTGCCCTGTATTTGGTCCCACTGAACCCAGCAAACTAATCGCACAACCGGCAATTCCAGCCAATCCAGAACCCAAAGCAAATGTAATGGCATCAACTTTGGCAGTAGGAATTCCTAAACAAGCACTCATACTACGATTCTGCATGACCGAGCGAATTCTTAAGCCCCATGAAGACCGTTGCAAAAATACATAAATTCCAGCAACACAAACAATGGTTAGCGCAATAATAAATAGCCGCGTATAGGGCATCTGCAACGTACCCAGCCGCAATCCTCCTCGTAACCAGTTGGGTGCCGTCACGTCTACATTTTGAGCGCCAAACCAAGGCTTGGTGACAGCCAATTTATAAGTTTGTCCCAAAACTGCACTTGTGGCACTTGCAACGCCTAGAGATATCGGCAACATGATTGCAATTACCCAGTTACGAATACGCTCAAAATCTGAGCGGCGGGACAGAATCCAAAAAGCGCCAAAAAACAAAAGGCAAAATATCCCAATGCCAATGACTAACACCCAGCTAACACTGCGAGCGAATTGCTGCAAAATCAGACTAACGCCCCAAGTTGCTAACAGGGTTTCTAGCGGGCGTCCGTAAAGATAACGAATCACTCCCCGTTCCAGAACTAATCCCACACCTGCTGTCACCAGGAAAGCCAAAATTAGCGCAAAAACAATATAGGTTTCAGACCAAGGCTTACCCAATATTTTGAAGCCATTTTGTACAACAAACGTTGTGTAGGCTCCTAGCATCATCAACTCACCGTGAGCTAAGTTAATGACACCCATGAGTCCAAAGACAATGGCTAGTCCCAGCGCTGAAATTAACAAAACCGCGCCGATGCTAATTCCATTAAAAATCCCATCCAGCAATCCTGCTATCACACCGCTTCCTCAGCCATTAATCATGGGTCATTAGTCATGGATCGTGAGTCATTAGTTATTAGCTTTCAAATCCCCTAGGTTGGGTTGAGGTAACGGATGCTGTTGGCATTAATTTTTGACCTCTCCCCACCCCAAACTCTACCCTTGTAGGGAAGAGGCTTCCAGACTCCCCCTTCCCTCATAGGGAAGGGGGATGGGGGGTTAGGTTCTTAATTAGCCAACACCATCAGGTAACGAAACCCAACCAATCTTCTCAAGATTGACGACTAATAACTAAGGACTAATTTTTAACCGCTTAAATTTTGTACTGACCACCTTTTTTGGAATCTGACCAGTCGCATCCCAAACCCTTAGTTGCAGCAACGAATTGGTTCCAAGGAACTGGCTTCACTGCTGATTTCGTCTCATAGACAATCTTAAAGAGACCATCATCTGCGACTTCACCTAGCCGTACAAACTTAGAAATGTGATGGTTACTTTCCATCGTTACAGTGCCTTCTGGAGCCTCAAACTTCTGACCAACCGCAGCCTTTCGCACTGCCTCTAAATCGTCAGCGGTTTTTGCTTTCTCGACAGCTTGTTTCCACAGATAAACAGCAATGTAAGCTGCTTCCATCGGGTCATTTGTTACCCGATCTGGACCGTATTTTGCCTTAAAAGCTTCGACAAATTTTTTATTCGCCGGGGTATCTACCGTTTGGAAGTAATTCCATGCGGCATATTGGCCTTTGAGATATTCTGTGCCAATTGCCTTGACTTCTTCTTCGGCAATACTGACAGACATTACGGGGTATTTATCTGGCCCTAATCCTGCACCTTGCATCTGCTTGAAGAAAGCCACATTACTATCTCCATTCAGGGTATTAAAAATGACCCCTCCCTCAGGCAGAGCCGCTTTAATTTTAGTGATGATGGGCGTAACTTCTGTATTGCCTAGGGGTAAGTAATCTTCCCCGACGGTTTCGCCGCCTTTTGCCTTTAACTGCTCTTTAATAATCGTATTCGCGGTACGCGGAAAAACGTAATCTGAGCCAACTAGGAAGAATTTTTTACCTTTATTCTGCAAGAGCCAATCGACTGCTGGCTCGATTTGTTGGTTGGGGGCAGCACCCGTATAGAAAATATTTTTGGAACACTCTTGACCCTCGTATTGCACGGGATACCAGAGCATATGACCTTTTTCTTCAAATACTGGCAGCACTGCTTTGCGGCTGGCGGAAGTCCAGCAGCCGAAAACGGTGACAACTTTATCCTGATCGATTAGCTTTCTCGCTTTCTCTGCAAAAGTAGGCCAGTCGGATTGACCATCTTCCTCAATTGCTTGAATTTGCTTGCCGAGGACGCCACCGGCTTTATTAATCTCCTCAATTGCCAACAGTTCGGCATCTACAACGCTGTTTTCGCTAATCGCCATCGTGCCGCTGCGAGAGTGCAGAATCCCGACTTTGATGGTGTTTCCTGCACCGGCAGCCGCAACGGATGTCGCGCTGGGAGAGGGAGACGCAGCCGTTGGGCTGGCAGTCTCAGAGGTGGAAGTGGGAGTGCTGCTACAAGCTTTGAGAAGAATACTGGTTCCCAGAGTAGCAGAACCGTATAGAAGAAATTTACGTCGCCCTAATCGCCTTGCCATACCGTTACCGTACTCCTGGCTGAATCAGCCCAATGATAGAGAACATATACAGTTAAGCAGTGATATTAGAGCGATGTTCTGGGAAAGAATTGTTATCAATGATACAAAGAATCGAATTTTTGGAACAGCTTTCGGAAAGGTCAGCTTGCGGTTTCTGAAATTTCGCCCAGATTTAGGCGGATAAAGTCCACCACAGCCGTTAATCCTTGCTGAGTCTTCAAATTCGTAAAGATAAAGGGTTTTTCTCCCCGCATCCTCCGCGCATCGCGTTCCATGACCCCTAAATCTGCTCCCACTTGAGGAGCAAGATCAATTTTGTTGATTGCTAAAAGATCGGATTTAGTAATTCCGGGACCACCTTTGCGCGGAATTTTGTCACCGGCTGCAACATCAATGACGTAAATTGTCAAGTCTACCAGTTCTGGGCTGAAGGTAGCCGCTAAGTTATCGCCGCCACTTTCTAAAAACACTAAGTCTAAATCGGGAAATCGCTGTTCCATTTGTTCAATGGCGGCGATGTTCATGGAAGCGTCTTCGCGGATGGCAGTATGGGGACAGCCGCCAGTTTCGACGCCAAGGATGCGATCGCTTTCCAAGGCGTGACTCCGCACTAAAAACTGGGCATCTTCCTGAGTATAAATATCATTCGTGACCACAGCAATTTGATATTTTTGCCGCATCGCCTTACACAAGGCTTCGACTAAGGCAGTTTTTCCCGAACCCACTGGGCCAGCAACTCCAACCCGAAAAGCATTCATAAAATTTGCGAATTGCGAATGGCTAATTGCTCATCGTAGCAAGGCAATTAACGATAAGCTATTCCCAGGTTTTACCAGCGATATGTTTTTGTGCCGATTTCTTTTAACTCCGAAATAAGCGCGTGTACTGTGTTTCGTGAGCGATACTCGCCAATGCTAATCCCCAGCCGCAACTACTCAGGGCGTCATCTTCTAACGCTAAAATTTCCTTGGCAGCCTGAATCAAGATGGGTTGTAGTTCTAGGAGTAGCTGTTGCCCAGCCGTTTGTCCGAGGGGAATTAATTTGACCCCGGCTGCGATCAAATTGGTTGCCCAGCTGTGTAAGTAGCCCAAGAGGGCAGATGCAGCGTCGATTTGCCAATGGGCGGTGGCAATGCCGAAAGCGATCGCATAATTACAAGGACTCCCAATTGCATCCACCATTGACCGAACCTGCGGCTGTAATTCCAAAAGCAATCGGATTAGCGATCGCCCCATCTGCCAACTTTGTGCTTGCAACTCCTGTGTTTCCTTAGCAGCAGATAACCAGACATTCCAGTAATTTAAAGCCTCTAAATCCCCGGCAATTGCCCCCCGATATCCCCGAATCATCACCGCTGCTTCCAACCGAATTGCCCCATAACCCAGTTCCTGTTTGAGCCAGTGTCCCAGATGTTGCAGGTTCTCAATTACACCAGCATCGACGAGGGTTTCCAGCCCTTCGGAATAGCTATAAGCACCTACCGGCAACGCGGGACTCACCAGTTGCATAAGACACAGCAGGTTAACTGGAGAATGGGGAATCGGTAATTGCTCGTTGGTCATTGTTGGTAGGTAGGGAGTGGGGAAGAGTTTTAGGATGAAGCCTAGAGTTTTGTATCGGTTCTCGTTAAAACTCAGACGCGATTATCGCGTTTCTAGAAATCAAAACTCAAAACTCAAAACTCCCCCATTACCGATTACCCAATTAACTAAGCGTGATGATGGTGTCCATAGGCACCCATTTCTGGATAAAAAGGCGAGATTTCCTCTCGTACCTCCATCCCCAGATGTTCTAGCATTGACTTTAAAACGGGGTCGGGAGACAACCGCAAATGAGTGGCAGCAATTTCTATCGGTACATGGCGATTGCCTAGATGATAAGCCGCCCGCAGCAAATCGAGGGGTTTCTGGGCAGTCGCAGTGAGAACGGGTTCCGGTTTAGCCACGATTCTCACGACGATATCACCGATTTCAGATTGAAGGAGATCGCGATCGCGCAACACGGTTCCTCTGGGTAAGCGCAGATACAAAGCTTGTCCCTCAGCAGTTTCAAAGCGATAGCGGCTGCGCGTGCGCTCCTCGGCAGTCAGAAAAAGAGTAAAGTTGACCGATGCATCCAAATTGGCGGGAAAGCGTTGCGTTATCGTTAGCATCACTGGAATCTTTAGTCAGCAAGTTATGGTGATGCTACTAACATCAGCACAGATGACATCAATATCCGAGTCAAGCAGGGTCAGCAAAAGTTTATTTTTTACTGAGCTTGCAGACGGATCATTTCATTTTTTATCTGTGCTGCTACCTCCGAATTTTTTTGCGCCTCCACCGTAATTTGATTAAATAATCCAATGGACAAACCGTTGCTCTCAACAATCTTTTGAGACTGTTTGCAGTAATTGATGGCAATGGCCTGGGCATTTCCTGGAAGCGATCGCAGGCTATTCGGCTGGCTGCAAGCAATATTTGGAGGGCTGCCCACGATTCTTTTGATCTCGTTATAGGCAGCTTGGCGACCCGGTTCCATCGCCAAAACAGCCCTGGCGAAGTTGCTTAAGTCCTTAGAGCTGAAGGGTGATTGAGCGTATGCCTGAGAACTAAAGTCAAGGCTATGAGAGCGCTCGGATAGACCGGGTGCAAAACCTAACAACAGACTTAGAGCAGCGAGAGTACCAACACTCAGGCATTGAGATAAGACTCGATTCAGAGAGCGACGTGAACTGTATAAAGTCATCATGATCTAGTGCGACCAAAAAATAGAAAATCAAAACACACACGGATTACTTTTTCTGAACTGTTTTAAGGGTGAGAAGTTCCAGCTAGAGATGGGCATTCGTAGATTTACATCTCGTGTTGGTACCTCAGAAAACAGAAGCCTTCTCCCTACGGAGTAAGGATCGAGTAGTAATCTACAACTAACTACGGATATTATGAGTGTGAGGATTTTACCACACTTTCGCATAAAAAGCGGGGTGTTACCAAAGCTGTAACGATTGGGTGGTATAGGTAGCGCTTTCCTCCCTACCTCTAGGTGTAAAGGGAGGGAGGAAAGAATTCTCTCTACGTGTTTATGCCTTCATTGATACAATTGACACAGTTCGATAACTTTCATTTGTAACGTTGAAATGGGGTCAGCTCCTCGCTTGAGGGCGACTTCCAATTCCAGGAGTAAGGGTAAGGTTAAGGTGAGTTGACGCACAGAGAAGTCTTTGACTTCTTGGCGCAGAAAGTAAATTCGTTTGGGGTTGCCGATTTCTGCCGCAGTGGCGATCGCCCGTTCATCTCGCTCACCGCTCTCTACCATCAGTTTCACCCACAACCAGGTACGAAATTGACCGATGAGGGTGGCGACAATCCGCAAAGCGGGTTCGTTATGACCGATTAAGTCGGCAACCAGCGAACAGGCGTGGGCGGTATTCCCCTTGGCGATCGCCGATGCGAGCTGCAAGCTGTTTTGGGTGTTAGAGGTTACTAGGGTAGCAACGACTTCGAGGGCGATCGCGTCTTGGGATACGCCTGCCTGGTCAGAAGCGGTGGGAAGAGGCTTCGGGATACCGGCGTAAACCTGCAACTTTTCCAGTTCGTTCCAAAGTTGTCTGGTATCATTTCCCACAGATTGGGCTAACAGTTCGGCAGCTGCGGGGGTTAGTTTTACACCGACTTGCTGGGCAACCTGACGCACCTTTTTTAGCAGTTCTTCAGTTTTCCAGGGCGGGATGAGCGAAAATTCTCGAATATCAGCATGGTTTTGCAGCAGCTTTGTAGACCGGAGACGCCCATCGGGTTTAGAGCGAGTCGTTAGCAAAAATACTGAAGACTCAGGAATCGCCGGTATCGTACGTTCCAGTTCAGCCAGCAGATCTTCCGAACAGTGCAGGCATATAGTAGTATCAACCAACCATACCAAACGGTAGGCGCTGCCAAAGGGTGGTGTCATTGCTTGGTTTAAAGCAGTGATGACCGCATCGGGTAGCGCTTGAGAAATTTTGTCATAGTTAAAGTTAGCCCATTGGGGGTCGAGAATGCGATCGCGCAGGGAGTCAACAGCTTTTTCCAGGGCAAAATCATCCTCACCCCAGTAGAGGTAAATTGGCATTAAAGCATCTCTGAAAAGTACGAGGCTATTAAGATTGGACGAGACTTATCACACTTATTTAAATCGGGTAGCACGGCTAACACTACCTGCAACCTACGAGTCCCAAGTACAGCATATACAGGAGTCTCCGAAGTTTAAGCCCTCCCCGTCAGGGACAAGACAAGCCGTGCCTTTCCCTGGCTATTCGGCGATCACGCCACCTGCGGGAGAAGAATCCGAGAATGCGACGTTTTACGAAAGCTTGAAAGCGTGCCAAGAGCAACTCCTACAGCAGCTAGATCCTGGTTTTATTGTGCCAGTCCCTGCTGAGAGTTTTCATGTGACCTTAGCAGATTTGATTTGGGACAGTGCTTATCGGCACACCACGAGTGAGAATCCGGAGTTTGAAGAACAACTGCGCGATCGCATTGCTCAAATTTTCGAGCAGTCCCAGCCATCTCTCACTGGCGGCAATCCGATGCTTTGGCAGTTGCTGGGGTTGATGGTAATGCCCCGTGCAGTCGCGGTTTGTTTAGTCCCCAAAGACGAAGGCACTTACGAGCGAATGTTGAAGTTTCGCCGGTTTATCTATCAAAGTCGGAGTTTGATAGAGTTGGGGATTGAACAGCAATATCGTTTTACTGCCCATGTGACGCTGGGCTATTTTGGCGATATTTCACCAGATTTGAACCGCGCTCGCTTGTGTGAAAAACTTTCTCAAATTAACAACCAATGGTTGGAAAATTCTCCAGAAATTTGGACACACCAAGCGCAATTGCGAAAATTTGACGATATGACCCGGTATTATCGGGAACCTGATTGGCCCGTTTTAACTTTTTAAAAACAATCGGCTAATAGCGGCTTACAAATCGCTATTAGCTGACTCCTGATTTATGAGCTTACCCATTCATCCCATCCTCCAGCAAAGTTTTGCTCTCATCGATCGAGAAATTGGCGAACACCGCTTTAGCCCCTCCGAGTACGCAATTGTACGTCGAGCCATCCACAGCACCGCTGATTTTGAATTTGCCCAATTAATTCGATTTAGTGAGGGGGCGATTGAAAGCGCGATCGCTGCCTTGCGGCGTCGTGTGCCGATTGTTACAGACGTTGGCATGGTCAAACAGGGAGTGGCGGGAATGGTGGCGCAAACCTTTAACAATCCCCTGGTTGCCGCTGTGGAACAAGCAAGCATTGCTCTCCCTGGCAAGACGCGCACGGAAACCGGCTTACTAAAATGTTGGCAAGAATTTCCAGAGGCAATTTATGCGATTGGTAATGCTCCCACTGCTCTGCTGGCTTTGTGTGCAGAGTTACCCTCGGCACCCATTCAACCGGCTTTAGTGATTGGCGCACCCGTTGGATTTATCTCCGTCGTAGAGTCTAAAGCGGTACTAGAAAAGACGCCCGTACCCCAAATTCGGATTGAGGGGCGCAAGGGCGGTTCACCGATTACCGCCGCGATTGTGAATGCTTTACTCCTATTGGCTTGGGAGGCAGAGGAATGTTAGGGATTCGCTGCCTATTTAGGGTCACGAAAAATCGATTTGCGTTGAGTCGGTATCGCAGCGACTTCCCGTCGTCCCGTGCATTCAGCCGCTATTCATGACACTGGTACACGTTGTTGGAATTGGCTTGGATGGTGCAGATGGGCTGAGTCATGGCGTGCGGGAGATTGTAGAGCAAGCGACGCTGTTAATTGGGAGCGATCGCCATCTCTCTTACTTTCCCAATTCCTCAGCCCAACGTCTGATTCTGGGTGACTTGACAAAGGTAGTTGAGGAAATTCGCGATCGCCTGTCTGCGGGTTCTGGCGGCATTGTCGTATTGGTGAGTGGCGATCCCCTCTTTTTTGGACTAGGACGGCTGTTGGTGGCACAACTACCCTCAGCAGAATTAACGTTTCATCCGCATCTGAGTTCGGTTCAGCTGGCTTTTAACCGGATTAAGGTTCCCTGGCAGGATGCGCGTGTCATCAGCGCCCACGGGCGATCGCTGGATGAGTTAACCCAAGCGCTGCAACAGGGCATTGAGAAGATTGCTGTATTAACCGATACTCAAAATACGCCGGAAGCGATCGCTGGTCTGTTACTCGCTTTAGATTTACCCAGCACTTATCAGTTCTGGGTTTGTGAAAATTTAGGTGGTGCTGATGAGCGAGTTCGGTCTTTTCCCTGTGCCGGGAGACAATTAATTACGGCTCTACAAGAGCAAGATTTTGCTTCTTTGAATGTCGTTGTCTTGCTACGTCCGTCTGATTCAGCGAGCAGGAGTGGGGACGCATTCCTACCGAATCTGGATGCCCTGCCGATGCTGGGAGTCCCGGATGGGAGTTTCTTGAGTTTTAGCGATCGCCCTGGCTTGATGACGAAGCGGGAAGTGCGGGTTCTTGTACTGGGAGAACTGGCGCTACAGCCGGGACAAATTATTTGGGATATTGGGGCAGGTACTGGCTCAGTTTCGATTGAGATTGCCCGTTTATTCCCCACTTCTCGCGTCTATGCGATTGAGAAAACGGCTGCTGGCACGATGTTAATTCAGCAGAACTGCGATCGCTTCCAAGTAGAAAATGTGATTCCTATTCATGGCAGCGCCCCAGAAGCTTTGTACAGCCTCCCGGCACCTAACCGCATCTTTATTGGCGGTAGCGGCGGTAATTTAACTGAAATTCTCGATACCTGTAATTCGCATTTAACTGCTTCAGGGCGCTTGGTACTGGCACTCGCCACGCTGGAACACCTGAATGAGACTTTGGGCTGGTTATCGCGTCAGCAATGGGATTATCAGTTGTTGCAAGTGCAGTT
The DNA here is from genome assembly GCF_039961955.1 of Trichocoleus sp. DQ-A1. Taxonomy (NCBI): domain Bacteria; kingdom Bacillati; phylum Cyanobacteriota; class Cyanophyceae; order Leptolyngbyales; family Trichocoleusaceae; genus Trichocoleus; species Trichocoleus sp. DQ-A1. Next base: position 17,807 of record NZ_JAMPKE010000038.1, read on the forward strand.
ATCGCGTTCTGTGCCGGTGGGATCGCTGACTCGGTTTTCCCCGCTGAATCCCGTCACGATTCTGGCAGCAAATCGCTGATTTTAAAGATGCTCATTTTAAAGATAAATTTGCCAGATTAAAATCCCAGTTCCCAGCAGACAAAAAATCCCCGCACCACCCGCAAGAGGCTTTTCTCCCAAACCAGTTACCCAAGCCGGAACCATGCCAGTGTAGCGAATCACTCTCGTCGTATCCAAACTTGCGATCGCCCAAATCCATCCTGCATGAAGTCCCCATGCCAAGCCTAGATTCCCATCATCACAGACACGAGCCAGCACTAATACCATCCCCATCAGCCATAATCCCGGTAGCTGAGGCAATGTTTCCTGCTGTTCCCAAACCAAATGAAGCAGCGCAAAAATTAAGCTAGAAACTGCCGCCGCTACCCAAGTTGAATAATCTTGCTGGAGTTCCGTAAGCAGAAATCCCCGAAAAATTAACTCTTCAATTCCACTAATCAATAATCCCAATAACAATGTTGGGAGTAAGACAGATCCGACTACCGACCACAGATTTTGCGGTGGGTTCTGTGTATCTTCAGGGAGGGGATTCTCTTGAGATCGCCACTCGATCCAGCCCAACGCTTTTTGGATGCCAAACACCACTAACAGACTTAGCACCCCTAAAGCGAAGCCTTGTCCTAGTGAAATGAATATTGAAGCTTTCCAGCCCAACCCATAATCTGAAAAAAAAGCCCCCTCCACCCAAGCGGCACCCCAGACGATCGCAGGGGCAATTAAATAGAGCGAAGCTAATAAAGGGAGCTTTTGCTCTACAGCCAAGGGGTGAAAGGGTCGCCATTTTAGCACTGCTGCCAAAGGAATCGCAACTGGCAACCAAAGAACTAGCCAGACAATGAAGAAAGCGATCGCCTTCAACACAGCAGGAGTTCGTGGAAGTGATACCAGCCACCAATCGGCTCGATCAAAAATAGGCATTGTTAAAGACAGCTTTCATTGGCTCAAGCGTAACACCTCAAGTTTGGGAAAAAACTGCCTTATTTACCGCTGGGGGTAAGCATGAACCCCCGCAGCTTTTATGTCTAGTCCACAAAAGATGTATTTGCTTTCCCTAGGATGCTCCCTTGAAAGGAGAGGCAGTTGGTTCTTTCAAATTTCCCGATAAATTTGTTAGAAGCAACGCCATATCAGAAAGCATTACCGCTTATGATGCAGTCGCCTCCTCACTTTCGCTTTCATCACTGGTATCGTCTCCAGTCTTACTTCCGCCATCCACCTGAATTAGGTGAATATGCTTGTAACCCAGCTTAATTTCAAACTCATCACCAGGCTTTAATCCCATTGCCTCAGTGTAAGTTGCACCAATAACAATTTGACCATTTTTGTGTACGCTTACACGATAGGTTGGTTCGCGACCCCGACCATCTTTTGTTCCTTCTGGATCGAGGGGAACACCTTTCGCGCCTAAAACTGCGTCATAAAAGTCTGTTAAGTTGACGCGAGTCTGGTTGTTCTTTGTTACGGTGTAATAGCCACAGCGTTTTGCTGTTTCTCGCCGTGGTAAGTGTGAAAGCTCTTTTACTTTTTGAAGCAGTGCTTTCCCTGTCAATGGAGCTGTTGCGGTTTCACTCATCGCTATATGCAAAATACACTTCAATCTACAGTATAGTAAAGAGTGTCTAATGCCAATATTTGGCTGACTAAAAAAATATATCGTTAAATCACTCAACTTTCACAAGGATATTTACAAGAGCATCCTCCAAATTCTTAGATTGCAGCAAAATTGCGTAATTGGGTAAAAGTTGAGGTTCTTACTACCAGATAGCAGATCGTTAAAGGACAGACTAGAGACTAGAGACTAGAGATTTTGTAAAGTTTAAAGTATAAAGTGTAAAGTATTTACTTCTGAAAATCTATCTTTTGGAGGGGAAGACAGGAGAGCTGTCTGTTTTATCCTTCAAGCCTTCAGCATCTAAAAATCAGCTACACCCCTTAGTCTAGTCATGCCAAACAAAGCTCCTATTTGTCTACAGATCGTAAATTCAGCTTTAGACTAGAAGTTAAGAGCAATGAAGAGCTTTGAAGCATGCAAGTCCTTTTTAAGGTCATCCGGCAGGAGCAAAATTCCTCTCCTGTAGTACAGACTTATACGTTGGATGTCGATCCTGGTAACACAATTCTGGACTGCCTAAATCTTATTAAGTGGGAGCAGGATGGAAGTTTAGCTTTTCGCAAGAATTGTCGCAACACAATTTGCGGCAGTTGTGGAATGCGAATCAACGGTCGTTCCGCTTTGGCGTGTAAGGAAAATATTGGCAGTGAAGTGCAAAGGCTGCAACAGATAGCAGCGAGTGCTACCCTTTCAGATGCCCCGCAAAAACCTTTAGATGCCATCCCAGAAATTACTATTGCACCAATGGGCAATATGCCGGTCATTAAAGATTTGGTAGTGGATATGCGTAGTTTTTGGGATCATCTTGAAGTAGTTGAACCCTATGTGAGTACGGGGGCAAATCCTATACCGGAACGAGAGTTTTTACAGACACCCGAAGAACGCGATCGCCTTAATCAAACAGGCAATTGTATATTGTGTGGTGCCTGCTATTCTGAATGCAACGCCCGTGAGGTCAATTCGGATTTTGTAGGACCTCACGCCCTTGCAAAGGCTTATCGAATGGTAGCGGATTCTCGTGACGCCGAAATAGAATCCCGTTTGGAAAATTACAACGAAGGCACCAAAGGCGTCTGGGGTTGTACCCGCTGTTTTATGTGTAATACGGTTTGTCCGATGGATGTGGCACCAATGGATCAAATCGGCAAAATTAAACAGCAAATTCTCGACCGCAAGGACGATCAAGCCAGTCGTTCGATCCGTCACCGGAAAGTATTAATTGATCTAGTGAAGGAAGGTGGTTGGATTGATGAACGTCGGTTTGGTTTACAAGTCGTGGGAAATTCTTTTAGAGACATCAAGGGGATGATTAGCCTGGGGCCACTCGGATTAAGAATGCTGGCTCGCGGTAAGTTTCCTTTGGGGTTTGAGCCGTCTGCTGGGGCTGAGGTAGTGCGATCGCTCATTGAATCTGTCCAAAGCCTTGAGTCTTAATCATATTGAATCACGATTGAAGTAAAAACAATGAATCCTGAAACAACTTCCCCAGAACAATCACCCGTAGAAACACCCGCAGAAAATTACAACCAACCAGAGCCTGCTTTCGGCTGGACGCTCTACTCCGAGCAAATCAACGGACGATTCGCAATGGTAGGGTTTGTTGCTTTATTGGTGCTGGAATTTTTCACCCATCAGGATTTTTTTACCTGGCTGGGTTTGCGCTAATCCGCACTTAAAGACATGGATTGGTTAACCGCCAATTCCATCCGTAGGGGCGTGGATTTGTGAGTTGCTAATTCCATCCGTAGGGGCATGGTATAAACACGCCCCTACGCATCTAAATTCTGCCTTAATATCTACCCAAATTAACTGGCTACACCTGAACCGGAGTGCTAAACCGGATTTTAAGATAATCATCCTCCATCTTTGCTCCAGCCGGTTGCAGGGCTGCCAAGGCTTGCGGTAATACCAAATTGCGGCGGTGATTGCCTATCGTAATGTTTAATTCATCGCCGGTTTTACTTAGTTGGATATTATCTTTGGCAATACCGGGCAAGTAAAGTTCTAAGCTGTAGTTATTTTGGTCTTGCACAACCCTCAGAGTGGTTTCCTTGTAATACACCTGAGTGGGATCTTCATCTTTATAGAGCGTTTCCTTTAACCGTTCTAAAGCCTCTAACCCGCACATTTCTTCTGAGTAAAGCGGAACTTCCTTGACTGGTAAGGGATGGAAGTTTTCGTGAATTTCCTGCCGATATTGCTGCTGGCTTTCTTTCCAACGTTGAAAGAAAGGGTCGGTCACTTGATCGGGGATAATCCGATTTGCCACCACTAAATCCGTAGCAACATTGTATAAACTCAAATAAGCATGGGCGCGGAGAGACTCTTTAATCACCATTTTTTCGGGATTGGTGACGAGGCGCACCGAAGTCTGAGTATTGTCACTCAATACTTTTTCTAAAGCTTCAATCTGCTCGTAGAATTCAAAGGGAGCGTCCATTACCTCTTTATCGGGCAAGGAAAAACCGGCAATTGGTCTGAAGATCGGTTCAACTAGAGGTCTGAGCGCTACTGATATGCCCTGTAACGGCTTGTAAAAACGTCTCATATACCAACCGCCGACTTCCGGCAAGCTGAGCAATCTTAGAGCCGTCCCCGTAGGAGCTGAGTCAATAATTAAAACGTCAAACTCGCCTTCATCGTAGTGGCGCTTCATGCGTACCAAACCGAAAATTTCATCCATGCCGGGTAGAATTGCTAATTCTTCCGCTTGTACGCCTTCCAAGCCTCTTGCCTGCAAAACTTGGGTAATATAACGCTTAACTGCGCCCCAGTTGCCTTCTAATTCCATCAGAGCGTCTAATTCAGCACCCCACAAGTTCGGGCGAACCTGTCGCGGATCGTGCCCTAGTTCCAAATCAAAACTGTCGGCGAGAGAGTGAGCGGGATCGGTACTTAAAACAAGGGTTTTGTAACCGAGTTCGGCACAACGCAAGCCAGTAGCGGCGGCTACAGAAGTTTTGCCAACGCCACCCTTGCCGGTCATCAAAATTACGCGCATGAATGCTTTTTTCCTATCTGAGAATTGTTTACGTTACTTATTATTTTTTCCCTGTTTTAAGGGTAACAAATGTTGTTTCAACACATCAAAACGCGAACATTTCCAGTAGTCGATATGGGAAGCAATCATTCCATCAGTGTTGAGTTTTAACTCGCTCCAGCCTGGGATGGCGATACGAGGTTTCCACGGCAGAGGGGTATTCCAGCTCAAAGTCCACTCAAGTTGGATTGTATCTCCGGATTTGCGAATGTCATGTAAATCCATCCTGACGTTCATAAACCAGGTTTTGATAAAGCCAATCATGAGTTTGTAACGCTCAAGACCATTAAACTTGTTCAGCGGATCTTTGAAAAAAACGTCTTCTGCATAGATGCTGTAGGTTTGGTTTTCTGGAAATCTTTGGTAGTCGTCTTTGAGGATTTGAATGATGTCCATGAGACTTAGAGGGTGACAAGAAGCTACGGTTCGATTTCAGTCCAGAGGCGTTCTAACTGACGCCGCCATGCTGCCAGCACTTCTTCACGAGCCTCTGGAGGCAGATCCAAATCGCCCATGAGACCTTCTTCGTAGAATCGATCGAGGGTTTGGAGTGTGGCTTCGAGGGATTGTCCTTGCTGCTTGGCAGCAAGGATAATTTGACTAATTCGACTTTCAACTAGCTGATTAAAGCAGTCAGATAAACCTGTCTGATGCAGAGAAATCAGTCGCGCGATCGCTCCTGAAAAATCCTCTACATTTAGAGTCTCAAGATTGTGCTGAAATACACCCCATAGCACTCCCTGATTCAGGGCGTAACGAGTCTCCTGAGTGTCATCAAAATTGGCTTCTAGCAGCTGTTCTACAAACGGTTGTGCTTCTTGAGCGGGTGCAATCGGTAAGAGAACTCGCAACCAAGAACTGTCATCGGAAAGCAGAACCAACAGCCGCATCTGAGTCGTTTCTACTTGCCACAAGCCGGGGGCAGTTGCTTCAATCGCTGCGGCATCAAATAGTTCTGTAAGGGTTTTGGTAATGTCTTCAGGTTTCATAATTTCCAAATAATAAACCCCCAGCCTTAGCCGGGGGAAACTTCAAAAGACAGAAGATTGAGGACAGAAGGAGGAATTTATTCCTCATCCTTCATCTTTTCAAGAGAGCCATTCCTCAACAGCATCTTCTTTGGTGTTGGTATTGCGCGATGGCGTTTCGCGGTTAAACTTCATGTGAATCGAGCGAGTTTGCTCGCCATCAGCCGCCACTGCCATAATTGGGTAGTCAATCAGACCATCCTGGAAGGACATCTGGAAGCGGAAGGTGCCATCTGGATTCAGCTTGATGGGACGACCGCCAATTGTGACTGTAGCATCTGGCTCGGTAGCACCGTAAACAATGAGTTCAGCATCGGCAACCAACCAGAACTGGCGAGGACGCATTGGGATGCCGGAACCTGAGAAGCCAGCACCGGACATTCCCACACCAGACATGGTAAGACCAGATACGGTAGGAACTGCCCACATCCCAACGCCAGAGGGGAAGACGTAGGAACTCAGAGCTTGTTCGGCAAGGGACACTGACTGCATCGAACCAGGTACTTGCTGCATGGAGCCAAACAACGAACCGGCTACCCGTTGAGCTTCGACAGTCTGAGCCATGCCGAAGATTTCGTCGTAAATAGGATTGCCACCTGTTGCTACACTACCGTAGCCAGCCATTGCCATTTTCTTGGCAGGGGGAACCAGTTCGAGGAAAGTCTTGCCGCGCAGGTCTTCTTCCCAAGAAACGGTGATGAATTGGTCTTCAATCCAATCTGAAGGATAAACGGGAGGAACGCGGACGGGAGCGGAACGAGCTAAGACGAGCCAGCGACCATCAGCACAACGGTAGCCGATGTCTACAGCATAGTCGCGATCGCTCACGGGCATCGGCAAATACCATTCCCGCGCTAGCTCATCGCAAGGATATTCCTGAATGCTGTGAGGGCTTTGATATTCTAGATTCACGTCGGTGACATCATAGAGTCGCAGCGCTAGTTGTTGTCCTCCCTGACGGCGCAAATCTTCTTTATGATCGTTGGGGATATCCCAGTAGGTGTATGCCCATTGGGGGTCGCGAGGCATCAGGACAACCCGGCTTTCACCGTAGCCACCCGGAAGATCCCCTAGACCTTCATCTACGGATGCCAGGGTTCCACCTGTGCGATCTTCCTGACCCAGTTCAAATTTTGCTGCTTCCACTTCTTCTTGCGCCTCCACTATACGAGTTGAACCGAGAGAAATCTTGGTGCGTTGAACTTCTTTAATTGCTGTTAGCAGTTGCTCTTTACGCATTCTGCTGTATCGAGAGATGCTGCATTCGCTAGCAACTTTACGGAGTTGCCTTAATGTCATCTCTTCCAATGGTGGGCGTTCTTTTGCCATAACAAATAGTCTCCGGTAGTTTGGGCGGCAGTTAGGTTACTTCTCTAGAGACTGACTAGCAAAGCAGCACAAAATGCTATTTCGCATCTCTTCAACTTCGGAAAGTTGTGCCATGTTATCCCCTTTCTGAAATCCGTAACGTCTCAATGGTTAGCTGCGGTCTTGAATGAGCCGGTGTCAGTCTTGAATAGGGGCTGCTTTTGTGACGCCAAGAAGACTGACTGGCTTTCTTGGCTGGATTGAGAATCTAACTGAGCGCCCAGGATTTTAGAAATTTGCTGATTAGAGCATTTCTTTGGGATCGCGGGATCGCTTTGTTAATTTCATGTTGCAGAAAAATACTGGGTTAGGTCAAGGGGTGTTTCAGCCAATTATAGGTATATCTACGAAGTTATAAGGGACTTGGGGATCGAATTGTCATGATATTTTGACATTATAAACGGATTGGGATCGCCGTAACTTGTCAATTTGTCGGAAACGTTCCCATGCAGACATACAATGTCAGAGAATCTTGACAAAATAAGCGAAACCCATTCACTTTTTTGGGGCAATCGTTGAAATCTGTCCTTGCCCCAATCCTTCCCCAATCATTAGAGGCAAAGAGAGATTGGTCTCATTCTTAAGCTCCCCTGCCTTGGGAACGCTTTCTTCAGAGGCTCAACTTTTGGTAATCGGCAAGAAAGCTAGATTAATGAGGCAGAAACGAGAACTCCTGTATTGGCGTTTTCGGATTAACCATATACAAGCAGCCAAACCGGAATCATCAACAGTAGCAGTCCGATACTTAGGACAATACTGCTGGCGGCTAAATCTGGGTCGAGATCGTACTCCTCCGCCAGGATCAAACTTGCAAAGGCAGTGGGCACACCTGCCATGAGAACCATTGCCAAGCGGGCATCGCCCGATAAACCAATTAGGGTGGCTGCAATACCCACCAGTCCTGGCATCACCACAACTTTCACCAGGGCAGGGAGTAAGGCAACCCGAAAACTCTTCCATCCTTGCAGCTGAGCGAGCCGTATCCCCATTAGCACAAAGGAGCTAGCAATGACAAACCCTACAGAAGCTTGCAGTCCTGATTCTAGTAGAGTCGGCAGTTCAACCGAGCGAGTGAGGTATCCGAAACTAAATGTCCACAAGGCAGGAACGGTCAAGATATCTCGAAGTTGAATCCACCAATGATTTCGCTTTGCGGGTCGCCCAAAGTAGCTGGCGATAAAGACACCAATTCCATAGGTACCAATGATGTTATTCGTGACGCTGTAGAAGACGGCTAGACCCACAGCTTGAGCGCTAATCAAAGAAGGAGCGATCGCTAACCCCACAAAACCTGTATTGCCCAGCATGGCAGACAGGATGAAACTTCCGTAGCGAGGGCGGTCTAAAAAAGGCAGAAAAGAAGACTTTTTACTGTCGCCATTTTCACGGCTGAAGCGTTTCCAAACCTGCAAACTTAGCCATGCAAAAGTAAAACCGACCGCCAAAGCTCCTATGGCAATTAGCGGAACTACTCCAGCATTTTCTGATAAGTTTGCCTGACGAGCCAGCGTCAGAATTTGTAGCGGCACCCCAACCCAATAAAGACCGCGACCCAGCAACCTGGGTAAGGAATTAGGGATAAATCTAAAGAGTATAAAACCGAGTGCCGTCCACAGGATGATGGGCGTATAGGCATGAAATAAGGTTTCGGTCATTCGTTATTAGCCACTGGTTATCAGCCACGGTCAAGCGTTAACAATCGGTCGCCTAATGACGAGCCGACTCATGACTAATCCCCAATGACTACCTCAGAACCTTCATGTCCTGGATCAGCCACTGACCATCTTTGCGTACTAGGTCATAACGCACGCGCAGGCTTTCATCATAGGAAGAAGCTTGATTGAGCTTACCTGCTTTATAGAAATCTGCGGCTTCATTCACCTGTGCATCCACTTTGGCGCGATCGGGATTGCGATCGCTCATTTCAACAGATTTTACCTCGACCTTGTGCCTGTACTTCCAGTACGAGTTACTGTTCTTTGTGCTTTGAGAACGTTTTTGCCAACGAGATAAAGCGGGATCGGCAAGGATTTGCTGTAATTTTTCGACGGTATGCTCTTCACCCAAGGCATCGGCTTTACTAGCAAGCCAAATCTGAACCAATTGTCGAGCTGTTTCCTGGGTTAGAGGGCCAGATGGACTCAGTAGTTTACTGCCTGGTTCGGGAATGGGTACTGGAGGAGCAGCTAGCTGTACCATTGGTTGCTCTCCTTCTAAGAGCGGGCCTGAGAAACTTCTCTGGAGCCAACTGAAAGCAGCGGTCGCTAGCATTAGCAAGACTCCCAAACTGAGAATCCCGGCAAGTCCCAGTAAAAGAAGCCGTCCGGTTTTTGCCGAGCGCAAGGAAGCTGCGGAACGTTGAAGACGACCACCTGAACGACGACCTGATACATCTCCCCCTGTGGGGGATGCCTTGGACACAGAATCTGGTCTCCGCAACCGACTTGCGATTGTTGCTCGTGGTTGTTCATTTTGTTCCGGTGAATTCCCTCGGCGGCGCTGACGCTTCGAGGCAGCATCCCCAGCCAAGCCCGGATCGTTTCCTTCTGGTTCCGGAGACCGAGAAACTCGTTCTGCCGCCGGTAAATTCGATCCTCCCCCTGTTTGCGGGCGATCGATTGTAGCGGTCATTGTCGCCGTTCGATGAGCTGCGCCAGATTGCTGTTCCACCAATTGTTGAAGGCGATCGCGCGAGGAACTTTCTTCAGCATTGGGACGCAAGGGCGCGTTGCTTGATGCCGCATCGCTCATCCTGCCCCCATTCTCTCCACTGCCGTTCCGCCCACTGGAGCGAGATACCACACTCTCCGGTCTGCGAAATCCTGGGGAGTCACTTGTCCCTCGCGAGACGGGAGTCGCAGCATAAGATACTTGCTGAGTCGGCAATACCGCCCACTCATTGGTTGTATCTTCCTCTACTGGCAATTCTTCTAAGTACGCCTGAACCTGATCATCGGCAAAGTAATCCTTCAAGGAAGCTCGCACCGATGCCAAATCTCGGAAGTGGGGAAACACTTCTGCTTGCAACCAACGCTCCCCGTACAAACACAACCCAGGTAACAAGTCTGGCGCGCCCTGAGAATGTTCTCGAATGAAGGCGAGGGGTTCGTACTCTTGGCTGAGTTCTAGGGCGCGACTGGCTTCTTCCGTCTGACCGAGAAGAAGGGCACACACCGCCTGTTCCAAATGCACATCCTGACGCTTGCCTAAGCGCATCAGCATCTGCTTAGCTTGTCTAATTAGACCCGGCTGTCGTTGGGCAAACCCCCGACCTAGTAAAGCATAAACCGCTAAATAGGTAGCCACTGCCGAGGGACGACGCGCTTCTGCTTCAAAGAGATTCTGCTGTTCGGCGGAGGTCAAGTAGCTCCGCAGCTGCTGAATGAAGCGGAGAAAGTCATCAATGTTCAGTCCCGATTGATCGTCTCCGGTGCCATCGATGCCGCCGCGTTCTTGCAACATTTCTTGCAAATGCTGCAATCCTTTACGGCGTTCGGTTACTTTGTCTTCACTACTCGCGAGTAATTCCAAAATTCGGTACGGGCGAAGCTTGTAAAGATCCGCCTGAATTTCACCCCGCAGGCTGGCAAAGATACCTTCTCTCAATAGTAATTCTTGACCCGTCTCTAGGGAGGTGGCGGCGTTTTCATATTGACCTTGCTGCCATTGCTCTCGGCCTAGTTCCAGACACGCCAATGCCAGCGTCAACACAATATCTGGTTGCACTAGCTGAGGGTTGCCCAAACGACCCTTTTCGATACTGGTGCTAGCACGGCTGAGGAAGGGACGTCCCAGCTTCAGCACCAGTTCGTATTCTCCTAGCTCCTGTAAGATCAGCAATGCCCCAACGAATTGCTCATCTTGAATTTCGATGCTGGGCGTATAAGGGTCAAGGTCGGTGTCTGCTGTACCATTTCCTTCCTGACGAGTTGCTGTTCCTGATTCTGAATCCAGGTCGTATGTTTTTGTCAGAAATGTAGCGTCGTAAGCGGAACGCTGTTCTGGATCGCACAGAATCGCGTAAGCTTCGTCTAGCAGTTGTTTTCGGGCGGCGATCGTGATTTCTGAATACTCTCGTCGAGGAAGTTGCAGAGCGCGATCGCGATACGCTTGCTGCAACTGCTCAGCCGTAGCCTGAATCGGCAGGCCCAGAATCCGGTAGTAATCGAGCGGAATTCTCACAGTCTACTTCCTCAGCCCCAGGCAACTAAATTAATCTGTATCTGTACGAGCGAACATAAACGATAGAATAGGTGCGATAATTATACCCCCTAGCTTCTATAGTAGAAGCTTATCTTGGTAGATAAAAACCGCCGTTCAACCAATCACGTCAAGTTTATCCCTTAAATCAATGGTTCAGGAACGCATTTTACCCGTCTTTCACGCCGATCAAACCCAAATCACCAAAGAAGAAGGATTGATCCTTTACGAGGACATGGTCTTGGGGCGGTTTTTTGAAGATAAGTGCGCCGAGATGTACTACCGGGGCAAAATGTTTGGTTTTGTCCACCTATATAACGGTCAAGAGGCTGTGTCAACTGGCGTCATCAAGGCAATGCGCCAAGATGAGGATTATGTTTCCAGCACCTACCGCGACCACGTTCATGCTCTGAGTGCTGGGGTGCCTGCAAAAGAGGTAATGGCTGAGTTGTTTGGTAAGGCAACCGGCTGTAGTAAAGGGCGCGGCGGCTCGATGCATATGTTCTCCTCGGAGCATAAACTGCTGGGAGGTTATGCTTTTGTGGCTGAAGGGATTCCTGTTGCTACGGGTGCGGCTTTTGCCAGTAAGTACCGCCGCGAAGCCTTGGGAGATGCCGGTTCCGATCAAGTAACCGCCTGCTTTTTTGGCGACGGTGCAGCGAATAACGGTCAATTTTTTGAATGCTTGAATATGGCGGCGCTGTGGAAACTGCCAATTTTGTATGTTGTGGAAAACAACAAGTGGGCAATTGGTATGGCGCACGAACGGGCAACTTCTGTACCAGAGATTTTCAAGAAAGCCCATGCATTTGGCATGGCAGGTGTTGAGGTTGATGGGATGGACGTGTTAGCAGTTCGTGCAGTTGCCCAGGAAGCGATCGCGCGTGCCCGTGCGGGTGAAGGGCCAACCTTGATTGAAGCCCTAACCTATCGCTTCCGAGGTCACTCTCTCGCTGACCCTGACGAACTTCGTTCTAAAAATGAGAAGGAATATTGGTTCGCCCGCGATCCAATCAAAAAGTTGGCTGCTCATCTTGTAGAACACAATCTGGTAGACCAAGAAGAACTCAAGGAAATTGACCGGAAAATCCAAGCCGTCATCGACGATGCGGTGAAGTTTGCCGAGGAAAGCCCAGAACCCGATCCTAGCGAACTGTACCGTTATATTTTTGCCGGTGATGATTAACAGTTAGCGTTAATAACGGTAGTCAAATATAGGGTAGGCAATGCCTACTCTATTTTTTTAGATGCGCTTTAAAACTCCTTAAAATTGACACAATTTTATATCCGTTAAAGTTACAAGCACATTTACCGCATAAGTAGCGGGGAAATATCGATACAATAACCCTGTGCCGTTCGTGCAAGGGTTCCATGTCTACAATCTCATCCGCTCCGTTTACCCCCGAAGAAATTGCCGCAGAAGGTATAAAACCAGAAGAATACGAAGACATTGTCCAACGGCTAGGGCGTCATCCGAATAAAGCTGAGTTAGGGATGTTCGGCGTCATGTGGTCGGAGCATTGCTGCTACAAGAACTCGCGACCATTACTCAAGCAGTTTCCGACTGAGGGCGATCGCATTCTCGTCGGGCCAGGAGAAAATGCTGGTGTTGTAGACTTGGGCGACGGACTGCAACTCGCATTTAAAATCGAATCTCACAATCACCCCTCAGCAGTTGAACCGTTTCAAGGGGCTGCAACGGGAGTCGGCGGGATTCTCCGGGATATCTTTACAATGGGTGCGCGTCCCATTGCCTTGTTAAACTCCCTCCGCTTTGGTTCTCTCGAAGATGCCAAGACGCGGCGACTGTTCAATGGTGTGGTGTCAGGAATCTCCCATTATGGCAATTGTGTGGGAGTCCCTACTGTGGGCGGTGAAGTTTATTTTGATCCAGCTTATTCCGGCAATCCACTTGTGAATGTCATGGCCCTGGGATTAATGGAAACTCCGGAAATTGTCACATCTGGAGCCGTAGGGATTGGAAATCCAGTTCTGTATGTGGGTTCTACGACTGGGCGAGATGGCATGGGCGGGGCGAGTTTTGCCAGTGCAGAACTCAGCGATGAGTCGATGGATGACCGTCCAGCGGTACAAGTGGGCGACCCTTTCCTAGAAAAATCCCTCATTGAAGCTTGCTTAGAAGCCTTTAAAACGGGTGCTGTTGCCGCCGCGCAGGATATGGGTGCAGCAGGCATTACCTGCTCTACGTCAGAAATGGCAGCGAAAGGTGGCGTCGGGATTGAACTGGATCTAGACAAAATTCCAGTGCGGGAAACGGGAATGGTGCCTTATGAATATTTACTCTCTGAATCTCAGGAACGGATGCTGTTTGTTGCTTACAAGGGGCGCGAACAGGAGTTAATTGATATTTTCCACCGCTGGGGTCTACAAGCTGTCGTTGCAGGCACTGTGATTGAGCAGCCGATTGTGCGGATTTTGTTCCAAGGCGGCGTGGCGGCAGAAATTTCAGCAACGGCTTTGGCGGATAATACGCCCATTTATCACCGAGAATTGTTGACTGAAGCGCCAGAGTATGCGCGTGTAGCTTGGGAGTGGACAAGCGATCGCCTTCCGACTTGTACCAGTGCTGGCATTGAAATTCAAGGTCGTTCTCTCACCTGGAATGACATTCTTTTGACTTTGTTAGATACTCCCACAATTGCCTCTAAGCGTTGGGTTTATCGTCAGTACGACCATCAGGTGCAAAACAATACTGTGATTGTTCCAGGTGGCGCAGATGCAGCCGTGGTGCGGGTGCGTCCGCTAGAACCTTCGCCAAATTACTCGATTAACCAGGGAGAGAACAAAGGGGTTGCTGCCACTGTCGATTGCAATGCTCGTTACGTCTATCTTGATCCCTATGAAGGAGCCAAGGCAGTCGTCGCAGAAGCGGCTCGTAATCTTAGTTGTGTGGGAGCCGAACCTTTAGCAGTCACGGATAACCTAAATTTTGGGAGTCCAGAAAAGCCAGTGGGTTATTGGCAACTCGCAAATGCTTGTCGGGGAATCGCGGAAGCTTGTCGGGAATTGGGAACGCCGGTGACTGGCGGCAACGTGTCTCTCTACAATGAAACCCTGGACGCTGACGGAAATCCCCAGCCAATTTATCCGACGCCCGTGGTGGGGATGGTGGGGTTAATTCCTGACATTACGCGAATTTGCAGCCAAGCTTGGCAAGCCGAGGGAGATTTAATTTATTTACTGGGAAAACGTTTGGATTCACCAGAGGGAGTCACGTTAGGTGCTTCCGAGTATTTGTCAGCCATTCATGACATTGTCGCTGGTAAACCGCCCACCGTAGATTTTGATTTGGAACGCCGGGTACAAGCTGCTTGCCGGGAGGGAATTCGTCAAGGTTGGATTCGCTCAGCTCACGATTGTGCTGAGGGAGGACTTGCGATCGCTTTCTCGGAAGCTTGCATCGCTAGCAATTTGGGAGCCGAAATTCACTGGAAACTTCCTCCAGAACCCTCTGTACGCTGGGATTCTATCCTTTTTGGTGAAGGGGGAGCGCGAATTTTAGTTTCTGTCGTGCAAGAACACCAAGAAATTTGGGAATCCTATTTAAAGGAGCAACTGGAAGATTGCTGGGAACAAATGGGTCGTGTCGGAAAACCGGACAGCGAGTTACGGGTTTTTACGACTCAAAGCCAAACTTTGATAGACGTTAGCATTAAGAAAATGGGCGATGCTTATCACAATGCTATCCAACGCCGTTTAACCGTTTAGCCAACCTTCCCCAATTTACTTCCAGAAATCGCTGACCCAGACAGAGCTAAATTCCTGGTCTATGTCTTCGGCTAGCGACATTAACGCTTTGTTATGAGATTATTAAGAATTACTAAGCCTGGTTAGTTTTTCTCTGCCTCAACAAGTAGGAGCCAAGTTCTCACATGATTCCCAACCATCCCTTTGCAAGCGATGAGTCTCCAGCTGAGTCTAACCACTTGAACGATCAGCGACCTGATAAGCCAGAGGAAGCCTGTGGCGTTTTTGGGGTTTATGCACCAGGTGAAGATGTCGCCAAACTGACCTATTTTGGTTTGTATGCGTTACAGCACCGGGGTCAGGAATCTGCTGGTATTGCCGCTTTTGACGGCAAGCAGGTTCATTTACACAAAGAGATGGGCTTGGTTTCCCAAGTCTTCAACGAATCCATCTTGAACCAGCTACCAGGGAACTTGGCAGTTGGTCATACCCGTTACTCCACGACGGGTTCCAGCCGCGTTGTTAATGCTCAGCCAGCAGTTGTAGAGACTCGGTTAGGAACCCTTGCTCTGACACACAATGGGAATTTAGTCAATACTGGGAAACTGCGGGAAGAGTTGTTGCGACGCGACTGTAACTTAGTCACGACGACGGATTCTGAGATGATTGCCTTTGCGATCGCAGAAGAAATTAACGCAGGCAAAGACTGGTTAGAAGGAGCGATCCGAGCCTTTCGGCAATGCGAAGGAGCCTTTAGTCTGGCAATCGGAACGCCAGACGGCTTGATGGGTGCCCGCGACTCCAACGGTATTCGTCCCTTAGTGATTGGCATTTTAAACACGAATCCTCAGCGCTATGTCCTCGCATCAGAAACTTGTGGCTTAGATATTATTGGGGCTGAGTACCTGCGGGATGTTGAACCGGGCGAGTTAGTTTGGATTACCGAAGAAGGTATGGCTTCTTTCTTCTGGGCAGAACAACCCAAGCGGAAACTATGCATCTTTGAAATGATTTACTTTGCTCGTCCGGATAGCGTCATGCATGACGAGAGTCTCTATAGCTACCGGCTGCGCTTAGGACGGCAACTCGCTCAGGAATCTCCAGCGGATACCGATATCATTATTGGCGTACCCGATTCCGGCATTCCCGCCGCGATTGGGTTTTCCCAAGCATCCGGTATTCCTTACGCCGAGGGATTGATTAAAAATCGCTATGTTGGTCGCACTTTCATCCAGCCGACTCAGGCAATGCGAGAGTGTGGCATCAAGATGAAACTCAATCCTCTTAAAGATGTGCTGAGTGGGAAACGAGTCGTTATTGTTGACGACTCTATCGTGCGAGGAACGACTAGCCGCAAACTTGTCAAAGCCCTCAGAGATGCTGGTGCCACCGAGGTTCATATGCGAATTTCCTCTCCACCCGTAACTCATCCCTGCTTTTATGGTATTGACACGGATAGCCAAGATCAGTTGATTGCGGCAACAAAGTCAGTCGAAGAAATTGCCGAACAAATAGGTGTAGACTCGCTAGCTTATCTCAGCCGCGAGGGAATGTTAAAAACTACCGGCGAAGATCCCAACAATTTTTGTTCTGCTTGTTTTACGGGTGACTATCCCATCTCAATTCCAGAGCAAGTTAAGCGTTCTAAGCTGATGTTGGAAAAAGCAGCTAGCTGTTAGCTTTTTGTCAGTGGTTAAATAAGTTTGAAAAACTTACACAGGAAAGAGGCCAAAACTTCATTCCCCTGTAAGTTTTTCACTTTATGTTTGCTTTGCGTATTTATACCGGAGAGTGTCAAGAAGATGGGAGAACTGAATAAAACTCCGTCATTTTGAAGTTTGGGCGATTCTCAAACCAACATTGACAAAGGTTCGATGGTTTCGCTCCTGCTCTACCCATCCTACAAATTCATAAAGTCTCTCTACTTAATCCCCTGGCTTCACCGGCTGCATTGGCCCCAAGTAGTTGGTCAAATAGGGCGAAAAAACCTCATAAATTAGCGTCAGCGGACGCCCATGATGCCAAAATAGGTAGTGACGCCCCCAGAATGGGCCTGTTTGTCCAAAGGCAGATTCTAAAGCATCGGACTGACCGTAGTAAATTCCCTGGACATCCCGATATAACTCGGTACGCAGGCGAGCCAAACTTGCCCAAATTGGCAAGGAACGGTTTTGTAAATACTCATCTACATGACTGGCTTCCCACCAGGAAGTCGCGTAAGCCAGCCGCTGACCGGAGGTGGTACGCAGCCATACCTGTCGTCGCAACCTAGGTCCTGGTACAGCCTGGATTTGATTGGGTGCTGCATCAGCATCCATGCCAACAGGCGACATATCAATGACATCTACTTCTGTTGGTTCACCCGTCAAAAGTTGCAGGTGGCGCGTCGGGGAGCCATCTCCCAGTAAAAGCATCTGCCATGCTGGTGCTAGCTGTGTGTGAGGCAGTCCTTGCTGCACCACTTCTTCGCCTCCCTGCCAAAGCGGGCTGAGAGCATACCAATTTCTTGGTAGGCTAATGCTGTTTGTAGGTATAACAGTTGAAGTCAAAGCTCTTTACAAAACTTCATTTTCTTATATAAAATCATAAACAATTTCTTGCCGGAAACCTATTCCAGCAAAAAAAATTGAGTGGTGAGTTTAGTTCTTTTGCAATTTCAGTTCTCAGTGCATACTATGCGTTGATGCGCTTGCAGCACTGAGAACTGAAAAAGTAATGCGGATGGCGAGACTCGAACTCGCAAGGCAAAGCCACACGCCCCTCAAACGTGCGCGTATACCAATTCCGCCACATCCGCTTGCATATATACCAATTGTATCATCTTTGAGGCAATTTCGTTCTCTTTGGAAGAAACAAGACTTTCAATCAGTATCAATAACTGTTCTAATGCGAGGTGATGCGATCTATATATTGTACTGATGCTGAAGGCAACATCCTGAAATAATAATGATTGTTCCTTGCGCTACCCCATTTCTCTAAAAACTAGAAGATGCGTTTTTCAAAGATTTTAATTGCTAACCGAGGGGAAATTGCTCTCCGCATTCTCCGTACCTGCGAAGAAATGGGGATTGCGACTGTTGCAGTTCACTCGACGATCGATCGACACGCCCTTCATGTGCAATTGGCTGACGAAGCCGTTTGTATTGGTGAACCCCCCAGTATCAAAAGTTATCTGAATATTCCCAATATTATTGCGGCAGCTTTGACGCGCAATGCGATCGCTATTCATCCGGGCTATGGTTTTTTAGCAGAAAATGCCCGATTTGCGGAAATCTGCGCGGATCACCAGATTTCTTTCATTGGTCCAACGCCGGAAGCGATTCGGGCAATGGGAGACAAATCCACCGCAAAAGAAACGATGCAACGGGCGGGGGTGCCTACAGTGCCGGGAAGTGACGGGATATTAATGTCCGATCGGGAAGCATTAGCGATCGCGGATGAAATCGGCTATCCTGTCATGATCAAAGCGACCGCCGGAGGTGGAGGGCGAGGAATGCGTTTGGTGCGGGAAGAAAGCGAACTCGTCAAGCTCTTCCAAGCTGCACAGGGAGAAGCAGAAGCTGCATTTGGCAATCCAGGCGTCTATCTGGAAAAATTTATTGAACGTCCCCGCCACATCGAATTTCAAATCTTAGCCGATAGCTACGGCAACGTAATTCACCTGGGTGAACGCGATTGCTCTATCCAACGGCGTCATCAAAAGTTACTAGAAGAAGCCCCTAGTCCAGTTCTCAGTTCAGAACTGCGCCAAAAAATGGGCACTGCCGCTGTCATGGCTGCTAAGTCTATCAACTACACGGGTGCCGGGACTGTGGAGTTTCTGCTTGCACCCTCTGGGGAATTTTATTTCATGGAAATGAATACTCGGATTCAAGTCGAACACCCGGTGACAGAAATGATCACTGGGTTAGACTTGATTGCCGAGCAAATCCGCATTGCTCAAGGGGAGAAATTGTCGCTGACTCAAGATCGAATCGTTCTCCGAGGCCATGCCATTGAATGTCGAATCAATGCGGAAGACCCCGACCACAACTTCCGTCCTCATCCGGGGCGGATCAGCGGCTATCTGCCTCCTGGTGGCTTTGGTGTTCGGATGGATTCTCATGTCTACACGGACTACGAAATCCCTGCTTACTATGACTCCCTGATTGGTAAGTTAATTGTTTGGGGTAGCGATCGCCCTACTGCAATTAAGCGGATGAAACGGGCATTGCGGGAGTGTGCCATCACGGGTTTGCCCACAACCATTGGCTTCCATCAAAAAATTATGGAGACACCGGAGTTTTTACAAGGCGAGGTTTATACCAATTTTGTTGAGAAGTTAATGCAGTCCCAGCAGTAAGTAAGGAGTGGGTAATCGGTGATTTTTCCGTTACCCACTTTTACTAACCTCCGAAGCGCCTTAATGAGTATGAGCAAACATCGTCAGCAGTCCTTGCTGACCTAAGAGAATCTCTCGCACTAGGCTAAAGATCCCCACCCAAACGATCGGGGTAATGTCCACACCACCGATAGGGGGCACAATTTTCCGCAATGGCACTAAAAAAGGTTCTGTAGGCCAAGCAATCAAGTTAAAGGGAAGCCGATTTAGGTCTATCTGAGGATACCAGGTAAGGACGATCCGAAAGATAAACAGCAAAGTCATCAAGCCCACAAGCGGGCCAAGAATCCAACTAGCAAGCGAAACAGCGTCCATTGGTTCTTAATCAAGAATATTTCCGGGTGTCAAAACTTTAGCCATGTCGCGTATTTGTCATGCAACTGACGCCGTAAGGCATTATAGTTAAAGTTTTATAACCAAACTCTCATTATTCTAACGCAGCGTGGCACTCAATCCTATTCAGCCAGACTGGTATAGGGGTAGAAGAGACGTAAAAACAAAATGAAGCGAAAAATAGGCTTCTCAAGTTCATAACATATCGTTAAAATTGATCAAAAGAAATCGTTGTCAAAGCGAGCGAAAAAAATGACGCCTTCATTAGCGAATTTTCTCTATAGTCTGCTCTGGGGTGCTGTAATTGTTGTCATCCCAGCCACGGTGGCGCTGATTTTTATTAGTCAGAAGGATAAAATCCAACGTTCCTAGATTGTCGGAATAGCCGGAAACCTCAGTTTGTCGAGAGAGTAATTATTAAATTAGTTGCTCGCTCTAAAAAAACTGAGGTTTTATATGTTAAAGGGAGAAGAGCTGATGCGATGCAGCAAGCCAGTTTCTGCCCGCTCGTTCTCCTGCTGACCCAGGATACTTAGAATTAAAATTCCCAACCTGCGTACCAATTTCTGCGGTTAACTCGTTAACATAGATTTGTCTTGGGAAAACAGCAATGGTAAACTTCGGGCTTAACTCAGCCAGTCTTCTGGGTATTTTTCTGGCAGTGGCAGGGGCAGCACTGTACTTTCTGCGTACCGTGCGTCCAGAGCTAGCGCGAGATCACGATATCTTTTTTGCAGCGGTCGGTCTCTTGTGCGGCTTCATTCTTTTATTTCAAGGATGGCGACTCGATCCGATTTTGCAATTCGGTCAATTTCTGTTGACCGGCTCTGCTATCTTTTTTGCATTTGAAAGTATTCGGATGCGTGGAGTGGCGACGGAGGTTGCAAAGCGAAATACGCAAATTGTCGATGACGATCGTCCCGTAAGCCGCGTGTATCGAGCCGAGTTGGATCAACTCGAACCGATGGATGAGGAACCACCGAGACGCCGGATTCGGGGAACGCAAGAATCTCGCAATAGCCGAACGGTAGAGACTTACGACGATGAACCGCGTCGCCGTCCATCCAGTCGGAGTAACAGTAATCCTAGTAATAGTAATCCTGAAAGGCTGGGACAAGGAGACCGTCCTCGCAAGCGTCGTCCCCGTCCAACAGAAACTCGCCCAACCGAACAACCGGACGATTGGGAAGTCTCAGACACATGGGAGGAAAAACCGTCTCGCAGTAGCCGTCCCAGCTCGACTCGTCCACCCAGCCGAGATCCAGAGACTGCTGCCAAGCCAAGAAGAAGTCGTCCACCTAGGGGAGAATCATCGGAGCGATCGCCTAATCGAGAGAGCCGGGAAGATGTAGAAGCAACCCCAACCGACTATGTAGACTACAAACCCATAGACTACCCGGAAGACGAAGGCGGCAACTCCAGCAATTTTGACCAAGAATGAGTCTGGTAAGGGCGGTGTCTTCGTGTCTGCCCCGCGTTTCATGAGACGCATCTGGTTCATTGGGTCGGGTTACTTTTGCAAGCAACAATGCAACTTTGACGTGAAAAGATGGACGTGCGGTCTGGGAATCCATACCTGGGTCAAATGGGGAATCTGGTTTAGCATGGCTGGGTTAGTCGTTGCCTGTACCCCAGTCAATCGCTCAACAGGACCAGTTGCCCTCAACAGTCGTTATACAGATGAGCAACCGGCTTTGAGCGGCAATGGTCGGTTGCTTGCCTTTGTTTCTAACCGCAATGGCAGCCGACAGATTTTGCTGTATGACTTGCAACAGCGACAGTTTGTAGATGTACCGCGCTTGAACCGGCAAGACGCGATCGCAGAAAATCCCAGTCTCAGTCAGAACGGTCGTTACATTGTCTACATTGCCAGCGACCAAGGACGCCCGGAAGTTGAACTTTACGATCGCAGCACCAAATCCTCACAAATTCTCACGATGGGCTATCGCGGTTGGGTGCGAAATCCTAGCATTAGTCCAGATGGTCGCTATATTGCCTTTGAAAGCAGCAGTCGCGGTCAGTGGGATGTAGAGGTGCTAGACCGGGGGCCTAATATTGAGTTAGATATCCCTGATGGCAGCCCGTCTGCCTCTCCCTGAGCGTGAAACGTAACCTTTTTCTATCAGTATTTGTTGCCTTAGCCAGTTTATTGAGTAGTTGTACTGGCTCAGGTCGTCTCGTGAGTTTTCCCTTTGATTCAGGGGGGCGAAGTTTAAATAGCCCCGCGTCTGATATCAATCCTCAAATCGCCAGCCGCTACATAGTCCTAATTTCTGACCGGCGCAGCAGTCAGGATGTTTATCTTTTCGACACGGTGGATCGGCGTTTGATTGATTTGCCCGGATTAAATTCTTTGGATGCGATCGCATCTCACCCGGCTGTTTCCGCTGATGGTCGTTACATTGTCTTTGCTGCAAGTCGTCAGGGTCGGTCGGGAATCTACCTCTATGACCGCGAAACTCGCCAGTTAAGGAATCTCGCGGAAAACGTGCAAGCAGAAGTGCGAAATCCAACGATTAGCGCTGATGGCAGTACGATTGCCTTTGAATCTAGTGAAAATGGTCAGTGGGATATTGTAGTTAGCGATCGCTCTGGACAAACGCTGAATCTTCCAGCACCTCCTTGAGGATAAAAGTGCTGAGTATTTGGGAAGGAATGGTTGGAAAAAGTAAATACCCGCTTATCTGAATCCACAGCTTTGGCGAATCAGGGGATTTTTTTAGCCTATAAAGGCAGGCTTGATTCGTGTAGTCGCACTTCACAGCTACAGTCATCAGGTATTTAGGCGCAAGTGATATGAAATGGCTAATTAACTGGCGCTGGCTAACGATTTTATTCACAATGGGGATAACTGGTTGTCTTGATACCCAGCTCTTCAACCCGCCGCAAATACTGACTGGCGGTATCAACAGCCAGACCCCTGACGAATATCCCGCCTACAGCAGTGACGGTCGCTATCTCGCCTTTGCTTCTGACCGCAATAATAATCGAGACATTTTCCTTTACGACTTGCAGCAACGCCGTCTCGTCGATCTCCCCAATATCAATCGTCGGGACTCCAGACAGGATCAACCCGCTTTGAATGCTGATGGTCGATTTATTGCTTATGTTTCTAGCGAACGAGGCAAGACGGATATCTTTGTCTACGACCGTCAAACTCAACGCTCCGAATTGCTCACTAGCAGCATCCGAGGCTCGGTACGCCATCCCACTATTTCCGGTGATGGTCGCTACGTGGCGTTTGAAACTAGCCAGTTAGGCCAATGGCATATTGCAACTGTAGAAAGAGGAACTTCAGCAACAAATTCTGGCTCTTTACAACAGTAGAAGATCGATGAAATTGGCGAGTTCCTGCACGAGCGAGTCAGAGGCTTCTTCTATGGAAAGAGCATTGCTTGAGAGCGATCGCTACTAAATATGCTAAAACAGTCAAAAAAGCTTAAAAAATTAACATAATGAGTACCAAAGTTCTGCGTATTGCCACTTCGGGCATCATCGCAGCCGCCGCTGCCATTGGTGCTAATGCAATCGACGCAATGGTTCCCTTTAACTGGCAACAGTCAAATATCGCTGTTGCCCAAGAAGCTGAAGAACAAACAAATATTCAGGTTTATAAACGCGCTAGTCCAGGAGTGGTATCCATCCAGGCTGGTGACGGTAGCGGCAGCGGTAGCATTATTAGCCGAGACGGCCTGGTATTGACCAATGCTCACGTTGTGGCAAATGGTCGCCAAACTGTTACTGTTATTCTCTCAGATGGCAGAAGACTCCCAGCCGATATCATTGCTTTTGCTAACAGCAGTCTAGACTTAGCTGTCCTTAAAATTCGCGGACAGAACAATTTGCCCACTGTTGCGATCGCTCCTCCAAACTCTGTACAAGTCGGTCAGCGGGCGTTTGCGATTGGGAATCCTTTTGGTCGATTTCAAGGAACCTTCACCGTTGGTATTGTTAGCCGGATTGACCAACAGCGCGGTTTAATCCAAACCGATGCAGCCATCAACCCAGGCAATTCCGGTGGTCCTCTTCTCAATAGCCAAGGAGAATTGATTGGCGTCAATACTGCTATTTTTACCAGCGGTCAGACTGCGGGAAACATTGGCATTGGATTTGCGATTTCTGTAGACAGAGTACAGCCGTTCTTGACAGCGGTGCGCCAAGGACGCGCCCCTACCACTGTTCAACGGCAACAACCTGCTTCTGGAAGACAACCGCCTCAGCCCATTGTTTTGAATGGTGCGGTGATTAACGCCACTCTCGGCAGTGGTGATAATGTTCTCCGAGCGGATAATAGCTATTTTGACCTTTACACCTTTCAGGGGAGAGCCGGTCAGCAAGTCAGAATTGATATGGCGAGTCAGCAGATTGATTCCTACTTAATTCTGCTTGGCCCCAATGGCAATGAAGTTGCACAAGACGATGATAGGGGCGGTAGGGGAAACGCTAGCCTTGTGGCGACACTGCCTGCAAGTGGCACTTATCTAATCATTGCCAATTCCTCTGAGGGAAGACAAGTAGGTGCTTACCGTCTTCGAGCAATGGCGGCTGCCGGAGGCGATCGCTATCAAACTTCCCAAAGTCGTTTGCTGATGCGGCAAGCGGGTATTCTGGGCCGGGGTGCCAAGGTGCTTTCTGATGGCAGTTTGTTTCAGGAATATTCCTTTCAAGGTCGTGCCGGTCAGCCTCTGACGATCGCACTTGCCAGTCCTGATTTTGATACCTATCTAATTTTGGTCGATCAAAATGGTCGGAAGATTGCTGAGAACGATAACATCAGCCGCAGCAATCCCAATTCTCAGATGAGTGTGACTTTACCCCGAACAGGCGTTTATCGAGCGATCGCCACCGCCTCAAATCCGCGCGGTCGAGGTCGCTATCTCTTAACAATTCGTTAAGCGCGAATCTGCACCGGCATCACTAAGTAAGTCATTTTGAGACCTCCTAGCGGTGTCAAAATCACCGGGCTATTCCCTGTATTCATTTGCATTTGAATCTCGGAGGATTGCAGCGCCTTCAGTCCATCTCTGAGATAGGTAATATTGAAGGCAATCTCTAGATCCTTTCCCGATATCTGCGCAGGCAGAGATTCGCGCCCGCTACCGACATCCTGTGCTTCCACTGATAAAGCAATCTGCTGGTTAGTGCTATCTATCGTGAATTTGACAATATTATTTTTTTGGTCAGCTAGTACAGCAATTCGTTCTAATGCATTGAGTAGCTGACGCCGATCGATTGTCACCTGCCGCTCAAATTGTTGTGGAATCAACTGACGATAGGCGGGATATTGACCTTCTAAGGTGCGACTAGTCAAACGTTGATCGACTAACTCAAATACGACCTGCCCTTGGTCAAGATGGAGAGCGATCGCTTCCGCCGACTGGCGCATTCCTAAAATTCGTTCTAGTTCTCGCAGTGCCCGTGCTGGAATCGTGACTTCTAACGGAGCTGCCTGACTAATCGCCTCAGAGGGTTCTTCATCCGTTTGACCTTGGTTAGTCGTTTCAACAACCGATAAACGATGACCATCTGTCGCGGCAAATTCAAGATACTCTGGTTTGACTGTTAAATGGATGCCCGTGAGAACCTGCTTCGTTTCGTCTGGACTGGTGGCAAATAAGGAACCCCGCAAGCCATCAATTAATGCAGCGGCAGGCAATTGAGCAGCTTCGCCATTTTCTATTACTGGCAGTTCTGGAAATTCTTCTGCGGTCATACCCCGGACTTTATAACGCCCAGAGGCAGAAGTCAGTGTGGCAATAATCCCTTCACTTGTCCCTTCCTCCCCTTTATCCTCTAAAGTAATTTCTCCCTCTGCTAGACGGGAAACAATATCGTTTAACAGCTTAGCGGGTAAAGTGAGATAACCTTCCTCTTCCACTTGTGCTGGAAAGCTAGTCTGAATGCCAAGGCTGAGATCGAATGCCGTCAAACTGACTTGCTGCGTTTTTTTGTTAGCTTCCAGCTTGACATTCGCTAGGACCGGATGTGTCGGACGCGATGGCACTGCTCGGCTGACGAGAGAAAGGTTGGTACTGAGATCGTTTTGGGTGCAAACCAGTTTCATAGATGTTCAACCTTGGAGTTGTTCAGCCAAACGACGCTCATAGCGCGGTACTTTTGGCACAGAAGGAGATCGTAGCACCCTTGTCCTCAGCAATCCAGATTACCCTGCTTACCTGCTTTAGGCAAAACTGCTGAAGCTCTGTGGAAAATGTGGAAAATGTTGTCAAATGAATTTTCCGTGAATGTTTTAGCAGCTCTAATGAATTGTGGGAACCTTGTGGAAAAGTGACTCTTTTTTCCACAAGGTATTTATACTTGTCATTGTTTTTCACTAATGACACAAAGTTTTTCACGGCTTTACCACAAGCTTTTCCACAGAAAACTAGGAGTTTTCCACAACCCTTCTGGAGGTGAATCATTCTTTATAAGTAGTTTCCAAAAACTTAAATCAACGGCTGCTGACTAGCTGTGAGAGGAGTATCAGGATTTATTTTGGCTTCTGCTAGCAAAATTGATGCGATCGCTAAGTTGGCGTAGCGTTCTAGCTACATCAGGGTCGCTATCCTTTAATTGAGTAATTTTCTCGCAGCTATACATTACTGTGGTGTGATCTTTACCCCCAAATTCTTCACCAATCCTGGGTAAACTCAAATCTGTGTGCTGACGCATTAAATACATACCAACTTGTCGCGCCCAGCTAATTTCTCGACGGCGAGAATTACTTTTTAAATCTTCAATGCGAAGCTCAAAAGTTTCTGCGATCGCTATCATTACCGCCTCTGGAGAAACCGCTACTTTTTCCGCAGGTGGATTCAAAACTGGAGCAATATTTTCGACAGTCATCGACAAACCGGAAATTGAAATATAAGCCACAGCCCGAATTAAAGCGCCCTCCAATTCCCGAATATTTGAAGTATAGTTAGTCGCTATATATTCAATAACATCTCGCGGTAATCGCATATTTTCATATTCTGCCTTTTTTTGTAAAATTGCCATCCGTGTTTCTAAGTCTGGGCGCTGAATATCGGCAATTAATCCCATAGAAAAGCGGGAACAAAGGCGTTCTTGCAGGCGAGGAATCTGATTAGGAGGGCGGTCAGAAGCGATTACTACTTGCTTTCCAGCTTCATGTAAAGTATTAAAAGTATGAAAAAATTCTTCTTGAGTATATTCCTTTCCTTCTAAAAATTGAATATCATCCACCAACAGTACATTGGCAGCTCGATAATGTTCTCGAAACCGTTGCATACTGTCTTTACGAATTGCTGCAATCAAGTCATTTGTAAACTGCTCAGTAGAAACATAAAATATTTTAGAATCTGGGTGAATTTCCAAACGGTAATGCCCAATTGCTTGCATTAAGTGAGTTTTTCCTAGTCCAACACCTCCACACAAAAATAATGGATTAAACTCACGCCCTGGAGATTCTGCCACAGCTAAAGAAGCTGCATGAGCCATCCGATTATTAGAGCCAACAACAAAGCGTGAAAAAACGTATTTAGGATTTAGTTCGGTCGGTCTGGGACGCTGGTTATGGGGAATTTCGGGGACACTGGTTTCTATAGGCAGCGACCAAGAAATTTCGGCATCATCAGCGCTAGAGATTTCATTTCCTTTGGCAACCGTGATGTGAATTTCCACCGGCTGTCCCAGAATATCTTGTACGACATCAGCAATTGTTTTGATGTAATATTTCTGCAACCAATTCCGGGCAAACGGATTAGGTGTGCAAATCACCAAGCAGTTATTTTCCAGCTCTTGAGCGCTGGCAGTTTTGATCCACGTTTCAAAGGTAGGACGGCTCAGTTGTAGCTGTAGACGCTCTAGCACTTGGCTCCAGAGCTGTTCAAGAGAAATATCCACGCCTCACCTCTACGGCTTTGTGCAGAATAGTATTATCCATTCTTGTGAAGAGCGATCGCTCTTTTAAACCAGTCTCAAATATGGCTGAAATCCTGCCAATTACTCAACTGGGAAATCCCATCCTGCGCCAACAAGCTCAAATTATTGAAAATGTCCACTCTGGACAGATCCAAAAGCTGATTGATGACCTAATTACAACCGTTGTTCAAGCAAGCGGTGTTGGCATTGCAGCACCCCAGGTAGCTCAATCTTATCGCTTGTTCATCGTCGCATCTCGTCCGAATCCTCGGTATCCCGCCGCTCCTGAGATGGAACCAACCGCCATAATAAATCCTCGCATCATTGCTCACTCTGATGAGGTGGTGAAAGGCTGGGAAGGGTGCCTCAGCATTCCAGGAATTCGAGGGTCGGTTCCCAGATATCAAACGATTGATGTGGAATACACCAGTCGGGATGGTAAATTGCATCGTCAACAGTTCACAGATTTTGTCGCCCGAATTTTTCAACACGAATCCGATCACCTGGATGGCATCGTGTTTGTAGATCGTTTACAAAGCACGCAAGAGATGATGACCGAACAGGAATATCAGCAACGAATTGTTCAACAGCAGCACTGATATCCTAGATTGTTGACGATTGTTTGGTTTGACTGATTAGAAGCGTGAGCGATCGCTTCCACCCTGCCTACATACGCTCTAGCACAGAAATGCCAAGTAGAGATAATCCTAACTTCAAAGTTCGCGCTGTTAGATTGCACAAAACCAACCGAGATGTCCGCACGGGTTCCTCCGCTTTAAGCACCTGACACTGGTCATAGAACTGATTAAACTTTTGGCTCAGTTCAAATAGATATTGACAAAGGCGATTGGGCAGTAAATCTTGCTCAACGTCACTGAGAACTTCGCTCAGTTGTAGTAAATGCTTCGCTAACACTAATTCTGTTTCTTCCTGCAACAGAATTTTGGCATTCATTCCCAACTGTTCAAAGTCAATATTGCCTTTACGGCTAATTCCCTGTACTCGTACATAGGCATAAAGCAGGTAAGGTGCGGTATTGCCTTGGAGAGACAACATCTTGTCATAGCTAAAGACGTAGTTGCTAGTGCGGTTTTGGCTGAGGTCGGCGTACTTAACCGCACTCATGCCAATCACTTTAGCAACATGGGTGATGAACTCTTCTGTTTCCTCTCGACCTTCTTCTTTCAGTCTGGTTTCTAAATCAGCACGGGCACGCGCGATCGCTTCATCCAGCAAATCTCGTAACCGCACCGTTTCTCCAGAGCGAGTTTTCAGCTTCTTTCCATCTTCCCCCAGCACCAAACCAAAGGGGACGTGTACCAACTCTAAATTATCTGGAATCCAGCCAGCCCGTTTCGCTACCTGAAACACTTGAGTAAAGTGATTGGCTTGTCCAGCATCCGTAACGTAGATAATCCGATCGGCTCGATCTTGTTCAATCCGGTAGCGTAAGGCTGCCAAATCAGTAGTGGCGTAGTTATAGCCTCCATCAGACTTTTGGACAATCATGGGCAAAGGTTCACCTGCTTTGTTGGTAAACCCTTCCAGAAATACGCATTTAGCCCCATTGTCTTCCACGAGCAAGCCCAACTGAGCGAGGTCTTCCACTACTCCGGCTAGCAAGGGGTTATAGAAAGATTCCCCTCGTTCTGTCAGATGGACATCAAGCCGATCGTAGATAATCTGGAACTCCTGCCGAGACTGTTCGCACAGCAGCTGCCATGCCCGGCGGGATTCTTCGTCACCCGCTTGTAACTTGACGACTTTTTGTCGGGCAGTTTCTTGAAACTTCTCATCCTCATCAAACCGCTGTTTTGCTTTGCGGTAGAAAGCCACTAAGTCGCCCAAATCTATCGCATTAGCAGTTGTCAAAGCTTCTGGACAAACTTCTCTCAAGTAGGCAATTAGCATTCCAAACTGGGTTCCCCAGTCGCCTACATGATTCAGTCGCAAAACATCGTGATTTTGAAATTCCAAAGTTCGGGCAATGCAATCTCCAATGATCGTTGAACGCAAGTGCCCAACGTGCATCTCTTTAGCAATATTAGGGCTAGAAAAATCCACCACTACCCGCTGGGGATGTTTTGCCTTGCTGATACCCAATCGGGAGTCTGCCTGAATAGCACTTAGCTGCGCTTCCAAATATTCTGGTTTCAGGGTGAAATTGATAAAACCAGGACCCGCAATTTCTGGCGGACGACAGAAATCGGTGACATCTATATACTCAACGATTTTTTGGGCGATCGCTCGTGGCGGCTGACTCAACTTTTTAGTTAAAGACATTGCCACATTAGACTGATAATCGCCAAACTTGGCATTGCTAGCAGGCACTAACATTGGGTCTACCCCAGCATAGTCACTGCCGAAAGCGGCAACTAAAGCCTGCTCAAATCTATTTTTAAGTTGTTCAAGGGTAGAGTTCATTGGGTTTTGCCGAAACCTCAGGCAGCGTACTTCTCTCCTCCATCGTACTAACGTCTATGTTCATACTCAAATCGAGCCATGTTGAGCGAGTAATCGGGGCACTACTGGAAATGTAGTCTACGCCAGTTTCAGCCACAGCACGAATAGTTTCTAGAGTAATGTTGCCCGATGCTTCAATCTTGATCCGGTCATTGCTATGGCGGATTATCTGCACTGCCTGCCGCATCATCTCCAGCGGCATATTGTCCAGCATGATGATATCAGCACCGTGCTGTAAGGCTTCTTTCACTTGAGCTAGGGTTTCGGTTTCTACTTCTATAGTCAATGGATAGGGCATTTGGGAGCGAATACAAGCGAGCGCCTTGCCAATCCCTCCAGCCACAGCAATGTGATTATCCTTAATCATCACAGCATCATCTAACCCCATTCGGTGGTTCATCGCTCCCCCCACCTGTGTCGCGTACTTTTCTAAAATTCTCAGCCCCGGAGTCGTTTTGCGAGTATCCACCAATTGAGCTGGCAAATCCGCAATTTGCTCAACATACTTACGGGTGAGTGTAGCAATCCCACTCAAACGCATAGCTAGGTTTAAAGCAACTCGTTCTCCGAGCAGCAGCGCCTCTAGCGAGCCATCAACGCGAGCAACCAACTGTCCTCGCTGGCACTGTTCCCCCTCAGCGACAACAGCAACAAAACTGACTCTATCGTTCAACAGTTGGAATATCCGACTAGCTATCGGCAATCCGGTAATGACTCCTGCCTCCTTAGCAGTCCACTCAGCTTGCCCCACACGTACCTTGTTGCCTAACAAACCTTGACTCGAGCGATCGCCGCGACCGACATCCTCCAACAACCAGGAGTGCAGGAGTGGGTCTAATACGATCAAGGGAGGTAGAACAGCCCTGGGACTCACCACTTCAGTTTTCC
>NZ_JAMPKE010000039.1:0-48378 GCF_039961955.1 Trichocoleus sp. DQ-A1
TTTGGATTGGATTATACGGTCAATCTTGGGTAATGGGAATGGAATTTTGCCAGGATATTGTTCATGAATTAATGGTAATAAGACGTAACAAGCTGCCATCTTTTCAGAGAGGTTTGAGGGCTATGTCCTTGATTTTACGTATATTTTGACGGGGTTGTCACCCCGTGAGGTCAATCCCACCTCAAACAACTCATCGAGAACTCGTCCCATGCGGTCATCGTTCAGGTGTTCTGCCCGAATCCCTTCCCCCAACAAATGCTCCGTTGCTTTGTCTACGAAAAACTGCTCGAACAAATACAAAGGTGCGCTGACAAAGCCTAGTCCGTTGAGAATCATGGCTTTGACCGCTTGCCCAGGGCTAACCACCTGCAACGGGTGTTGCTTAAGGCGCTGGTTGATTTGCTCAACCAAGCCCATCTCGTCGATGACCCCTGCCACAATCCCACTGTGATCAATATCTTGTACTCTAATCTCAGATGCACTCATGCATCAAAAATACAATAACTCCATGCCAAAACCTGCGGAATATGGGATAAATTAGGTCTCTGGCTATCAAACCTACCTCTACAAAAATCAAACTGTACATCCACAGAAATATAAATATCGCAATCCTAATTCATTCATAAAATCGGAGAGATCTCTTCTTACTCGTCCTCAGTGCTTTATAGCGAAGAGAGTGTAGCGTTAATAAATTCAATTAGGATCGGGATCGTTTTTTGCGGGAGAATCTAGCCACGTCCACAACTGCGGAGAGGTGAAATTAGGCACTGCAAAAATTGCTCCGCAGTCGCAGAGAACTTTGGGGTCGTAGGTTGAGGCAATGCCAATTGTCACAATGCCTGCGCCTACCGATGAACGAATGCCGGAGGGAGAGTCCTCAAAAGCGATCGCTTGTTTCGCTTTAATACCAAAATAATCTAACGCCAGTTGATAGGGAGCCGGATCGGGCTTGCCCGCGATCGCTTCTTCTGCTAAAACAACGGTGGCGAAGGCATCTGCCAAATCCAAAGCTTCTAGCATGAAGTAGACATTTTTACGCGGTGCATTTGTGACAACTGCTCGTTGCAACTTTAATTCTTCTGTCCATGCCAAAATTTTAGAAAGTCCAGCCAGGGGTTTAAGTTCTGGTGATAATTCTCGGAAATAAGCTTCTTTCGCTTCAGCGAGTTGTTCGCCTTCTGATAAGGATAACTGAGGGAGAATATCTTGGATAATAACTGGATTAAGGCGTCCGCTAATCCGGTTTTGGTAAAAATTTTCGTCAATATCAATATCGTATTGTTTTAAAATATCCTGCCAAGATTTGTAATGGATTCGGTCAGTATTTACCAGAGTCCCGTCCAAGTCAAATAAAATTGCAGCCAACATAGTTTCAGGGGCGAGACGATTGAATCAGTGCCATAGCTATCCTAGGGTGGGAAGCAAAGCCAAGCAAACATTCTGTCATCTTACCTGTACCTTTTGCCGTATTGAAGAAAACACTCCCAAGCGGACAATAGAAGTATGCAGTCGCTCGACTGTTATACCCTTGATTGACAAAGCGGGATAAAAAGAGCGATCGCTTTCTATCTCTGCTGTGTCGTAACTTCTGTACTAATGTCCTCAAACTTTTTGTTATACGGTGCGAATGGCTATACCGGAACCCTGATTGCGCGATTGGCAGTGCGGCAAGGGTTACGCCCGATTCTGGCAGGACGCAATTCCGAAAAGTTGCAGCCGTTAGCGACATCGCTTGGTTTAGAACACCGCGCCTTTAGCCTAGAAAATGAATCCGCCGTGGATGCGGCACTCCAGGATGTCGCCGCGGTACTCCACTGTGCAGGGCCATTCTCCCGCACCTCTAAGCCAATGGTTGAAGGGTGCCTGCGGACAAAAACGCATTATCTGGATATTACCGGAGAAGTCGCAGTATTCGAGGCGATCGCTGCCAAAGATGCTGAGGCAACAAAAGCAGGCGTAATGCTGCTTCCCGGCGTCGGTTTTGATGTCGTTCCTTCTGACTGTCTCGCGGCTCATCTCAAGAGACAGCTGCCTTCAGCAACAAGTCTGGCGCTGGCTTTCACCGCCGGTCAGACATCGCGGGGAACTGCCACAACAATCGTGGAAGCTCAGAAGCAAGGAGGCTTAGTGCGGCGGGGTGGCGTTCTGACTCCGGTTCCAACCGCCTGGAAAACTAGAACCATCGACTTTGGAGAAGGCCCTGTTTTAGGAACCACACTTCCTTGGGGAGATGTGTCTACCGCTTTCTACAGCACAGGGATTCCCAATATTGAAGTTTATATGGCAACCCCTCCCTCCACTTACTGGGCGCTAGTCGCAAGTAGATATTTGGGTTGGTTATTGGGGGCACCACCCATACAAAGCTTACAGAAACGTCTAATCCAAGCTCAACCACCAGGACCAACCGATGCACAGAGGCAACAGGGGAAAACTAGATTGTGGGGAGAGGTGTCAGATGATGGCGCAACTAAGGTATCCCGACTGCAATGCCCCGAAGGCTATACGCTCACGGCAATGACAGCGCTGGCAATTGTTACCAAGGTGCTTGCCGGACAGGTGAGTGTTGGTTTCCAGACGCCGTCTAAAGTCTATGGTGCCGATTTGATTTTGGAAATTGAGGGGGTTGAGCGGTCAGATATTAATAATGGGTAATGAGTAATGGGGTATCCCATTACCCATTCCCAGCTTTATCTACCCAGATGGCGAGCTGCTAACTGCATCGCATCAGCAATATCAACATCGCCATCGCGGTCGGCATCTAAGAAAGTATTCAGAACTGGATTCGACCCGTGCGGATTTTGAGCGCTGGAGCCAGTTTTTAGAAGATTTAACACCAAGGGAACTAGAATCGGCAACATCTGTTGAATCATCGCCGGATTCAAGCCGGTTCTTTGAGCAATGACTTGCACGATTTGTGGCACTTGAGAAAAACCAAAAAGCGCATCAACGGCTTGAGGATTGGGAGAAGTGCCGCCATATTGATTGACAAGGGCTTGCGCTTGTTGAGGGCCTTCGGTAGCTTGCTTCTGTTGTAGAGCAGAGCGCACGTAGTTACCTACAAGGGACATTGTAGATTGCACTGCTGACGGGTCGGCACCATAATTATTGCCTACCTGCTGCACGGTGCCAAAAATATTATCCATCTGTCCGGGAGTCGCTTCCCGATCTGGACTGTCTAAGGCATTGATAATTTGGTCAAAAAGCCCCATAACTCTTTCTACTCCGATAACTTGAACAAAATGTCTCACTTTTGGACTGTAGTTCGCCTCTAGCTATTAGCAGAGAATTTTTGTTGATATTGATGCGACACCGACTTGATGTTTGATCGGTAAAGCGATCGCTAACTCTGTCCCTTTACCAACTTCTGATTTGCAGCTAAAATTACCGCCATGTTTCTCTACGATAATCTGATGGCTGATTGATAGACCCAAGCCCGTACCAATGCCTCTCGGCTTCGTGGTAAAAAAGGCATCAAATATTTTCTCTTGATGTTCTGGTGAAATGCCAGAACCATTGTCAGCAATCCGCACCCCAACGGTATCCTTGTTTAGGCGTTCTGTAGAAATCACGATTTCTCCAGGCTCTTTTGCCTCTTCTAGAGCATCAATCGCATTGCTGAGTAAATTCATAAATACCTGATAAAGCAAGCCGGTGTAACCTTCAATAGCTGGGATATCGCCGTAGTTTTGAATAATATTGATATTATTTTTAATCCGATTGTTCAAAATCAGCAGGGTACTATCAAGACAGGCGTGCAAATCTACAGAATTCGGTTGTGGATCATCGAGGCGAGAGAAATCTTTTAAACTTAGAACAATTTGTCGAACTCGGTCAGAACCGACTTTCATCGATTGCAGAACTTTAGGCAGGTCTTGTTTAAGAAAATCGATATCAATTTCCTCTGCTTGAGTTTGAATCGTTTCAGGCGGATTGGGAATTTCAGCTTGATAAGTTTCTAGTAATGCGAGAAGTTCTTTAACGTAGTCACCAGCATAAGCCAAGTTGCCATAGATGAAGTTGACCGGATTATTGATTTCATGGGCGACTCCGGCAAGCATTCGCCCCAAGCTAGACATTTTCTCACTTTGAATTAGCCGCAACTCGCTGTCTGCTTTTTGTTCTTGCAAAAGATGCCCCACCTGGAGGATGAGCTGATTGAGGGAGGTTGCCAACATTCCCACTTCATCTTCAGTTGTAATCGGCACTTGCAAGTCAAAATTAGATTCTTGAGTTGTCTGCTGCGCTACATCGGTTGCAGCTTTCAGGGGACGGACGATGGCGCGAGAAGTGTAGATGGCTAAAAGGATAGCGATCGCAATTGACAATAAAATACTTGCAACAATAATTTTAAATCGGATTGTTTCCGCAGCAATCAAAGCTAGTTCTGCCTGCTTAACATCCTGGTAAGATCCCTGAATAACTCCAGTTAAGTCGTCTGAGAGACCATCAAAATTTAGCGCTACAGAACCATTCGTAAAATTTAAAAGTAGTTTTTGTGCTTCCTGAATTTTATCTGGCTTTAAATGAGACAGCTCAATTTGCTGTACTAATTCATCAACCTGATGAAAATAGATTTCTGGTACGTTTTCGTAAGTTTTTAGAAAACTGGGTATTCCATCAGCGTGTACATGAGCCGCTGCCTCGCGTTGATAAACGGCGCTGTTTGTATAAGATTTGATTTGAGACAATATCCGCTTAATTTCAGCAGTATGTTCCAGAAAATGAGAGTATTCGTCCCAAAACAATTCCGGATTTTCTGCTAGCGGAATCAATTGTTGTTGGTGCGTACGTGCCTGTAGTACGCCATTTTGCAAGCGATGGAGAAGGTTGAGTTCTTGGTTGCTATATTCATGCAACTTCGTAGCTCGTTGCTGATAGTAATCTCCAATCATAAATCCGGCAGCCGTTCCCAAAACGGCAATGCCTAGGGTTAGCCCATATCCATAACTAATTTTTTGGCTAACGCTGAAACGACCAGTGACCCGGCTGAGCCAGCCTGTGATACTGACTGGGTGAGGGAACGCACTGCCTAAGCGTATCTGAGGCTTCCTGACGTTTGGCTCAGAGATCATCGATCTATCCGGTGGGGGATAATTTTAAAAGCTAGTTTGTATTATAATTTACTGTTTTTTAAAATTACTCAGAAAGACGCTTTGTTTTAATTATCTAGCCGAGAAAAAATCACGGCAACAGGCTCTACTTTATTCGTGGAAGCATCTCTTGCCTGTTGCTGATAGCAGACAATGATAGGGAGATTAAGATTAGAAGCATCTCCTTACCACAATCCCGTTCATGCCCCTGTCGCGCTTATTAACGCTGATCGTTGGCCTCAGTGTAATTCTGGGGCTGATGCTGTGGCTGATTAATTCTCTCTATCGGCTGTATATTCAGATTTCTTTTACGGCACCTTTACTGGGAAATCTGCTGCTTTTGTTGCTGATTGTCCTACTGGGGGTGCTAATCGGTGGATTTATCTACTATGTGATGATTCTTCAGGGGACTGCAAAAGGTTCGCGGCAACGCCGCAGATTGCCGAAAGTCCCGGAAGCGAAGACAGAGGCGGCTTCAGAAACCCTCAAAGCAGTGCGGCAGCAAGTAGCACAGATTCAGGATGAGGTGTCGCGGCAGGCATTACTTGAGCGATCGCGCGAAATCGAAGCAAATTTAGCGCGTGGGGAACTGTTAGTCGTCGTATTTGGCACGGGTTCCGCTGGTAAGACTTCTCTGGTGAATGCCCTGATTGGGCGCATGGTAGGACGGGTAGACGCGCCAATGGGAACGACGGAGGTGGGAGAAACTTACGTTCTCAAGTTGAAAGGATTAAATCGGCAAATTTTAATTACCGATACGCCCGGAATTTTAGAAGCAGGGGTGGCGGGAACTCAGCGAGAACAACTGGCAAGGCAATTGGCAACTGAAGCGGATTTGTTGTTATTTGTCGTAGATAATGACTTGCGGCAGTCCGAGTATAACCCGTTGCGAACCTTGGCAGAAATTGGCAAGCGATCGCTGCTGATCCTCAACAAAACCGATCTTTATACAGACACCGATAAGGAAACAATTCTGGCGCGTCTGCGGGAACGAGTGCGGGGATTTATCGCTACCGCCGATGTGGTTGCGATCGCCGCGAATCCCCAGCTTGCCGAATTGGAGAGTGGCGAAACCTTCCAACCCGAACCGGATGTGATGCCGTTAATTCGCCGCATGGCAGTGGTTCTTAGAGCCGAAGGGGAAGACCTAGTCGCTGACAACATCCTACTGCAATCTCAGAGACTGGGAGACGAAGCGCGACGCCTGCTGGATGCTCAGCGCAGACGCCAAGCGGAGAAGGTGGTAGAACGTTTTCAGTGGATTGGGGCGGGTGTCATCACCGTGACACCCTTGCCAGTAGTGGATTTGCTAGCAACCGCCGCTGTAAATGCCCAAATGGTTGTAGAAATTGGCAGAATTTACGGTTGTGAACTGAATATGGATCGAGGGCGCGAATTAGCGCTTTCTTTAGGGAAAACTCTCGCGAGTTTGGGAATTGTCCAAGGAGCAATTGAGTTGCTTTCTAGAGTCCTCCAACTGAGTGTCGCCGCCTATCCTATTGGTAAGGTCATTCAAGGCGTTACCGCCGCTTATTTGACTCGAATTGCTGGGAAAAGTTTTATTGAATACTTCCGTCACGATCAAGATTGGGGCGATGGCGGAATTACAGAAGTTGTGCAGCGACAGTTTCAGCTAAATCGCCGGGATGAGTTTATCAAGACATTTGTGCAAGAAGCGATCGCGCGAGTCGTCAAACCTTTAGCAGAAGCGAAAGAACCGCAAGAGGAACGCCAATCAGATCCGCCTCAACAATAGTAGCGTTCGCGAAGCGATATTCCTTCATTGGTAACACCCAGAAATATACCAGTTCTGGGTTACAGATTAAGGGTGCGCTTGCAAATTCTCTTGATCTACAAATAAATTTTATCTGCCAACCTGAAATTTATCCGGATATAGCAATTCTTGAGTTGATTAATAAGGTTAACAAGACAGCTTGCTTAACTTGGAGAAATTTCTATGGAATTAACGATTGCCGCAATTGCCTTCACCTGGATATTTTTCGCCTTTAGCGGAAGAACCTTATCCGACAAAAAAGGGTCTGACAAAAAACCCGAATATATCGCCAAAATCTACAAAAATGACTAAAGAAAGAGAAGCTCACTTTTTCACTTTCTTTCATGGCTCATAAAATGACGATTTTTCAGATGCTCAACAAATTTTAAATTGCTGTTTTAAATTCATCGTCATAGCAATTGGAGACTGGGAACACAAAACTTCCCAATCTCCTTTTTTATTTCTTATCGTCCAAGCTAAACAATGCAAATTCTAAAAGCTTCCTACTGGGTGAATTAAAGATACGAGATATGCAGACTTTTTTTCAATTGTTTTTCTGAGGAAAACCCAGTACAGGGTTAGCAAAGACAATAACATAAAAAGTTACACATGGGGTATAAATAAATGGGGGAATAGCAGTTTTATCTTACAACTATTTACCAGAAGAATAAAGAATAATTAAATGAAATTGTGTAGAGCGATCGCCCTTTTTTAAAAGTCAACTTCCCCCGATTTTTATTGGCTCGCATACGTGTACATCACGTCTGAACGCAGTACATACTTTCGACCTTGGATTACGGGTGCGCCTTCATGTTTTATTTCGTGGATAAAGAACAGCGCCATACCGATTTGAGGAACTATAGAGACGTTGGGTGAAAAAAACAGAGTTTCGCCTCCCTCAAAGTCTTCGCTCAGATAAATCATAAAAGTTAAACGGCTATGGTCGCCGTTTGTTCGCCAATAACTACCATCGTGATGTGGTGCGAAGCGCTGACCCGGATCGTATCGGTAGAACCGCAAGCGCTCATTAAGTCCCATTGCACACCAGTTACCGATTCTGGGGACATAAGTTTCCACACGATGCCATAAATTTGCTGCAAGTTCTTCATCATCCAAAATCACCCGATCGTTATTTCGGATTGATGGAGCCATTATGTATTCATCCTGTCCTACGGTGAGACCAGCCGGAGTATAGCCTATGTTTTCGGTTAAGGCGATATACTCGGCACACTCTGCTTTTGATAGAACGTTTGGGACGGTAAAAATCGGATTTTCTAAAGGCGCTTTTTTCATGACTAATTATTATTTAAGGTTTTTTTTCAGGGTGTCAACTATATTTAAGTCATGAAAAATCGGATGCCAAAAGAACATACTATTTGTGGCGATTTCTAGCATCCAAGAATTTTAGCTGCTGGTAAAGCATCGCAATTTTTGGCAAATCAACACCTGCTGCTTGTGCAGTTCGTAGGGGATTACCGAACATGGTTTCCACCTCTAGAGGACGCCCTTCGTCATAGTCGATTTTCATACTGGTGCGGTACGGCTTCATCTTTGCCGTGTGATCGAGCATCTTTTCGACAAAGCTATCAGGAATCTTCCGACCAAAAGCAGATGCACCTACCAGCACTTCACTCATTAACTGCTCGACTAATAATCGCGTGTGAAGATCGCTCATCAGCTCATCTGTTGTGGCGTCAAGAACCACAGAAAGCCCGTTGTATGGGATATTCCACACCAATTTCTGCCAACGAGCAAACAGCAAGTCTTCAGCAAGTTGGATAGGGATGTCAGCACTTTCAAAGTCACCCGCAATCTGACGCATTCGCTCGGTAATCCCGGCGGGTTGATAATCGGGGGTATATTCGCCGAGTGTAATCGCCTTATAGTCTAGGTGGCGGATGTGTCCTGGCCCCACTTTATTAGAGCAGAGAAAGCACAAGCCTCCCATCACCCGTTCCGAACCCACAATTTTGGCGGCTTTCTCCTCAACGCCTAGACCATTTTGCAGCACTAAGACAACGCCATCATCCTTAACCATAAATGGCAGCATTTCAGGTAGCAGGTGGTTTTGCGTCGTTTTCAGCGCCACAACTACCACATCGCAAGGTGGCATTTTGTTAGCGTCAGGGTAGGCGTTAACGTGGGGGAGGGTAAAATCGCCGTCTGGGGACTCAATGACTAAACCCTGTTGACAGACTTGTTCGTAATCGCTGTGCAACAGGAAGTGGACATTCAGCCCCGCTCGTTGTAGTTTAGCTCCGTAGTAGCCCCCCAGCGCTCCTGTTCCGAGGATGGCGTAACTCCGATTAGACATTGCTCTCTATAAAAGCTGAATCGCGGATATTTGGGCAACTTGCACGACTGGCGGCAATTGACTTGTGGGTGCGGGTATCATTTCACCCCGGAAGTCTAGTAACTGAACCAGCAGCAGATAGGCGATCGCTAGAATTATAGAAATTGCCCCAGTGATAATGGCAACTATTTTGGATCTATCCATTCGTTTCTCTTCTGTTAAATACTCCTAAATCCAGTCTAAGTGAATAGAAGTTCAGAACTGTATTTGCGCCAAATCGACTTTAAGCCTGCTTCTCGCAGCATGGTTTTTGCTGTTTCTCGCCCGTAAATCTGCGTTAATAATCCCGGTAGCCAAGTTACATCAGCACTGTTACCTTGGCTATACCAGTATTTCCAATAATCTAGGAACCCATACACCTGGCGATCGAGGTCTGGTATAAGCCGACAAATTTCTTCCATAAACTCGTGCGTACCAGCCAGTAAACCGTGATGCTCGTGAGACATCATCACTCCCCATTTTCCTTGAGGCGAGTAGAGAACATTCTCCGAAGTCAAAGCATTGTTAAACACTTTGCCATCGGCTGCTATGTAAGCTGAAATCTCAGAAAAATGGATATACCAGTGATTGGGGTGTTCGGGTTGTTCTTTGTTACGCCATAGATTTGAGAGGTAACAACCAGTGTCTCCCACACGGGAAGCAGCCGCAACTACAGCATCTAGGAGCGGTGGCTCTATGCGGTAGAAATACTCATAGATTATCCTTCGCGCTGGGACATCCGGTGCAAAACGCTGGTTAAACGGGTCGTCGTTCAGAAAAACCAGACGCAGAGAGGATTCTGCCGATTCTCGAAACTCGGCTTCAGTTAAGATAAGCATCCGCCCAGTTTATCCCTAAGAAATAGAACAGATATAGGACTCATATCATCTATCATTCCAAACTGATACGAAAGTCCGCAAAATAGGGAATCAATAATATTGTAGAGAATGCGATCGCTTGCCGAACTAATATGAATTCTGTTGAAGATAAGTCAGGGGAACCGATTACCGTTTACCGTCAATCGGTAGTACAGACTTTTGAACTGCGAAAGGTTTATCGCACCGGATTTTGGCTAAATCAAAAAATTGAATCTCTCAAAAGCTGCACGCTGTCAGTGTTTGAGGGGGAAACGTTTGGGCTGCTAGGACCAAATGGGGCTGGGAAAACGACGCTGTTAAAGACGCTTTTGGGAATAGTACGCCCTACGGGTGGACGAGGGGTACTTCTGGGAAAACCTTTGGGCGATCGCGAGGTGAAACAACGCATCGGTTATTTACCGGAAAACGCCTATTTCTATGACTTTCTCACCGGCTGGGAGTTTTTGCAATTTACGGCTGGATTATTTCAAATCCCGAAATCAGTGCAGCGTCAACGCATTCCCCAACTACTGGAATTAGTTGGATTGGCTCAATCCGCTGCCCGTAAAAAGCAGATGCGTCAGTATTCTAAAGGGATGCTGCAACGGGTAGGCATGGCTCAAGCGCTGATTAACGATCCAGAACTGGTATTTCTGGATGAGCCGATGTCAGGTCTTGATCCAATGGGGCGGTACCAGATGCGAGAGATTATTTTATCGCTCAAAAAGCAGGGAAAGACAATTTTTTTTAATAGTCATGTTCTGGCGGAAGTGGAGCAGATATGCGATCGCGTCGCTATCCTTGCTCAAGGCGAGCTGATTTGCGTCGGCTCCCTTGATGAACTCCTTGGCACCGCTGAATCCTACCACGCCAGAGGCAAAGGCGGGAACCTAGAGGTTCTCAAACGCTGGATACCCGATTTAGCATTTGAGCATAATGGCTGGCACGGACACTTACAAGGCGAACCCCAAGAGTTTCTGGCTAGTCTCCGTCTGATGGATGCCCATTTGACGACAATGAACCTATCCCGTCCTTCTCTAGAAGACTTTTTTATTCAGCAGCTACAACAACGTGGGATTCGTTCCAGTAGTTGAGTTATGTAACGGGGTTGGGGTATCTGATGAGTGGCTGCACGCTAGCGAAATCAGATGAAATGGGTAGCGGTGCTAACCTAATAGCGATCGCGCCTTCAATACTTTTGCCTTCAATACTTTTGAAGGATGCACTGCAAGTCTTATAGCGAGTATCTCTAAACAGGACACTCACTTAAAATCATCAAAACGCATGGCTGACCTTTTAGAAACTGCCACTAATGAAGGATCTTTCAAAACTCTGGTTAATGCTCTTGAGGCTGCTGGTCTGTTTGAGATTCTCAAGAGTCCAGGACCCTATACTGTCTTTGCTCCAACCGACGAAGCATTTGCCAAAATTCCAGAGGATACACTGGCTTCTTGGATGGACAACATCCCCAAGCTGAAGCAAATTTTAATGTATCACGTCCTGTTTGGGGATGTTAGAACTGATAACTTCGTCGAGATAGATTCCGCTGAGACAGTTGAGGGCGGCATTCTGGGGATTGATAGCACCGACGACGGTTTTAAAGTGAATGATGCGAAGGTGCTAAAAACAGATATCCTTACCGATAACGGCGTCATCCATGTCATTGATTCAGTACTTACACCGACGATAATGTCTAAATAGGCACTAATTTCGGCTGCTGACTTCTGTCTTCAGACAGAATTTATTGACCAAAAACTGGGTAATGGTAAGACAAAAGCAAATTTGGAGTCAGTGCGATCTAAACGACATCGTAAAAATTTAAAATTCGATTTGCTGACATAAAAAAGGAGGCACCTTTGCAAAGGTGCCTCCTTTTGATTTGGGCGATCGCCAAGGAATGTGGATTAAATAATTGGTCAAATTCACATTCTGTAAGGACATGGCACAAACACGCCCCTACGCAGGCAATTAGAGGTTAATCAATCCACCCTTCTTGGCAAACATTCGCGAAATTTGTTTAACCCAGGATGCATCCACTACGCGCTGGCAAATGCAAGGACAGATGGTTGGATTCTCCCTCACCGCTCCATGACACCTCGGCAGTGCCATACAATTGCTGATTAGGCTTGGATTGTAGCCCCGTCACCTCAAAACTCACATGATCTGCCGGTGCCGTCCCCACGTTAATGGCAACAATCAGTTCCTCATCTCCCAATTTCCGAGCAAAGACGTAAACGGTTCCTTCCGCAAACAGAACGTGGTAAGAACCTGTACGCAAGGCAGGATATTGGTGACGCAGGGCGATGAGTTGCTTGTGATAATCTAGAACATCACGCTCCCAGTGAGCTTCCATCGGAAAACCCCGACGCGAATCTGGATCGAGTTTTCCCGGTAATCCCACTTCATCACCATAGTAGATGCTGGGCGCGCCTGGATAAGTCAATAGCAGCAATGTTGCTAGTTGAACACTCTCCTTATCACCGCCTGCAATAGAAATCAGTCGCGCCGTATCGTGGCTAGCTAGCAAATTCAACTGAGTCAGTTGAATATCCCACGGATAAAATTCCAACAATTGCTGGATTTTTTCGGCATACTCTGGTGCAAAGAGGGGCGGATAAGGATGGTAAGAGCGATCTTTCACTTGGTCAATGTCTACGCGATCGCCTGCGGCAAAAGCAATCGTCGGCGCAGCAAAGAGATAGTTCATTACCCCGTCAAACTGAGTCCCATCCAGCCACTCGCGGGAATCTCCCCAGACTTCCCCCACAATATAAGCTTCTGGGTTAATCGCTTTCACGCGATCGCGAAATTCTTGCCAAAATCCTTGAGCCTTAATCTCAAAGGGCACATCCAAGCGCCAGCCATCGATGCCGAATTTAATCCAATATTCGGCAATCTCCATAATATATTCCCGCACTTCCGAATTTTCATGGTTGAACACTGGCAGCGCCCGATTTCCGTCCCAGCCCTCATAATTCGCCGGAAAATCGCCGTTATACGCCGATAAAGGCCAGCCTTCAATCTTGAACCAATCCACCCAAGGCGAATGGGGGCCATTTTCCAGAACATCGTGGAAAAAGAAAAATCCCCGACTGGAGTGATTAAATACCCCATCCAGCACAACTTTGATA
Source organism: Trichocoleus sp. DQ-A1 (assembly GCF_039961955.1). Lineage (NCBI taxonomy): Bacteria > Bacillati > Cyanobacteriota > Cyanophyceae > Leptolyngbyales > Trichocoleusaceae > Trichocoleus > Trichocoleus sp. DQ-A1. The sequence continues at coordinate 13,185 of NZ_JAMPKE010000039.1, forward strand.
TCCCGTTCGTGGGCAGCTTCTAGCAACTCCCGAAAAGCGCCATTCCCCCCCAACATCGGATCGACTTGGTAATAGTCGTGAGTGTGATAGCGGTGATTGCTAGCCGATTGAAAGATGGGGGTAAAGTAAATCGCATTAATCCCTACATCCTGCAAGTAATCCAGCTGTTCCATCACCCCCCACAAATCACCGCCCTTGTACCCTTGAAGCGTCGGTATTTCGTGCCAATCTTCCCATCGGGTATCCTTCAAAAGCCGCTTGTGAGAATGCTTCGTTTTAGCAAAGCGATCCGGGAAAATTTGGTAAAAAACCGCGTGCTTAACCCAATCCGGCGTCTGTATCTGCATAAACTCCTTCCTAGCCCTTCACCGCTAAGGTACAGCCCTTGCCAGCTTTTCGCTTCTCACCTCTGGAAGATAATCTTTGTTACAGAATGCCAGATTGCAAAATCCAACTTTTCCTTTTTATGCTACTTATGTATCAAATTATTTTAGATCAGAGTTTAATATGGGTTACTAAAATATAAAAAATTTCTTAAGTTTAAAGCATTTTTTAGTTTTCCCTTAGCAATAATAGTTAAGCATCAAACATCCCCTTAAGACAAAAACTTCATTAATGATTACTCTTCGTATTCAAGAAATTGCAGACGCAAAATCAAAACCTTTAACTCTAGAAGAACTTAGCCAAGTCTCAGGCGTTTCTTTAAAGGTTATTCAAGATTACGCAACTAAACCTATCAAAACACTTACAGAGGAAGTTGCTGACAATCTCAGAAAACTTGCAGACAAACTAGAAGTAGACGTATTGGAGTTAGTTATGCCTGTACGTCAGGATGTAGACGTATTGGAAGTTAAGCCTGTAGATAAACAAGAGGCAGTCAAGCTCGAAATTCGTAAAATAGCAAAGGATACGAAAGATTGGAACTTACAAGAGTTGAGTAAGCAGTGTGAGGTAGACCTAATTATAGTGGAATTTTATAGCAAGCAGCCTATTTATAAGCAAAAATTAGATGAAACTAGCGCTAAAGAAACTCTCAGCAAAATATGTAAAGCTCTAGATTGTCAAATTGAGGATTTGTTAGTTGAAGTTAAAGCTGAAGAGTTGCCAGAGACTAAGCTTCGTATTGAAGAACTGGCGGCAGAAAGAGGTTTGAGTTTAAATGATTTGAGTTTGCTCACACGTTTATCTTATGAATTTATAGATTTAGTCGCTACTCAGCCTATTAATGTTGATCTTTTGAGTGATTTATTTACTGAGAATGAAATAGTAGAGTCTGCCGATAATAAAATACCTACTGATGATAATAAAATACCACCTAATGTATATGTTTTGCGCCCTAGATTTTGCAGACATTTAGGTTTTTGGTTTCCTGGTATTTGCAGAAGAAGATTTTAGCAATAACCTTGATTGATTGCGTATGACAAGCTATAAAGGCGATATTCGTAGTATTAATTTTACTAAAATTTATTCATTTAATAAAAACTTTCAAAATGCACAAGCTGGGCTGAAGAAAAATCATAAGATTTTGTTAAGCACTATAGGTATTGTAACTTCAATGCTCAATATAATGCCTTTGCTCTCAGGAGGAGCTTTAGGTTTTGTTATTTACCTTTCTCTAGGAAATGACTATGCTATTAGTTTTACAGGAATTTTTATAGAAATTAGTATATATACGGCTAGCTTGATTTTATTAATAGTTCGTGGTTATCATTGGACATCAATTTCCTTTATTGCTGCACTAATTATTATTTTTACACTAATAGGTATTTTTACAGATAATGAGCTGGGCTTTGCAATTTTTTTGCTTGGATTAAGCATAATTCTTGGTTGGCTTGGAGCTATTACTACAGGACTATTAGTAGTTTTTACTTCTTTAGGTTATTGGCTTATAAATGAATTCCTAGCTATTTTAGGAGCTAGTTTGACGGTTGTAGTCTTACTTTTGATTATACCAAAATTAACAAAAGTCGAATTTACTGTAACTTTAATTGCAGCGATCGCAGTCATCCTTACAGGCGCTATCATCGCAAGACAGGCAATTAGAGGCTCCCCCAAATTTTCTTGGATTAGAGAAAAAGCGGTCTTTTGGGCGGCAACAGGTGGTACATCTTTTTATGGAGTCGATTTAACAGATGCTTGCTTTGATGGTGCAGATTTACCGCACACAGATTTTAGAAAGGCTATCTTAACCCGTGCTAGCTTCAAAAATGTAACTGGACTAGAATTATCTAGATTGCAGGGAACGATATTGGAACAACCCAATGTTAGAAAGTTACTGATAAAACCACACGAAGGTTACGGAAGGGATTATACAGGAGCAAACTTAAGTGGCGCTAACTTAAGAGAGGCTAATTTGGAAAAGGCAGTTATTACGGGAGTGAACCTGAGTAATGCCGATTTGAGAGAGGCTAATTTAGAAGGAGCAAATCTTAAAGAAGCAAATTTGAATGGTGCCAATTTCAGAAAAGCTAATTTGGAATGGGCAAACCTAGCTAAAGCTCAAATATTAGATGCAGATTTTTCAGAAGCTTATCTTACATATTCCTGCATTCAAGAGTGGAACATTAATAACAACACCCGTTTCAAAAACGTTGACTGTAAGCTTGTCCATTTGAAGCAAGGCAAGCACGGGTTTTTACTACAAAAACCAGACAGCGGAGAGTTTCAGCCGGGTGAATTTGAAAAATGGATTGACAAATTACAAGAAACGGTTGACCTAATTTTACAACAAAGAATGAATTTAGCGGCTTTTGCTGTTGCCATAGCTAAAACTGCTCTTGAGTATGATGGATTAGATGTATCTCGTTACAGTATTGAAAATAAAGGTGATCGTGTCTTCGTCGCTAAGGTGGGTGTTTTTCCAGGCGCAGACAAACCTGCAATCCATCAAAGTATTACAAATTACTATTACAATGAAGTGTCTATTCAAGGTGAAAGAGCCAACATATTATTAAATCCATCAGCGGAGGTTGAAATTATGGAAAATAAACACACTAATGTCTCCGGAGATATAGTTAGTGGGGATAAAGGAGATAAGACTACTGTCGGTGATGTCACTGTTGGTCGCGATTTTATAGGGGCTAGCATTGTGGGCGATATCAGTGGTCAAGTAACTACGACTATTCAGCAGCTTCAGGGTGTTAATACTACTGATGGCAACGATCTTGCGGAGATTTTGACAGTTTTGCACGAAGCTATTAAAGGTGATTCTGCGCTTTCTGACAGTCAAAAGAAAGAGGCGCTAGAAGCAGTGGAAACCATCGCAGAAGAAGGGAAAAAACCCCCGGAGGAACGTGCGCTCAAGTATTGCTCGATGGCTGTGAATGCTCTTAAGGGGGTTACTGCTGCTGTTACCGATGCTAGTAAACTCGCTGAAGTCCTTCAAACTTATCTGCCGACGCTTACAGGACTTCTGGGCATTTAGACAGTGTAGGACTTAAATTCAGTCTTTAATTCATTAGACAGGAAACTTTAAAGAAGCGATCGCACTCTCTACCCAATTAGGAGGGCGATCGCTCTTTTAGCCTATCCCTCCCGATGGAGAGGAAAGTCGGAAAAGGTATTGGTATCCTTGGAAGTGAATGGCTGAAGCTCAAGAGCGATCACGCTAGAAAGACAAAAGCGAAACGAGCGGCTGTTCAATTGGTTTAAACATATAAAAACTAAACTTCCAGATTTCTTTATAAATATTTAAACTTTAGAAAATTATCTACTTTAGTTTGGAGGTAAAATGAGTATTTCTTGCAGCAGTTCGCTCGGATGGTAGAGGGACTTTTGTATCCTATGCCCCTAAACTAGAACCGTCAGATGATATAGTTATCCTCTTATGTTGTCCTGTCAGCACCCCCTTCTTCGTGTTCTTGTTGTTGATGACCACGAGCTAACTCGTTTTAGCCTGAAATTAGCATTCCAGAGTCAGGCAAACATCGAGTTAGTTGGATTGGCTAGTAACGGTCAAGAAGCCGTTGAGATGGTCGAGCGTCACCACCCTGATGTGATTATTCTCGATCTACAAATGCCAGTTTTAGACGGTTTGAGCGCATCTACCCAGATCAAGCACATCGATCCGCACGCTCAGATTATTGCCTATTCCTCAGTCGAAGACCCGCAGATTGAGGTGATGAGCCAAACCGCCAGAATTGATGCTTTTTGTAAAAAAGACACCGCTACTCAAGAGCTGATTGCTCTAGTCAAGCAGCTTGGGCAGCGGGCAGTCAGTCATTAGAAATGGGCGCAAGCAGCGATTGGTGTCCTTGCCGTAGCCTCTTGGCTAGAGTTCAGCTCGGCAAGGCGTTAGTTTCTAGTTGGCATCTGCCTCTGGGAAGGTGCGCCGAAATTCATCAATCAGGTCATCAATTTCTTCGAGTGCCTGATTAACATCAATTCGTAGAGTTCCCAGGTTTGGTTCCTCCAGAAGCCTTACCAGTGACTCACGCTTGAGTTCAATCTGGCTAATCCATTGCTTGAGTGTTTGTGGGTCCATTGTTTGCTTCCTCTGTCGATTATTTATTTACAATAATTAATCCTAGCGAAGGAAAGGAGGACGTTTCGGATCGGTAGGCTTATTTTTAATCACTTCAGAAATAAACCGCTTCAGCGCCTTCTCTCGATTTTTCATAAAAGCCGACCAAAATCCTGGTTGAAACTCATCCATTGTTTTGGCTAAAGCCCAAACATCTACAGCCAAGATGTTATAAAGCGTTTCATCTTCCTGCTTCAGCGTTTTGAGTTGATCCAGGATGGCTTTACTCTTTTTTGTAGCCCCGGAATTGTCTTCTTGAATCATTTTATTATCTCAGTTATGAATTGATGGCGGCGGACAACAGCGACTTATTTTGATAATAGGGGTTCCTTTTGTAAACGCCCTGAGTTATGAATTACGGTTGGTTGATGGGCTACTTTACAGACTCTGCACTCATTCGTCAAGGGCTATCAAATTAGCGAGACTTCTTCAGCTTCGTGCTTCCCAATCGCGACCCAAAGCAATGGACATGGTTTTAACAAAAATCCTACCCATACTAGAGATGTTACCCAGTGCCAAGGATAATAAAGCTGAAGAGATTGTCAATTGGGTATCCTAATTAAAATGTTACGTCAAACTTCTTTGGGAACGTTGGGTTTAAGTGTTGGTGGCGTTTTATTTCTGGCGGGACTGGTCGCTTACGTTACCGACAACCCAACGCTGAATTTAGCCGGATTCTTTTATGGGGTTCCCCTGTTGCTGGGAGGACTTGCCCTCAAAGCCTCAGAACTTACGCCCGTACCATTCAGCAAACCGACTTCCAAGGACATACTGGCACTCCGAGAACAGCAAGCAACCGCAACTCAAAACCAAATTCGTCTAGATGTCACCCGCTATCGCTACGGTCAAGATGCTCATCTCGATAGCTCTTTGAGCAGCTTGGGGCTGAGTCCAACCGATGAAGAAAGACCTGTGCTAACAGGATTACACGAAACTGCGATCGATGGGGCTTACGCTTTGGTGTTGGAATTTGAGTCGCCGCTCTTCCCTCTAGAGGTTTGGCAACAGAAGCGGGAGAAAATAGAAGGGTTTTTTGGCCCTGGTGTGCGCGTAACCGTGACTCAACCAGCTGAACAACGTGTTGATGTAGCGCTAATTGCTACACCCTAAACGTAGGGGCGGAGGAACTCCGCTCTTATTTTTCTAAACGCACGACATACCACTGTAAAAATTGTCCTGGCCCCATATCTAATTCGCAGGACGTTTCTAGCAGGTATTCAGCTTGAGCTTCTACTGAAGGAAATTTTTGCAAATCTGGCGGTAGGTTATCTTGACGAGTTGCCAAAATTGCCTTCAGTTTTTCTAACATTTCTGCGGGAGTGAGGAATTGCTCTGGTTGGTTGGGTTCCAGAACAACGAAGGCATCTTGTCGATACATCAAGGAATCTGGCATTTTAAGTTTTTTCCCAAAGAAGGCATCTTGCACAAGTGTATCGTCCTTGACGATAGCTAAAAAGATGACATTGTCCAATTAGGAGATGGTTTTTTCTAGAGGCAACTTACTGAGGGATTGTCTCTAAAATAAATAGTTTTTCAAGGTGCAACGCCAAAAAAATAGCCGCTGAGTGGAGGGTAGGATTCTACTGAAGACCACTCAGCGGTTAGATAACTAAATTAGGCTATTGTTTCTTACCCAGGCTCAAGACTCTTCAGGAAGGCAAGGGCAAGATTAGTTCACGCTAGCGTGGTTGGCTTCAGGAGTTGACTGACTGGTCAATTCTGGAGTTGTATTGGTGCCGCCTAAGTTGAGTTTGACGACGGTACGCCGCGCTTCCGTGACTTTCGGCAGGGTTAATGTCAGGATGCCATTCTGGAAGTCAGCCTTGGCTTGGTCGTTTTGAATGGGCACTGGCAGCGGAATCACGCGCTGGAAACTACCATAGCGGAACTCGGAGCGGAAGAAGCCTTTTTCTTCATTCTTCTTCTCAAAGCGATGTTCGCCGCTAATGGCGATCGCTTCACGAGTGATTTGGACATCAATGTCCTTGCCTTCTACGCCTGGAATTTCAGCCCGCAGGATCAGATGGTCTTCAGTGTCTTGGAGTTCAATGGCAGGCTTCCAAGTTGTGCTGTACTGGCGAGAAGCTACGCGATCGCTTCCAGCAAGTTCATCAAACATTTGATCCATTTGACGACGCAGAGTTTCCATTTCTTGGAAGGGTTGCCAACGAATCAGTGCCATAAAACAGTTACCTCCAATTTGCAGTGACTAAATGCTTGAATTGAAATTTGTTCAATGGGATGAAGCTTTTAGTTCCCACGTTTTTATAATGTCAAAACAGTCTGGTTACGTCAGTGAGGAAAACCGAATTGCCTTTTGGGGGATTTTCCCGACTTCTGGAAGAAGGCGAAAAATAACCGCTGAGTTGCTGATGCTCAGCGGTTGAGTGGTTAGACTAAGAAGTTTTTGCAGCTACGGATTAACCGAAAATTATCTGGATTAATCCCAGACGCTAGCCGGTTCAGCACTCTCAGTTGCTTCGGTCTTCTTCGTATCAGCAACGGGTGCATCAGTGATTTCTGGAGCCGCACTGGTACTATCTGCTAGATTGAGCTTGACCACGCGATCGCGAACTGACGTTACTTTGGGCAGCGTCAGCATCAGGACGCCATCCTTAAATTCAGACTGGACGCGATCGTTGTGAATCGCAACAGGCAGAGAAATTACTCGCTGAAAGTTTCCGTAGCGGAACTCAGAACGGACGTAACCGCCTTCTTGTTCTTTCTTTTCGTAGCGGCGTTCGCCTGTAATCACAACCGCTTCACGAGAAATGCGGATATCAAGGTCTTTGGCTTCGATGCCAGGAATTTGTGCCCGCAGGATTAAGCTATCCTCTGTATCTTGCAGCTCAATCGCAGGCTTCCAGGTGATTGGAGCATCCCGATTAACGCTTGCCAGTTCGTCAAACATTCGATCCATTTGACGGCGCAGGGTTTCCATTTCTTGAAAAGGTTGCCAACGAATCAGTGTCATAGTCGATTCCCAAGGGTTAAAACTTCTCTGTGTCGAACGCTGGAATTGAATTTTGTTCAACTGAGTTAAGCCTTTCGTTCACACTTCTTTATGATGTCGAACGCACCCCAGCTTTGCCGGTGAGGCAAACCGCCTTGAGACAGAGGGATTTCCCCGCCTTTGTCGGAAAGTCGCAATTAGGGGCAATCTATTACAGAGTTTGAAGTTCTGTGGCCTTTTGCAGAGGCGTCTATGCGCCTGCGGTAAACTAAGCCTTGATTCTAGTGTCATTAGTAGAGAACACTCAGAAAGGAGCCGTTTTTCGATGTCTCATACCGTTAAAATCTATGACACCTGCATTGGATGCACCCAATGCGTTCGCGCTTGCCCAACGGACGTCCTAGAGATGGTTCCCTGGGATGGCTGTAAAGCCCAACAGATTGCCTCATCTCCTCGGACTGAAGATTGTGTAGGTTGCAAGCGGTGCGAAACTGCCTGTCCTACCGACTTTTTGAGCATCCGAGTTTATTTGAGCAATGCTGAAACGACTCGCAGCATGGGCTTGGCATACTAACAAGCTGGCTTGAAAACACTTTTTATCATTCCGATTCCAAGGCATTGAGGGGGCAAATTGCTCCCTCTTTTTTGCGGAATAAGAGCGCGATCGCCCGTAACCAATACAATGTTGTTGACCTTGACGTTCCTGGGATAGCCCAGTAGCTTTTAAGATTAAGTGTGAACAGGAGTGTTGTGATATATGTGCGGAATCGTTGGCTATATTGGCACTCAAGCGGCGACAGAAATTTTGCTGGCAGGCTTGGAAAAACTGGAGTATCGGGGCTACGATTCTGCCGGTATCGCCACAGTCTTGGAAGGTGACATCCACTGTGTGCGGGCCAAGGGCAAACTCTACAACCTGCGCGAAAAGCTACAACGAGAAGTCAATCCGGCGACGATTGGCATTGGACACACCCGTTGGGCGACTCACGGCAAGCCAGAAGAATACAACGCCCATCCCCACACGGATACGGCTAAGCGAATCGCGGTAGTCCAAAACGGGATTATTGAAAATTATCGGGAGTTGCGAGAAGAACTCAAAGCCAAGGGACACGAGTTTCGCTCAGATACCGATACTGAGGTGATTCCTCACTTAATCGCCGAATTAATGGCACAGCAAGCGCAGCAAGCAGCGGCGACAGCTCAACCGTTTCCGTTTTTAGAGGCGGTGCGGCAGGCGGTGACGAAAACGGGGACGGATACTGAGTTAATCCCCCAGTTAATCGCCGAACTAATGGCACAGCAAGTACATAACTCGGCTTCTACACCTCAACAGTTTCCGTTTTTAGAGGCAGTGCGGCAAGCGGTAACGAAGGCGGGAACAGACACGGAGGCAATCCCCCAATTAATGGCTGAAGTGATGACACAGCAGGTACACAACTCAGCTGTGACAAGTCAGCATTCTTCCTTTTTAGAAGCGGTACGGCAGGCGGTGAATAAACTGGAGGGAGCGTTTGCGATCGCAGTTATCTGTGCTGACTATCCTGATGAATTGATTGTGGCACGGCAACAAGCTCCCCTCACCATTGGTTTCGGTCAAGGAGAATTTTTCTGCGCCTCTGATACTCCGGCACTGGTTCCCCACACTCGCGCCGTCCTGACGCTGGAAAATGGCGAACTCGCAAGAATGACCCCGATTGGGGTTGAGGTGTACAATTTTGCAGGCGATAGGCTGAAGAAAAGTCCCCGGACGCTGAGTTGGAATCCCGTACAGGTGGAAAAACAGGGATTCAAACACTTTATGCTCAAGGAAATTTACGAGCAACCGGGAGTGGTTCGCGCTTGTTTAGAAGCTTACCTGAACGCAGATTGGAACGCCGACTCTCGTCAATCTCCCATTAAACTGAACTTACCAGCGTCACTGTACGAGAATTTAGAACACATTCAAATTCTTGCCTGCGGCACCAGTTGGCACGCCGGACTGGTGGGTAAATACCTGCTGGAACAGTTAGCGGGAATTCCGACCATCGTGCAGTATGCCTCTGAGTTTCGCTATGCACCCGCGCCTCTCACTGCCAATACGCTGACCATTGGTGTTACCCAATCTGGAGAAACAGCGGATACGCTGGCGGCTTTGGCAATGGAATCCCAGCGTCGTGCCACTCAGCCGTCCCAATTTCAGACGCGATTGCTGGGGATTACCAATCGTCCAGAAAGCACTTTGGGGACGATGGTGCCCCAGATTATCGAAACCCATGCCGGAATTGAAATTGGAGTGGCGGCGACGAAAACTTTTGTTGCCCAGCTGATGGCATTTTACTGTTTGGCGCTGGATTTAGCTTATCGGCGTCAGACGGTATCGGCAATTCGGTTAGAGCAAATTTTAATTGGCTTGCGGCAGTTGCCAGCCCAGATTGAACTGATTTTAGAAAGTCAGGAGCGGTATATTGAACATCTGACTCACGATTTTGCCGAAACAAAAGATTTTATCTTTTTAGGACGGGGGATTAATTTCCCGATTGCCTTGGAAGGGGCGCTGAAATTAAAAGAAATCAGCTATATCCACGCCGAAGGTTATCCCGCTGGAGAGATGAAACACGGCCCAATTGCATTGTTGGATGCGAAAGTTCCGGTAGTAGCGATCGCCATGCCGGGGACTGTCTACGAAAAAGTCCTCTCGAATGCCCAGGAAGCGAAGGCGCGGGATTCCCGCTTAATTGGTGTGACGCCGATGAACGACCCAGAAGCAGCGGAAACTTTTGATGATTTGTTGCCCGTTCCTGCTGTGGAAGAGTTGCTTTCTCCGATCCTCACAGTAATTCCGTTGCAACTGTTGGCTTATCACATTGCGGCGCTTCGCGGCTTAGATGTAGATCAGCCTCGGAATTTGGCGAAATCGGTAACAGTTGAATAAGCTGTTATCACGTTTCTTAGTCTTTTTTATTAGGAACCGCAAAGACGCTTGGTACACGAAAGGAAAAAAGAAGAGTTCATCAATTAAATAGGATTGCTATATATAGCAATCCTTTCACTTTTAAGAATTGCAAAATCCTGGCTTCTCTTTATCTGCGTCCTAAAGCGGTTTACTTTTTTACAACTCAAATAGGACTGCTGTACTTGCATACGTTGATAACTTCATCGAATTATGAATAGTTACAAGCAACAGGTAATTGAATTTTACAATAGTAGAACTGCCTACGATTTCGAGGAAGGGACACGCCATCCACTTGAAGCTAAGCTCCTACTTGAATCTGTCCCGATTCAGAAGGGAGATAAAATTCTTGATGTTGCTACTGGAACGGGTTTAGTGGCGATTCCCGCAGCTCAAAAAGTGGGTTCCGAAGGCAATATCATTGGCATAGATATGTCTCCAGGAATGCTCCATCAAGCTAGAGTTAAAGTTGAAGCAGCTTGCTTACAAAACATCGAGTTGATTGAGGCAGATGCAGAATCAATCAACTTTAATGATGGTAGTTTTGATGCTATCTTTTGCTGCGAGGCAATTGTACTTTTTACTGATATTCCTGCTAGTTTGAAAAAGTGGTATCGCTTCCTGAAAACAGGAGGATTTGTAGCATTTACGTGTCCTCCTGAAACGGCTTATCTGGGAGATGTTTACAGGACTATCTGCGCTAGAGTATTGGGCATATCGCTGCCACACATCCTCGAAACACTCGGTACTCCAGAAAAGTGTCGGAATTTGCTACAACAGGCAGGTTTTAGAGATATCGAAATCAAAATTGAGCCGTCTGGACGGTATCGCAATATAAGAAATGACGAATTATCCTCGAAGAGAATTAATTTAAGTTTTAAAGGCAATCCGTTGTTGACCGAACTATCACCGGAACAATTAGAGCGGTTTCAAGTTGAGTACAGAGCAGAAATTGATAAACTAGCAACCGAGAAAGGTGTCTGGGAAGACACCACAAAATTTTTTGTTCGAGGTAGAAAATGAGTTGCTGAGTGATTGAAGGAAGACCAGGAAATACCCTAACGCATGACTGCGGCGCTACTACCTTTGTGCAACTGCTGACTCACCTCAAGCGCTTCCTGCCTTGCCCATTTGTCGGCGGCAATGATGTCATCGAGAGTAGGCGTTGAGCGGTTTTGGGAAGTAAAGCGATCGCAAACTGATTCAATGCAACGGGGAATATCCAAAAATTGAATTTTTTCTTCTAAAAATAGCGCTACTGCCTGTTCGTTCGCCGCATTCAAGACAGCAGGCATCGAACCACCGGCACGACCCGCCGCATAAGCCAATTGCATACAGGGATACTTGTCGTGGTCGGGTTCCTTGAAAGTGAGATTTCCAGCTTTCACTAAATCTAGCTGTTCCCAGTCGGTATAAATTCGCTCAGGCCAGGATAGGGCATAAAGTAGCGGCAAACGCATATCAGGCCAACCCAACTGAGCTAAGACTGACGTATCTTGCAATTCAATCAGCGAGTGAATAATGCTTTGGGGATGGATGACAATATCGATGCCATCGTAATCCATGCCAAAGAGGAAGTGCGCCTCAATCACTTCCAGCCCCTTATTCATCAACGTGGCGGAGTCGATGGTTATTTTGCGACCCATCGACCAATTGGGATGCTTCAGGGCGTCTGCAACTGTCACCGAGCCTAATTTCTCGACAGGCAAATCGCGGAAGGAACCGCCAGAAGCCGTGAGCAGAATCCGTCGCAAGCCGCCTTTGGGGACGCCTTGAAGACACTGAAAAATTGCAGAATGCTCCGAGTCCGCTGGCAACAGCTTCACGCCGTGTTTCTCTACCAGCGGCAGCACCACAGGGCCACCAGCAATCAGAGTTTCCTTATTCGCTAAAGCAATATCTTTCCCGGCTTCAATCGCGGCAATGGTCGGTAATAACCCTGCACAGCCGACAATTCCGGTGACGACAGTTTCCGCATTGCCGTAGCGGGCGACTTCAACGACCCCAGTTTCCCCACCTAACAGGATTGGTTGGGGGTCGAGGTCTGCGATCGCTTCTTTCAGTTCAGACAATTTGTCTTCTTGACAGATAGCGGCTATTTCCGGTTGGAACTGCCGAATCTGTGCGGCAAGCATTGGCACGTTGCGCCCTGCTGCCAACCCCACGATTTTGAACTTTTCCGGGTTTTGAGCCACAATATCTAGCGTCTGAGTCCCGATAGAGCCAGTGGAGCCAAGGAGAGTAATCGCTTTCACAATCATTTAAGGATTCAGGGGCAATTCCACTATAAATTGCTTGGGGTTCATCCTTAACATCTCATCTGAGCGGATTGATAAAGATCGGGGTATTATTACTGACCATAAGCCCTCAATCGTGGGCTGGATGAGTGTCAATCAATAAGATTGGGAAGATCAACTGAGTGGGGCATCTATGCAAAAATACGCTGCAACTGTGGAAACCACTGCTGTTGAAAAAAAGGAGATATGGGCGAATGGGTTCGTCTTCGCAACGGCAATGTGGCTAAGCAGCCGACTCATCATTGCGATCGCAATGATGGCGATCGCGCCTGCACTTCCAAGTCCCTCAAACATAATGCCTACATCTGGCTGGGGAGTTTTTGAGGGCTGGGATAGCATTCATTATCGAGCGATCGCTGTCTCTGGTTACGAATACGCAAATGACGGACAAGGACATAATGTTGCTTTTTTCCCCGTTTTCCCTTTACTCATCCGGGGAGTGATGACCCTCGGCTTGCCGTTTGAAGTCGCAGGCACGCTCGTAAATAATTTGGCATTATTAGGAGCGATCGCTCTTGTATACTTTTGGGTCGAAGAACGTCATGGTAGAAGTGCTGCACGGTGGGCAAGTGCCGTATTAGCTTGGTGTCCCTTTTCCCTCTTTGGAACCGTAATTTACACAGAAGGGCTATTTTTATTCTTCAGCACTGCGGCTTTACGAGCCTTTGATAAACGCCAATATGCCTGGTTATCCCTGTGCGGTGCATTAGCAACTGCCACCCGTCCCACCGGAATTGCCCTCATCCCCGCCTTTCTGATTGCAGCGTGGAAAGAACGCAGACCTCTTATCGCCTACGTTGCCAGTCTAGCGACTGCGGGAGGGTTGCTTCTATTTAGTTTGTATTGCTGGATTCGATTTGCAGACCCTTTCGCGTTTATTCAAGCACAGCGAGGATGGCGACCTTCAGTTGGTTTCGATTGGCAGGGTTGGTGGAAAATGCTGATGCAAATTTCGATTGGTACAGCAAATTGGAAGTATGGCGGGATTAAAGATCCTTGGCATCCGCTACTGTTTTTAATCCTTGTCGGCTGTGCCTATTTGCTGTGGCGATTCCGTCAAAAATTAGGTTCGGTTAAAGTCGGATACGGCTTTTGTGTTTTATGGTTAATTTTGTGGTTACAAGCAGGCGATCCGTTGATTAATACGGTTTCGTTAGTAGGGGGTGGCTACTTGTTATGGCACTTCCGGAATCAACTCAGTTTAGTGACCGTAATTTATGGCTTTTGCGGCTTGGGGTTAATTTTGTCCTCCGGAGGAACTTGGTCGATTGGGCGGATTGCTTACGGCATTGTGTCACTTGCGATCGCGCTTGGCTTATTACTTTCCCGTCACCCGCGTTGGGGATATGCCACGATCGGCTTCTTTACCGTCTTACTTATTCCGCTATCGATTCGATTTGCCCAACACCTTTGGGCAGGATAAGAAAAAACCAAAAGGCAAAAGGAGGGGGGAAATCTTCGCCCTTACAAATGCGATCGTCCAGCTATTAAATTTCCCTAAAATGCTGTGATTTTTGCACTATCAAAATCAAATCAACTTTCACTAAACCAAGTTTTACAAGAACCGCGACCAGTATGCTAAATTCACAATAAACTAATCCGATGGCTTTATATAGCAATCCTGAGAATTTGCGATCTTCTGTAGAGATGCGATTAATCGCGTCTCTATTAAGGCGAATATTGGCGTACAACTCAAATAAAGTTGCTATATATCTCTAATTTTCATTTTAAATTATTTTTGATTAATATTTGATTCAAAATATGGAAAACTCATTACGAAACAAAAAGCTTCTAGCGTTTAAAGTTTTTAGGTATGTAATATTTTATCCCTTCGACTTACTTTTAATTTCAATTTTTTTAACGGTTAATTCCTTCTATCAGCTAACCAAAATCAAAGTAAATAATGAAAACTATATAATTAACCTTTATAAATATTTGATTAATTCACCTCCTTTAGATGAAGAAGTTCAATTTTATTTAAAAAAGCTAGATTCCGGTGAAATAACACGGACATCATTAGTCTTTTCATTTTTGATGATTCCTGCTGAAACTGAAAGAAAGTTATTCAAAACGAATGGAATTCTTTCCCACCATTTAGCGCGTTTAACCCTTGTCCGAGAACATCTTCCTCCTGCTAAAGTAATCTTGGATCTTGGGGGTGCTGCTGGTCATCTCATAGAAGGAAGCTTACTAGCGATGGGGTATCCTTCTATTCCCGATCGAGTCCACATTATTGATTTGCCTCCTGAACAAAGAATGTTCGGTTCCGCTATCCTACCTACAAATGAAGTAACAACGCCTCAAGGCACTAAAGTAACCTATTATTATCAATCCATGACGGATTTATCTAAATTTGAGAATGAAATAATTGATCTAGTTTGGTCAGGACAGAGTATTGAACACATTACAGAAAACGAAGCGGAAAAAGTATTTATGGAGGTTCATCGTGTCCTGAAACCCGGAGGCTATTTTTGTTTAGATACTCCCAATCGAAAACTTACTCGTTTACAAGTTAGAATGGGCTTTGTTCATCCGGAACATAAAATAGAATACTGCCCAGAAGATTTAATTAACGACATAGAAAAATTTGGATTTAAAGTCGTAGATAAAAAGGCTGTCTCCCCGATGCCTTTTAGTTTAAGAACGGGAAGATTTAGCCGCCTAGAACTGATTGATGCAGTTGGACTGAGTGAATCTCCTGATGAAGGATATTCTTTTTATTTAAAGTGTCAAAAGATTTAGCGTCTAACTAAGGATATTATTTTTATTTAAAATGTCAAAAAATTCAGCTTTTCACTTTTAGGTTGAGTTGGGATTAGGACGTAAAGTAACCAGCAATCGCTAATTCTCTGCGTTCTCTGCGGGAAAAATATCTTATGAAAGAAACACGAATCAAGCCGAGTGCCCTGTCATTGATGATTGGCACAAGTGCCGTAATATTATTCGCGTGCAGTAGCCTACGACACTCCATGTTTCAATCGGGGGCTTATGACTTGGGAATTTATGACCAAGTGGTTTATTTAATGAGTCAAGGACAGCCGCCAATTTCTTCGATTCTAGGCTTTCATCACATGGGAAACCATGCTGCTTGGGCGGTTTATCTGCTGTCTTTCCTGTACAAAATTTATCCTAATGTTCATTGGTTGTTAGGAGTACAAGCCATCGCTTTGTCTTTAGGTGCTTTACAAATGTGGCACCTAGCACGTCAAGCGGGGTTGAAAGAATCGCAAGCAATCACAATATCAGCAGTCTACTTGCTTTACCCGCTAATTTTTAATGCAAATTTATTTGAATTCCACCCGGAAGTGATGGCAGTTCCCGCTTTTTTAGCAGGGGTATGGTGTGCTAGACAAAATCGAATTGGCTGGTTTTGTGTCAGTATTATTTTTATTTTGGGGTGTAAAGCTGTTTTATCCCTTACTGTCACAGCAATGGGGATTTGGCTGCTGATGTTTGAGAAGCGGCGTTTATGTGGTGCATTTGCTCTTTCTGCTGGTATCGCTTGGTTCCTAATTGCAACTCAGCTAATTATTCCATCTTTCAGCGGTAGCGAAGTAGCTGCCGTTTCACGTTACAGCTATCTCGGTAACTCAGTTCTAGATATTGCTAGAAATCTCCTGTTTAAGCCTGAGTTGATATTGGGAAGAATTTTCTCATTTAAGACACTCGAATATCTGGCACTGTTGGTTTTTCCAGTAATTTGGGGACTTTCTCCCCGACACATGACTCCTCTAGTAAGTGCGATTCCCGCGTTGGCGTTAAACATTCTTTCCGACAAACCACACCAACGGGATTTACTCCACCAATATTCTTTGCCAATTCTGCCTTTTTTGATGCTGGCTGTCATTTCCAGCCTTGCCGCAAATCGAAGTTGGTTGCGAGACAAACGGGCAATAATCGTATGGTCGATAGTGGCTTTCTTAGCATTAGGAAAGTATGGCTATTTTTGGTCGAAATATCAAAATTCTGTTGATACTTGGCAAGCAGCGCGAGAAGCGATCGCTCAAGTTCAAACGAAAGGCGGTGTGTTAACCACCAATCGGATTGCACCTCATTTAACTCACCGCCAGACGATCAAATTAGTGGACGATCTGAGTCCGCTCCCTGCCGATCTATCTCCCTTTGAGTATATATTGCTCAATGTGCGTTATCCAGGCGGTGCTGGCGGGACTGGTAGCCAAGAGTTCGCTGCCAAGCTGGCAAATCAACTAAAAAATACCCCAGGATTTCAATTAACCTATCAACGTGATGATGTTTATTTGTTTAGGAAAAAGTCTTAATAAAAATGAATATGATTGTAGGAGTTGAAAATGTCATATCCACAAGCACCTTGGACACTCCAGGGTTACGCGCTACAAACCCTGCACTTGATAGATGTTGAGCGATCGCGTCCCTTCATCCCTCCAGAGTTAGAAATCGTCTCAGTTTTTCCTGGAAAAACCCTAGGCGGGGTTTATCTTTCCTACTACGGATCGGGTTCCGTGTTGGAGTATAGCGAGTTAATTGTTATCCCAGCGATGGTCAAATATGAAGACAAGTTCGGCGGTTGGGTGTCCCACATCTATGTAGATAATGCCGATTCTGTTGCTGGTGGGAGAAGAATCTGGGGTTTACCGAAGGAACTTGCTGAGTTTACCTGGGAAAAAGGCGATCGCGCTGGTGTCACTGTCCGTCAAGGCGATCGGTTACTATGCAGTCTCAGCTACACAGACGCCTTATTGCCCATCTCTACATGGTGGCGGCAGCCATTAATCGGAACTGCGTTTAGTAGCCAAAATTACGATTTGCTTTTCTTCAAAAGTCAGCTTGAATCTCAACTAAAGGCAATGAGTGGCAAGCTAGAAATCCCAGCAGAAAGCCCTTTTTCCCAGTTGAACTTAGGTCAGCCTTTACTAACTGTTTACTGCGACGAGATGAATTTAGTAGTCGGTGCGCCAGAAGCAGTAGGCACAACAGTAACAGCCAGGGAAGTTGAATTTAGCTACCCTTAAAAACTAAACTTCTTGCGAAACTTGCTGTAGCTCACACATTACAACTTGGAGCTACACAAACGAATCGACCTCTCGGAATTCATCTGGGCTAAAATTCCAAAGTCTCAAAGCTTCAAGTCCATTTTGATGGACTTGAGCTGTTACCCCGGAATTTGAATTTCGAGTAGGCTACCGGATTTGTGCAAAATATCAGTAAAAAAACCCGCTAATTGCTTAACAACATAGCGGGGGTATAAAGGAGGAATTCAACAGGAAATTAAATATTCTTTCTAGATGTCAGAACCCCCAGCAGCCTCAGCACCCATCGGTAGCACCGCACCGCGTAGAAAATCGATTTGGTGCTGGAAGTCCATTCCTTCAATTTTTGCTAGCAAGTCTTTTCCAGCTTGGGAAAGTTCATAGTTAGGAGGCATCGGAATGATGGTACCACTATCCATTCCTTGCGCTAAAAAGTACCAAAACGCTAGTTTGGTTTCTGGACTCAGAGAACCATATTCGCGGCTAATTTGTGTATTCGCTTTAGAAGCAATGTCACGCTGAACTTGCAGCTGTTCTTCATGGGATAGTTCCTTAACTTGATTGAACAATCCCTGAGCAATCTCAGAACCAGAAGCACCTGGAGCGGCTGGTGTAACAGATTTACCCATCTTGGTGTACACAAACCACAGTACGGCAAGCTGCTGGTCTACATCCATGCCTTGAAAAGCTTGTTTACCTTGATCGTATGCGTGTAAAGTGCCTGATGTCATACTTAACCCTCCGGAAAATTAATAATTGCTTTGTCTCTTTTGTTCAAGAAACAGGTTTTCACTTACTTAAAGAAAATTAACGAATAAATCATGGAAGTTTAACCCCGCTAGAGACAGATATGATCCCCATTAGAAATCCATCAATAAGATGGCAAAGATATCACAAGATTTCTAACTAAAGGAAGACGTAAGCAGAGAAGTCGTCATTCGCTATTCAGTAGCCGGATGGAATAAACTTGGAGATTTTCGCAGGTTGGGAAAACACCAGGAAACTCAACGCTGAAATTCTTTTTCAGCATTTATTGCAAAAAGTAATTGGGTTTGTCCTGAGTACAGCCGTTATGAATAATTTGGATGAAATTATTACTCGCGATCCGCAAGATTTTATAAATGCCATCCTGCGGATTTTTACGAGCCAACTTATTTAAGAACTGGGGATTTCATCCAGCCGAAGCAATCAAACCTTCCATCGCGTGTTGCAAATCTTTAGTCAAATCAGTTACTGCAAGTCTCGCACCGTGGCGATTTGCCTGATAGACTGGGTAGCGTTCTGAAACCGAGATGGGTTGCCCTACACTCATCTCTACCCGTTGCTTACCTAATCGAGGACGCTGGAAGGGATTGCTGCCTTTGATTCGAGTTACCATATCCCATAAAAGTAAGGTAGTCTCGGCAAAACGCTCTACGGTTGGTTTTTCTAGAACATATTGTCCAGTTACGGCTACAAAAGTTTCTACCAACCGCATATGCCATATCCGAAGGCTGGCTTCCTCAGCAATTCGATTCGCCAATCCGCGTTCTAGGGGAGACAGCGCTTTAATATTCTTCAGGTCTTCCCGATAGATATAATTCCAGCCAGCCGCCTCTAGACGACGACAACGGTCAATTACGCTTCCCTTGGATGGCAGGTTAAAATACTCTTCTGCCACTGTTAGGGCCACATTCAGTAGTGCTTGAAGTCGAATCGCCAAAGCTTCATTCGCATTGTTCTGTGACGCTTCCACAGTCGGCAAAGTTTGATGATAAAACCGGGTGTAAAACTCCTCCATTACAGACAGTAAATGTTCGCCTAGACGACACAGCCGCTGGTAGAGAGAAGCTTGAAAAGGTTGCAGGTTAGCAGATGGATTTAAACTTTCACCCTGTAATTCGCCTTTCAATTCACCCTTCAACTTTCCTTCTGGCAAACCGCTCGCTACTTCCAATTCGCCTAAAAGCTTTTCTATCCCTTTCCAGGGAGCTTCGACGTAACGGTATTTAATTCCGACTGGCACAATTAAAACTTGCTCCCCTCGTCCAGCCTTCTGCAAATCTTCAGCACACCAAAAGCCTAATTGTGCGATTCCGGGTTCTAGAGGGCTGATAATCTCATTGTGACCATTGGTGGCTCCTTCTGGGGAAGCGGTTATCGGAAACCGAGCATTGGCAAACAGGTCACGAGCCGAACGCAATCCCGTCCAGTCTGCCTTACCGCGATGGATAGGGGTACCACCTAAGCGAGAATAGAGCCAGCCCATGTGCGCTCCCGCCCATAAAGGAATCCCTCGGTCATAAAGAAAGTGGGCATGAATCGGGTGCTGTAGTGAGATACCCTTTTCTCGTGCCAGCCGCGGTACTAATTTCCAAAGCAGATAGCTCATGCACAGCGGATCTTCAACTCTGGGATGGCGAAATGCCATCATAAAGCGGATCTTCCCATCCTGAAATTGGCGATATAAATCGACTAAAATCTCAACGTTTTCTGCTTGAATTTGGGTAATCGCTGTTTGGGAACGTATGCAGCCAGGTAGCACTTGTTGGGCGGCTCGTAAAACCAGGGGGTTGAGCGCCGGTGGAATAAATTCTAGAGGAGGCTGAGCCGCACTCATTAAATCGGGCAAAGTGGTTTTCTTGTGAACTTGTGGACATTCTAGACTTAACTGAGATATCGATTATCCAATCTGTAGAGGGAACCAGCGATGCGACTGTCACAAATGTTTTTTGTCACTCTGCGGGAAGAACCGGCGGAAGCGGAAATCCCCAGCCATAAATTACTGCTCCGTGCAGGCTACATTCGTCGCATCGGGAGCGGTATCTACGCCTATTTACCCTTCATGTGGCGGGTGTTGCAAAAAATCTCTCAGATTGTACGGGAAGAGATGAATGCAACCGGCGCACAAGAGTGTCTACTCCCGCAACTACAACCCGCTGAATTGTGGCAGCAGTCGGGGCGCTGGGATACTTATACCAAAGCTGAAGGGATCATGTTCGCCCTGACAGACCGCCGAGAGCAGGAACTGGGGCTGGGGCCAACGCATGAGGAAGTGATTACAGCGATCGCTCGTGATATGATTCGCTCCTACCGCCAGTTGCCTCTGCACCTCTACCAAATTCAAACTAAGTTTCGGGATGAAATTCGCCCCAGATTTGGTTTGATGCGAGGACGGGAATTCATCATGAAGGATGGCTATTCGTTCCACGTCGATGAAGAAAGCTTGAAAAAAACTTATCAGGATATGCACCATGCTTACAGCAAGATGTTAAGCCGGACGGGTTTAGCTTTCCGTGCTGTAGAAGCTGATTCCGGTGCGATTGGAGGGTCTGGTTCTCAAGAATTTATGGTGTTGGCTGAAGCCGGGGAAGATGAAGTTCTCTACACCGAAGATGGCAAGTACGCCGCCAATGTGGAAAAAGCGGTTTCTTTACCTGCTGACATCGAACCATCTCCGTTTAACACTTATGAGAAGCGGAAGACGCCGGACGCCGATACCATTGATAAACTCTGTCGATTCCTCAAGTGTTCGCCGACTCAAGTGGTGAAAAACGTCCTCTACCAGGCAGTTTATGACAACGGCTTGACGGTGCTGGTACTGATTAGTATCCGGGGCGACCAAGAAGTTAATGAGGTAAAGTTGCACAACGCTCTGACAAAATTGGCACCGGAATACCAAGCCAAAACGGTGCTATCTGTAGAGGTTCCAGCGGCAGCGCTTCAGCAACTGTGGGCGACGAGACCCCTACCTTTGGGCTATATCGCTCCCGACATTGCAGATGATTATATCTGTACGGCTAAAAATTTAGCTCCCCGGTTTTTGCGGTTTGTCGATAAAACTGCGGTCGAGCTAAAAAACTTCGTCACAGGTTCTAACGACTTGGAATACCATGTTGTCGGTGCTAATTGGGGCGAGCAGTTTAAGTTACCAGAAGGGGTCGTAGATATCCGCAAGGCACGACCGGGCGATCGCGCAACTCACGATCCCGCTCAAACACTCCGTACTGCCCGTGGCATTGAAGTGGGGCACATTTTCCAGCTAGGTAACAAGTATTCTCAAGCAATGGGAGCCACTTACACCAGCGAACAAGGTGAGGAAATTCCCCTAATAATGGGTTGTTATGGTCTGGGTGTTTCGCGGTTAGCGCAGGCAGCCGTAGAACAATCTTATGACAAAGATGGAATTATCTGGCCTGTTGCGATCGCGCCCTATCACGTCATCATCTCAGTTCCCAACACCAGCGACGCCCAACAAGTGGAAGTTGCCGAAAAACTATACACCCAGCTGAATCAAGCGGGAATCGAAACCCTTTTAGATGACCGCGATGAACGAGCGGGAGTAAAGTTCAAAGATGCCGATTTAATCGGGATACCCTATCGCATCGTAACCGGGCGATCGCTCAATAGCGGTAAAGTGGAAGTTGTCGAACGGGCGACTCGCAAATCTCAGGAAATTCCTGTGGAGGAAGTCGCGACCACTTTAAAGCAGCGGATTGATGCTGCTTTAAATCAATAACAATTCACCCCAAAGGCACAAAGACACAAAGTTCTCATTCTGTGTCTTTGTGCCTTTACGCTTCAAAAAACCCTTGGATGATATTTGATGCCAATGCGCTTTTATCACTCCTAAAAACTTTGCGTCTGTGCGCGAAATTTCAGAAAATCGCGTCATTGTGCGCCAGAAAATTTAAGCGAGAACTATGGAATTTATAGCAATTTTTTTATCTGGTTTGCTTGCTCTCGTTTCCCCTGTTAATTTTGCCATTGACCGCATCGCTGCGAATGCCATTCGTTCACGGTTTGATAAAGTGGAGCAGTTGCAAGTCCGCGTTGACAATGCTCCAAATTTCCAAATCGTGCGAGGAAAAGTTGAGCGAGTGCGGATTGGTGGGCGAGGGTTGTGGGTAACGCCAGAATTCCGGATTGCAGAGCTGGAAATAGAAACCGACCCCATTAACCTGGATGTGGCGCGTCTCCAGCAGAAGCGAGTGCGACCGACCGAATTGTTGAAGGAACCTTTACAAGCTGGGGTGCGTTTGGTGATTACCCAGCAAGATATTAATCAAGCTTTACAGTCACCCGCCGTTAGCGCTCAATTGCGTAAACTGGGAAGCCGCATTCTTGGCAGCAACGCTGATATGCTGGTTCAGCGCTATGAGTTTGTCAATCCTCAAGTGGAATTTCTGGGAGATAACCGGCTGCGTTTCCAGTTGGAATTGCAGGAGCCGGAAAATGCAGATAAACTGGTTGTCTCGGTGGAATCAGGGCTAGGTATCGTGTCTGAGCATCAGTTGCAATTGATCGAGCCAAATGTCTTGGTCAATGGGATGCCAGTGCCACCCCTCCTGGTTGCCTCCTTCGTGTCCGGTCTCAATAGCCGCTTGGATCTACGCACCTTGGAAGATAGAGGGATTGCTGCCCGACTCATAAAATTAGATTTAAATCAAGAACAACTAGAGTTAGCTGCATTTGTGAGGGTAGAAAAGCCAGACACAGCTTCCGCATCTAGGCCGCGTTAGAATTATCCGGAGCAGCGCTCGTCTTCACTGTATTCCTCAACAAAACCTCCTCACCAGCATCCAAATAAATTTTAAGGAGGGAAATTGATATGAAAATTCAACAACCAGGCCGTCGAATCGGGATTGGCATCGCCGTTAGTGTTTTGGCGATGGCTTTGGCGGCTTGTCGCCCAGGGGAGCAACAGGCAGCAAATACAGACTCTTCACCAACACCATCAGCTACGGCTATCCAACCGACTACTTCGCCTCAGGCGTCTGTACAGCCGTCTGTGCAGCCGTCCGCTCAGCAACTACCCAGTCAGAAGACGGTTCAGGTCTACTGGCTCAAGAGTAGTGGTAGCAAGATTGAGGTGGTGCCCGCTCCGGTCAAAATACAGGCAGGCGTTAAGTCTGAGAACATTCTAGAAGGTGCGTTTAATCGCTTGTTGGCAGGCCCGAACGATCCGGCTTACAGCAGCACGATTCCCAAGGGAACGCAGCTACGAAATCTGGATGTTCGGGAGGATGGTGTTCACGTAGATTTGTCCCAAGAATTTACTGCTGGTGGCGGTAGTGCCTCGATGACAGGTCGCGTGGCGCAAATCCTCTATACAGCCACCAGTATCAATCCCAATACCAATGTTTGGATTGATGTAGAGGGAAAAAGGTTGGAAGTTTTGGGCGGTGAAGGGTTGGAACTCAATCAGCCTCTGACTCGCCAAAACTTTGAGAAAAATTTTGATTTATAGGGCTTTGTTTACTTTCTCGCGCTTAAGCTAAAGTCACGGAAGTGACGGGCTTGCTGTTCAATCCGAGCGGCAAGGCGATCGCAAACTAAGTTACATAATTCAAAAATCAACTCATCTTCCACTTTGTAATAAGCCGATGTCCCTTCGCTGCGGCGACTCAGGATACCGGCTTGCAGCATCACTTTTAGATGCTTAGAAACGTTAGCCTGACTGGTTTGTGTTGCATCAACCAATTCTTGTACGCATTTCTCGTCGTCGCGCAGGAAGTTCAAAATCCGCAACCGCATTGGTTCGCTCAAGATGCTGAAATACTCTGCAAGTTGTTGTACAACTTCTGGTGGTACAGACAAAGCTTGTCGCATGAGACTAACCAGAAATGATAGTTCATCCTGATTATATATGATGTTTTTTGGTTAATAACTATTTAGTAATTGTTAAATTTCTTTTGTTGATTAATATTGTGAACCGGGTAACTTTAGATACGATTTCTTAAAGGAAACCTCGTAGAATTAAATAATGGAAATATGCGTATTTAGCAAAATTAATCGATATTTCCATTATTTAGAAGGAATTTTTTAGACAATTAAATTATACAAAAAAGTTTACTCCAAAAATAGAAAAATTTTGGAAATAAACTTTTTGGGCGATTCATGGCAGATGCCTCCGCGCAACGTTTACAAACGCTAAAGTTATTCGGGGTTAATCCGCATCAGCGGTTGACCATACTCAACAGGTTCGCCGTTTTGAACCAAAACTTCTATCACCGTACCGGACACCTCGGCTTCAATTTCATTCATCAGCTTCATTGCCTCAATGATGCAGACGGTTTGTCCGGTACGGATGCGATCGCCCACTTCCACAAATGGAGAATCATCCGGTGAGGGAGCGCGATAAAACGTCCCCACCATCGGTGATTTGACATCTTCGAGTCTTCTATCAATGGGAGAACCAGCAGTGGTCGGCGGGGCAGTTCGTGGCACCGCCTCTAAGTTCGGGCTGGACGGCATGGACGGAGATGCCTGGGAGGGGGGAGCCGAGACTTCGGGACTCCCACTCCCTGCCAGGGCGGGTGGCAAGACCGGCAAACCTCCGCGCGGATCTTTCCGCACGGTGAGTTCAAAATCAGCGCTTTTGAGTGTCAACTCTGTAATATCGGTTTGCGCGATCGCTGCCAGCAGTTCACGGAGATCGTTGAAGTCTATGGACATGAGAAAAAGGATGTCAGTAGTCAGGGATTAATTGTTGCTTGGTAGAGACAAGGGTAAATCTCGTCTCAAGGTCAGTGTCAGTTGTTGGTTGTTGGTTGTTTCTTCTGTACCGCTGACCCCTGACCACTGACTAAAAACTTTTGCATTATTCTCGACCCAGATAGGTATCGCTACGGGTATCAATCTTGATCCGCTCTCCGACCGTGATAAACAGGGGAACCATCACCTGGGCACCTGTTTCCACAATCGCGGGTTTCGAGCCGCCAGTGGCGGTATCGCCTTTGAGACCGGGATCGGTTTGCGTCACTTCCAGCACTACGGAGTTGGGCAGTTCCACTTCCATGATCTGCTCGCCCCAGCTGATGACGTTCACTTCCATGCCTTCCTTAAGGTACTTTACGCGATCGCCAATCTGAACCGCATTCAGGCTTGCTTCTTCATAGGTTTCCATGTCCATAAACACGAACTGGTCGCCTTCTTTGTAGGTATGCTGCATCGTGCGCTTTTCCAGATTTGCCTGGGGCACCGTTTCTGCGGCCCGGAAGGTTCGTTCCACAACGGAGCCTGACTGCACATTTTTTAGCTTAGTGCGGACAAACGCAGCTCCTTTCCCTGGCTTAACGTGGAGAAATTCCACTACCCGCCACACAGCTCCATCTAATTCAATGGTGACGCCAGTTCTAAAGTCGTTACTCGAAATCATGAATCTTTATCTAGGGGAGAACAATCGGCACCTCATTTTACCGCGAGCGGAGGTTCTTCCTATTACTCGTAGATCGATCGGCTGCGTCTAATGTCGCTGGGTCGGGACACCCGTGTGGCAAGATTAAAAATGGAGTTTTTGGTAAGCGTGAAAGCTTCAACCGCAGTCGGGAAAGCAGCATGCAGGAATTAATTTATGCTTGATTCAAACCGTTCCACGCTCGATTGGTTCAAACGCTTGGCTTTAACAGGCGTCTTAGTCGTGCTGATGATGACACTCTCAGCAGGACTCAGCGCTGCTTGGTGGGATTCTGGCAAAACTGCCCGTGATAGTGGATTGCCATCGGGAAATGCCATCACAGATGGTAAAGCTTTGTTACGGTATGCCCTACCCATTGACAATCAAGCAGTGCGGGAAATGCAAGCCGATTTAGAAGATATTTCCATACAACTGCGAAGTAAGCGTTGGAGTGCGATCGCCAGCGATGTTAGCAAAGCATCTCGAATTTTAAGCGATCGCTCCTCCGACTTGCTCGCAGGCGTCCCCCCGTCGCAGAAATCTCAAGCAGAAGCCCTAATTGCGAAGATGGAAGATCAATTCGGGAAGCTTCGAGAAACCGTGGAAGCCAAAGATAAAGACCAAACTCAGGCGGAACGGGGCAACGTTCTCGATCTCGTGGGTCAGCTAGAAGAGCTAATGGTGCCGGGATTCCCCTTCGAGGTGCCTTCAGAGTACAGTAATCTGCCTCAACTCAAGGGACGCGCCACTATAGAAATGACAACTGAGAAAGGCCCCCTGACCCTAGTAGTAGACGGTTACAGTGCGCCCGTAACTGCGGGTAACTTTGTAGATTTAGTCCAGCGTGGTTTCTATGACGGGCTAGAATTCGTCCGCGCCGAAGACTCCTACGTGCTGCAAGTGGGAGATCCTCCCGGCCCAGATCAGGGGTTTATTGACCCAGAAACCGGCAAATACCGGGCGGTTCCGTTAGAAGTGCTGGCGAGAGGGGACAAAGAACCTACCTATGGCATCACCTTAGAAGACGCGGGGCGTTACCTCGACCTACCCGTGCTTCCTTTCTCAGCTTACGGTGCCTTAGCAATGGCTCGTCCGGAAACAGAACCCAACGGCGGTTCTTCTCAGTTCTTTTTCTTCCTGTTTGAGCCAGAACTAACCCCAGCCGGTCGTAACCTGTTGGATGGGAGATATTCAGTTTTTGGCTATTTAACGAAAGGCAAAGAAGTTCTGGAAAAACTCGATGCAGGCGACAAGATTGTCTCGGCTAAAGTAATCCAGGGCGTGGAGAATTTAGTCCAGCCACAAGCCGCATAAACATCACAGGGCGATAAAGAGCTATTAATAGGGTGGGTGGGACGGCAATGCCAGCATTGCGCGATCGCCCACCCTCTCTGCTATAAAATTAGGAAATTTATGGCAATTATTGAGGTAATTTTTGTCATCACTGTCAGTGTGATGGCGGGTTTTTTGGTTTACAGTACCTCCCAGCAACGACAGCAGCAGATGCAACTAGAAAATGCTTTTTATCAATTGCTGGAAGCTCAAAATAGTTGTATTTCGCTCATTCAATTGACAGCAGCAGCAAGAGTAGATGTCCCATTAGCGAAGGAATACCTGGATCGTCAGGTGCAGATGTTTGGGGTGCTGCCAGAAGTAGATGCTGATGGAGATACCTTTTACCGCTTTCCTAAGCTGAAGCGGGATTCTGCTTCAGATAGAAATTAGCGTGAAGTGAGGAAATAGAACGATCGCGTTTTTTTGGGGAGTAGATGAGGCGCAATTTGCTTCTCTTTGCTCTCTTACTTTCTGGCAAATCCGCTTTAAGTTTTTGCGCCTCTATAGTAATCCGATTAGAGTTGTCAGATGCTAGCGGTTTGGATACCCGGCTTCTCCCTCGAAGTCGGGTATTTTGCCTTCAGGAGCAATAATAGTAGGTGTAGCTCCAGACGAATTCTAGTATCAGCAACTAAACAACGAGGACTAGAAGCGTTATCCACTTTCTAGCCCTCATTTTCATGTTCACTTTCACTCAGTCTTTATGAACGTAAATCTTCTCTAAAACCTAGCTAGCTTTGCGGCTTCGACGCCGACGAATTGTCATTAACGATCCAGCTACCAATCCCAAGCCAGCAAGCGTGGCTGGTTCAGGAACTTTTTGTTCTCTAGCCATTACTTTAAAGTCTGGGCCATTGTAACTCGCGTCTGCTGTCACTCGGATACCTGCTAGAGAAGTAATTCCCAATTGCGCTAGGCTAACTCCCCAAGAACCAACCTCTTGACTTCCACTAATTTCCATTGTGTCAATGCTATAACCTGCGGCAAACTGATCGGTTCGCTTGAGTTTTAGAAAATTACCAATGAGGTTGCCAGCTTTGTCAATTGCTTGAATACCTAGATCGCTGTTCTTGCCTCGTTCCCAGAAAAAGAGGTTGTCTAATCCTGTCTTATCTGCACGAACTAGGTTATTGAAGAAAAGGTTGATACTAAAGGAACCTTTATCCTCAGTATCAATAATGTTGTTGAGGTTTTGGTTACCTAGATAAGTAGCAATATCAGTATTGGTTGGGTTCTTAATTCCAGATACTTCAACACCGTTTGGCTTACTAGCTTTATCGCCTTTATCTGTGCTAGCAGCCCCCGTATTATTGTTGTAGCCACCGGCTTCTGGATTGGCAGTTTCTCCCTTCTTGCTAGTGAGAGTAATAGCAGTATTGGAGATTATTTTAGCCTCTTTAACCAGATTAAAACTATCAATTGTGACTTTATTCTGAGTAATCGACTGAAGCCAAATATCTGCCTCAGGGTTACTTTTTTGGCTAACGTTGGTTTGGAAGCTTGCAGCTTGCGCTGAACTAGAAATCGTGAAGGCTGTTCCAACGGCTAAGCATAGAAAAGTTGATGTACGCTGAAAATTCATTCTTTTAATCCTCTGGTAGGTGCTCATGTAGAAACGTTGTTGAAAGGTATTAGTTGAAGGTTTTCAGTGACAGATTCTCCCAATCCACAGCAACTCGTTAAGCCCAAACTTTAGCGATGTAGGTCTAAGCTAAAACTTTAGTCATTTAGCTGAAGTTTTGCTTTTCCGCCATTTCATCTAAATTAAACTGCCAACTTTCTCAAATAATTTAGTTCTTTTAGCTAAATCCTTCAGAAATCGGCACTATTTCATCCTAAGAGTAAAGATTAATTAAGTCATCCTTGAAGCTACGGAAATTAAAATTAGAATGCTTCTTGCTGTGCGTAAAATTTCGGATACCTTGAAAATGTTGTTAGAGATACAGAAGTTTTATTAAAAGGAATTACGTATAAAAGTAGGACTTTAGATAGATAGCGATCGCACTTTCAAAAGCTACAATTACGCACTCAAGTAAAAACTTGTAGATAATGATGAAATTACTGAGAAAAAATTACTGAGACGCATTAGAAATTAACCATCATTTAAGTAAAAGATGGATGAATTCCCGTTGAAGTTACGGAAGTGTCAAAAAAATGCTCGCTTCTTATGCGTGAGAGTTCGGAGATTTAGAGCGATCGCACTTTTCCCACCCGGCAATCTTGCAACCAATTCCGAACTGCCTGACCAATGATGCCATTACTGCTATCGCGCGGCGGTGTAGGGGGTCGTCCTCCCGGAGAAGGGCCAGTACGGGAAAACATGAGTGCTAGGCTCCAACCACTGTCAGTTTGAGCCAGAAATAGCCAGTGATACTGCTGTAATTCAATTGCCTTGCCAGCCGTATATTGTCGCTCCAAGGTGGTAATGAATAGCTGCTTGGGGGCTGCGGCCAGTTCGGCTGGAGTCGTTGGGGTATATTGACCGGGACCCAGGCTAAGCGGCTCAAATTCCGGGCGTCCAGCGATAATCACCGAACTAGAAGAAATATCAACTTTTCTGCTGCGGCGTCGAGCACGTTGATTGACCCGATTCGCATAACTGGGTAAATCCCGCAGGAGTAGAAGTGTGAGGTTTTCTAAATTATTGGGGCAAGCAGAAAGCTGCCGGGACAGAGAAACCCTGTCCCTGTTGAGTGCAGGGGCGGAGTTTCCTTGTCCCGGTTGAGTGCTGAATGCAGCGAACAGCGAACAGCCAGAAATCAGAAGTAACCGCCTAACTTCTAACAACTGACGCTTTCGACCTGAGTTCATGAAACCCCTGTTAGCTCGTCACAAATTCTTGCCCAAGCCGCAACAGGGTCAGAGGCGGCGGTAATCGGACGTCCAATTACCAAGTAATCAGCGCCTGCTTGGAAAGCTTGGGTGGGGGTGAGCGATCGCTTCTGATCTCCCGCTTCTGCCCAAGAGGGGCGCACACCCGGACACACCAGCAGAAAATCATCGCCGCAAGTCTGCCGCAGCTGGTTTGCCTCTTGGGGGGAACAAACTGCCCCAGCCAGCCCTGCTTCTTTGGCTAGCAGCGCCATCTGTAAGGCATACTCTGGCAGTTCTAGCGGTATTTTTAGTTCAAAGGCTAGCTGGCGCGAGGTGAGACTGGTCAGCAGCGTAATCGCAATTAAATTGGGGGGTGTCACCCCTACCTCCTCTGCGCCCTCCTGTGCCGCTGCTACTGCCCCCTGCAAGGCACCGCGACCGGCAGTTGCATGAATTGTCACTAAATCCACCCCGTAGCGGGCAGCGGCGCGACAAGCCCCAACAACCGTGTTGGGGATATCGTGAAACTTCAGATCCAGAAAAATTCGCTTTTGCCGGTCTTTGAGCGCCGTTAAGATTTCCGGCCCACTGCTAACAAATAGCTCTAACCCCACCTTCCAGAATGACACTTGGGGCAATTGATCGACGAGAGCGATCGCGGCTTTCTTTGTCGGCACATCCAGCGGCACGATGATGCGCTCTGTGACTGACTTAGGGGATTCTAGGCGAGTAGGATTTGGGTTCACGGGTAGGAGTAAGGCTGAAAAAATCGACTTGGCAACCAGAGTGAATTTTTCAATTCACTCGCTCACCTTAGCTTACAAGGCGGACAAATCGCTTTTTCCCCACACTCAGGATGCGTCCGGCTAGTTGTTCGGGCGTGTCAAAGACGAGATCGATGGTGTCAACGCGATCGCCATCTAGTCGTACGCCACCCTCTTGTATTCGCTGTCGTGCTTCCGAACTACTTTTACACAGACCGCTAGCACTGACAATGTAGAAAAACTTAGCCGGAAATTGCACGCTCGAAAGCGAAAATTCCGGTACATCGTCAGTTTTTCCCTTCCTCGCTTCCTCCGCGGCTTGCTGACCGTGGTACTGCTTCACAATCTCGAACGCAAGTTCTTGCTGGCGATCGCGCGGAGTTTCTGGCAACCGATCCAAAGGCAGATCCGTCAGGAGTTCAAAATACTGCTCCAACAGCTCATCTGGAATCTTTTCCAGCTTCTGATACATTGGAGTCGAGCGTTCCGATAGCCCCACATAATTGCCCAGAGACTTCGACATTTTCTGGACGCCATCTGTCCCGATCAAAATCGGCATCAACACCCCAAACTGAGGCTTCTGACCAAAATGCCGCTGTAAATCTCGCCCCACGGCAATATTAAATTTCTGATCGGTTCCTCCCAACTCCACATCCGCTTCTACCGCCACAGAATCATAACCCTGCATTAATGGGTAGAGAAACTCATGCAGATAAATCGGATTTTCTTGTTCAAAACGGAGAGCAAACCCCTCCTTCGCCAGCATCTGTCCCACCGTCATCGTGGCGAGTAATTCCTGAATTTTTGCCAAATCCAGTTTGCCCAGCCACTCCGAGTTGTAACGAATTTCCAACCGTCCCGGCGTATCGAAATCCAGGATTGGACGCACCTGATCCAGATACGTCTGGGAATTTTGAGCCACTTCCTCCGCCGTCAGCTGGCGGCGTACCTCAGACTTCCCCGTTGGATCGCCAATCCGAGCCGTAAAATCCCCCAGAATTAGAACAGCCGTGTGACCAGCATCCTGAAGCGATCGCAACTTTCGCATGGGGATAGTATGACCGAGATGAATCTCTGCACCTGTCGGATCGATCCCATACTTCACCCGCAAAGGTCGGTCAGCCTGCGCTAACCGTTGAACCAAATTCTCCGCCGGGTCAGAAGAATCAGGCTGATTGGGAAAAATTTCGCTGACGCCGCGATAGAGCCAACTGAGGGCTTCTGGAGGCGTTTTTGCCGATGATACACTAGCGGTCATGCTTTGCCAAAACTCAATCGGGTATGGTAACTAATCACTATATTTGTATTTAATGCAAGTTCAAGGCAAATCAGATTAGTATAATTTGCAAAAATTGTTAAAATCTCCATGCCCGATTTCAAAATTTTAGGAACAGGCTGCACTTATGCTGCTATAGCAGATCAGTTTTCTCCCCGGTCTAACCTCCCGATCGCATTCCCGGACAGATTTTAAAATCGTCCCTCCGGCTGCCCCTGGAAAGTCTTTGTAATTTCAATCAGCAAAGCCCTATCCAGTCGCACAACATCCAAGTCCCACATTTTTTAGTGAGGAAGTGAAATCCCCGTGTCGTCTAGCACTATTCAAGACAAACACCCGCGAGAGCCAGTCCCACCGATTTTTAAGTTCATGCAGGGAGTCGGGAAAGCAACGGGCGGAACCCTCCTCGGCATCACCATGCTTACCAGTTCGGTAGCTGCTGGTGGACTGGTTGGATTAGCAATTAGCTTCCGTAACCTCCCAGATGTGCGCGTTCTCCGCAGCTATGCGCCTACTGAAACTTCTTACATCTACGATGTTAAGGGCAAGCACCTCACCA
This sequence comes from Trichocoleus sp. DQ-A1, assembly GCF_039961955.1. Classification (NCBI taxonomy): domain Bacteria; kingdom Bacillati; phylum Cyanobacteriota; class Cyanophyceae; order Leptolyngbyales; family Trichocoleusaceae; genus Trichocoleus; species Trichocoleus sp. DQ-A1. The sequence continues at coordinate 45,801 of NZ_JAMPKE010000039.1, forward strand.
GTCTCCACGGCGAAGCCAATCGCGAAATCGTCCCCCTTGACCAAATTTCTCCTGAACTGAAGCGGGCGGTTCTCGCAATTGAAGATAGCCACTTTTACTTCCACCAAGGCATCAACCCCAACAGCGTTGGTCGTGCTGTCCGAGCAAACTGGCAGAAGGGTTCGGTTGTTGAGGGCGGCTCGACGATCACCATGCAGTTGGTGAAAAACCTATTTCTCTCTCGCAAGCGTACCTTTAGCCGCAAAATTGCTGAAGCTGTGCTGGCAATTCGTTTGGAGCAAATCTTTAAGAAAGACCAAATTTTAGAAATGTACCTCAATCAGGTGTATTGGGGTCACAACAATTACGGTGCCCAAACCGCATCTGAAAGCTACTTCGGCAAAAAAGCTGCTGACCTCAACTTGGCAGAGGCGTCAATGTTGGCAGGGATGATTCAGGCTCCAGAAGACTACAGCCCTTTCACCAACTACAAGCTCGCCAAACAGCGACAAGCGCAGGTGTTGGGTCGGATGAAAGAGTTGGGGTGGATTACAGCCCAAGAGGAAGCAGCCGCCCGCAAGCTAACTATTAAAAAGGGTCAGCTGACTTCTTGGCAAACCAGCGAACTACCTTACATCACAGATGCAGTCGTGGCTGAGTTGAAAGAGCGCTTTGGCCCGGATGCAGTGCTAAAAGGGGGAATGCGAGTCCAAACTACCATCGACTACAAATTCCAGCGGATGGCGGAACAAAAGGTCAGTCGTTGGCATAGAAGACTTCAGGGTTGGGGAGTTTATAACAACCAAATTGCTCTGGTGGCAGTCGATCCTCGGACGCATTTTGTGAAAGCCTTAGTTGGCGGGGTTAATTACAAAAAAAGTAAGTTTAATCGGGCAACCCAATCGCTACGCCAGCCAGGATCTGCCTTTAAACCATTTGTTTACTATACGGCGTTCGCGACTGGGAAATATTCGCCCTATTCCACGGTCTACGATTCGCCAGTCAGCTATCGAGATGGAGGGGGCTATTACTCTCCTAGAAACTACGGCGGCGGCTATTCCGGTGCGATGAGCATTCGCCAAGCCCTCGTCGTCTCTGCTAATGTGCCTGCGGTGAAAATCGGACGGTCTGTGGGGCTGGATAAGGTAATTGAAACCTTGCGGACGATTGGCTTTAAGAGTCCGATTGAGCCGGTGATTTCCTTGCCTCTGGGAGCGATTGGTGTGACGCCGTTGGAAATGGCTGGCGGCTATGCCACGTTTGCCAGTAATGGCTGGCATTCTGACACCACGCTGATTGTCCGGGTAACAGACAGCCGAGGCAATGTGTTGCTCGATAACACTCCTAAACCCCGTCTGGTGTTAGACCCGTGGGCGACTGCATCTCTGACTCAAGTGCTGCAAGGGGTGATCAGTGGCGGTACGGGGAAAGCTGCACAGATAGGTCGTCCGGCGGCTGGTAAGACGGGTACGACTTCTTTAGAGAAAGATGTTTGGTTTGTGGGCTATGTCCCGCAGATGTCAACGGCTGTTTGGATTGGCAAGGATAACAACCGCAGCTTAGGCGGTGGTGTTACAGGGGGCCAGTACGCTGCTCCGATTTGGCGCGATTTTATGTCAACGGCTATGTCTGGCGAACCCGTGCAATACTTCCCATCACCTTCCAAATTTGAGAGACCCCGCTCATAATTTGAGATTTTGGATTTTGGATTCGCTCCAAAATCCAAAATCTTTAGGGTTGCTTGGACAGTTCGGATTTCATCCGCTCTAGGGTGAGGTTCATTTGGTCAAACATTTGAGCTGGAGTGATGCCAAATTGACCAAGCTGGGTATGTAGCTGCTGTACTGTCATTTGAGCCATGAAGTCATCAGATAGCTCGAATCGCTTCATAAAGACGCGATAGCGATCCATCATGGCTTCCATTTGCTCAATGAAAATCTTTTTTCCTTCGAGATCGAATTTGCCATAGTGGCTTCCCAGTTGGATCAGGGATTGATAATCTTCAAATAGCTGCTTGGCTTCTTGCTGAACAATTTCTGAATCAAAAAATCCCATAGCCTTTTCTTTTTCCCGTTAATGGGCTTCCCCGCCAAGGAGAAGTTTACTGCTTTGAGTATCATTTTAGTGCAGCCCAATGTTTCCGTTATATTCGGTTTTCCGTATTAACGGCGATCGCGCTCTAAATCCTCGATCGCTTTTTCCCTATACCATTCCTCTGATTTACCTGGATGCCTCTGTTTTAACCGCCCCACTAGCCGCACCGCAGCTGCCCTATCCCCGCTCAACAGTCTCAGCAGCTTGTTTTGTAGCTTAATGGTGGGTTGGCGACGCTGATGCTTACTTTGCTTAACGGATGATTGTTTAGCTGAAGATTGTAAGTTGCGAAACTGCCAGAAAAAAATAGCTAGCAGCAAAATCAAGCCGAGTAAGATAGCAATACCGATTGTCCAAGATGGCATCTTATCACCTGCCTACCATTGACAAGCTCAGGACTTACGCAAAGGCGCTAGATATAGCGTACAAGTTACACAAGTTGCATGGGAATAGAAGGATGTTTCAGTTCCTCAATCAAGGAATCAGAAAGCCACTGGTATTTCAC
>NZ_JAMPKE010000040.1:0-44863 GCF_039961955.1 Trichocoleus sp. DQ-A1
ACTGGTACGTGAGCAGTGGGCACGGTGGCAAGAGCAAGGATTATTCATTTTCTTCTTGCCTGCCTATTGCTCCCAGATGAACCCCATCGAAGGACAGTGGCATCAACTCAAAGCCCATGAAATTTCAGGACGAATGTTCGACAATGAATATGATTTAGCCCTTGCTGTAATGGACGGCATGGAATCACGGAGTGAACAAGGGGGATATACGTTAGAGCGTTTTAGGTTTAAATCATCCTAGCTACTGAGATGATTTTGAACAGTGGGTTCAAAGTTTAGATCCAGATGGTTTTGGCTGGGAGTACAACTGGGAAGAGAAGCAATTTTATCCCATTTAATTTCTCTTAAGTCTTGCAGGAGCGTTCCTGGCACTGCCTAATTTTCTGGTCATCCACTTAACCGACTCATGAGATAGATAATTCACAAAAATAGTCGGGCAGCGACCGTTGCTCACGCCACCACAACGCTATCAATGCTATTCCCAATTGTGGGACAGGTCGGGAAAGATACATATTCCGGATTGTCAGAAAATCTTCTCTCAACTCCAATCAAGGATATAGATAAAAATTCTTAAACCACTGCCCTGAATGCGATCGCCAGTCGGAAAGTCTTCGATTCCGACTCGCAGGAATGTTCTCTGTTAACTCCAATCGACCGTTCTGAATTGATAGAGCAGGACTTTTGAATCGCTGCCCTGAATGCGATCGCACTGCAAGAAATATATGTATTCCGGTTTTTTTCTTCAAATCACTTCATGCCTAAAGGCATAGAAAGCCGTAGAAACACTGAAGATTACCGATTCTAGATAGGTAATAATTCTTGCTAAACCTGGCTAGGGAGTCAGTTAATCTTTGTTTATTTTTTAAGGAATTAACCGGGTGCCCCTATCTTCATTGAAACCAACTCTGCTAAAAGCTAAGTGTGCCTTTGGGCTTCTAGCCTTCTTAAGCCTTTTACCCGTTCCAGTACAAGCTCAATCCATCACAGCAGCACCAGACGGCACGGGTACGATTGCGACTCCCAAGGGCAACCAAATCGATATCACGGGTGGCACTCTCTCCGGAGATAAGGCGAATCTATTTCATAGCTTTACGCAGTTTGGTTTGAATGCCAACGAAGTTGCCAACTTTTTGTCAAATCCCGGTATTCACAACATTTTGGGACGGGTGACAGGTGGCAATGCTTCAGTTATCAATGGGTTAATTCAAGTAACTGGGGGGAATTCTCACCTTTATTTAATCAATCCCGCTGGAATTATTTTTGGTACAGGCGCTCAACTAAATGTACCAGGTTCCTTTACTGCTAGCACTGCTACAGGAATTGGCTTTAATGGCTACTGGTTTAATGCGCTCGGTACAAATAACTATAACAGTTTAGTTGGCAACCCTAATTCCTTTCGCTTCGATCATAATCAAGCGGGAGCAATTATTAATGCTGGTAACTTAACAGTTAAAGAAGGTCAAAATTTAGCCTTAATTGGTGGCACTGTTATCAATACAGGTACTTTGACAGCACCAAGCGGCGATATAACTTTAATGGCAGTGCCAGGTACAAGTTTAGTACGCATCAGTCAACCTGGAAACTTGCTGAGTTTAGAAATTCAAACTACTCAAAATTCTAACTCTCAGTTAACAAATTTTACACCCCTTTCATTGCCAGAATTACTTACTGGTGCAGGAGTAAGTCAAGCTACTAAATTAAATGTTCAACCAAATGGCACAGTCCAACTAACCAATTTAGGGATTCCTATTCCTAGCGATACAGGCACAACAATTGTATCTGGCAAAGTTGACGTTTCCCAAGCCACTAATTCTGCTCAAAGCGGCACAATCAATATATTAGGTGAAAAAGTAGGTTTAATTAGTGCCAATATTAATGCCTCTGGTACAAATCAGGCTGGCACAATTTTAATCGGTGGGGATTATCAAGGTAAAGGAACAGTCCCTAATGCTATCAGTACATTTATTAGTAGTGATTCGCTCATTAAAGCTGATGCCTTGCAAAATGGTGATGGGGGAAGAGTAATAGTCTGGGCAGATCAAGCTACACGCTTCTATGGAAATATTAGTGCTAAAGGTAGCGCGACATCTGGCAATGGTGGTTTTGTCGAAACATCAGGTAAGCAGTATTTAGAATCTTTAGGTAATGTTGATGCTAGCGCACCTAACGGTATTGCAGGTTCTTGGCTGCTCGATCCCAACAATATTATTATTCAATCAGGAGGCATAAATAGCAACGTTACTGGTGGCCCTAACTTTACTACTACTGATGACAATGCGATTATCGCCACAGAAACTATTCAAGCTGCCCTCGATACTGGTACTAGCGTCACTATCACCACTGGTACAGCCGGAACTAATTCCCAAGCAGGAGACATTACAGTAGCGAGCAATATTTTCAAAACTGCTGGTGGAGATACCAGTTTAACGCTACAAGCAGAAAATAATATTGTTATTAATAGTGGAGTAAAAATCACTTCCACATCTAATAAACTAAATGTTACTCTCAATAGCGATCGCGATGGTAGTGGCGCAGGTCGAATTATTCTTAATTCTGGAGCTATTATCAACTCAAATGGTGGAAATATTATCTTAGGCGGTGGTAGTGACCCTTCCCAAAATCCTGCTTTTAGCGCTACTAACGAAGGCATTGTTTTAACCAACGCTCAAATTAATTCAAGTGGCGGTAATATTTCCTTAAGGGGAAGTTCTAGTGGTTGGAATGGCGTATATCTTGTTGGTGCTTCCTCATCAATTTTATCTGGAAACGGCAGTATAACTATTGATGGCACTACTAGTAGCCCTGCTGGTAGAGAAGGAATTAGAAACGATGGTTCTATTACCTCAACTACAGGAAGCATTAATTTAACTGGTAATTCTTCTGGAACTTCAGGTATTTGGAATCTAGGAACTATTAGTTCCACATCAGGTAACATTGCCTTGAATGGAACAACTGCTAGATTCCAAGGAATTCAGAATGAGGGTTCTATTAGCTCAACCATAGGAAACATTAATTTAACTGGTAGTAGTTCTGGAACTGGTAAAGGAATTTATATTATTAATGGTGTAGTTCAAACTATTGGAAGCGGCAATATTAATCTAACTGGTACAGCCGCACCTGGTGGAGAAGGAATTAGTATCGAAAATAGCTCAATTAACCCAACGGGCATAGGTAGCGGTGATGTTACTTTAACAGCAGATGAAATTAATTTTGTTGGTAATACACAAATAAAAGGAAAGGGGATTCTAGAGTTACAACCTCTAACTAGTAATTTAGGAATTACTGTTGGTGGAACTGTTAATGATAGTAATTTGAATCTAAACAGTAGCAAATTAGCATATATTCAAAATGGATTTTCGGAAATTAATATTGGTCGTACTGATAGTAGTGGAACAATGAGTTTAGGTAGTGACGTTACATTTAATGACCCTGTAACATTGCGAGCGCCATCTGGTTCAGGTTCAATTGATACTCAAGGCTTTAATATTACAGGGATAGATAACGCTAGTATTACATTACTAGCAAACCAGAACATTACAACTAATAACATTACCACTGACGCACAAAACATTAACCTAACTAGTACTACTGGTGATATCAAAACAGGCAGTTTCAGTACTTCTCCTTCGAGTATCGCTGTTGCACCTAATGTTTCTTATTATATAATCGGACGCCTTTTTGAAATCACATCTCCAACTTTCACATCAGTCTCGAATGGCACTTTTTCTGGTAATGTTGCTGAAGTAGCGCCTGGAGCAACAATTTCACTTTTTGGAAATTACACTTTAAATCCCGTCGATACTAGTTACTGTCCTGGTTGCGTTATCCAGGCTTACACGGCATGGATTCCGCCTGCTCCTGTAGGTTCAAAAGGGTTTTATTCTGGTGGTTCATTCCCAACAAGTGGAACTTTTAACTGGACAACTACTGCGCCTACAGCTCCTGGGAATTATAACGTTGGCTTGGCGTTTACTCTTGATTTTAGCTATCAACCCAACCGAGTTGGAGGAATAGGAACAACTCCAACGGGCGGACAAGCATCTTCCTTTAAAGTAACGGTGGGAAATCCGGTAGGCAATATTACTTTAAATGCTGGTGGCAATATCGATACAACTAGTGGAACTTTAGATACTAGCTCTAGTACAAATGCAGGTGCGATCGCCTTATCTGCAATAGGTAATATTAATACTGCTAGCTTAAAATCTACCTCTACTAATGGCACAGGCGGTAGTATTAGTCTCAACAGTCAGGCAGGTATAGTTAATAGCAGTAATCTTACTTCTAACGGTGCCACGGCAGGTGGTGCAGTTACCGTCACGGCAGTTAATAATATTAAAACAGGTCAAATTAACACAAGTGCTACCATTGGTGATGGTGGAAATGTCACCCTTAACCCATCAAATGATATCGTTGTTGACCTAATTAACGCTCAAGGCGGTACTAATGGTAAAGGTGGCATAGTCGATATTACTACTCAGCGCTTTTTCCGCGCTCCCAACACATTTACAGATGGTAACGGACAAATAGCTAGCATTTCAACTGCGGGTGGAACAGGAACAGGCGCAATTACAATTCGGCATGGTGGTGGGCCACTAAATATTCCCTTTATAGTTGGTAATGCCACAACTAACGGTACTGCGGGGGCGATTAGTAGCAGTTCAACCAATACAATTGCTACCTTACAATCTTTTCCTGGTACCTACACTCAAGGAAATATTCAGATTATTACTCAATACCAACCACCAATTCCTACGCCAGTTCCAGCACCAATTCCGGCACCGATTCCGGCACCAATTCCAGCACCGACTCCTGCACCGATTCCGGCACCAATTCCAGCACCGACTCCTGCACCGATTCCGGCACCAATTCCTGCACCCCCGATAGTAGAGCCGCCTGTACCCCCGATAGTAGAGCCGCCTGCACCAAAGCTATCTGCGCCACCTCAGTTAGAAACTTTACCCGGACGCCACAAACATCCAACTCAGGTTCTTTCTTCAGGCATACTCACCTGTGGCTTCTTTGATGACCAGCCACTCACTGCGGTAGAAAAACTGCTGCCCACTATTGCCGATTACATGAATGTTGACGGCGGTACTTTGTCAATCAGCCTGAACGATTTGTCAGCCAATTACCGCGAAGAATTCAGGAACCTCACTGGAAATCAAAAGACGATTGAACAACATATTGTGAAGTTAGTTCGTCAATACATTGGTCCTGATTCCGTCCGTCTGGTCAAGGTTTGCTTTGCAACCGTCGATGGGAAAGCTACTGCAATTATTAAGGTAGCCAAATCTCCTACCCGTGTGTCCGTGAGAAGCGAGAAGTTTTCTCCAACTCGTTAGGAATCAGAAGTTACAAGTCAGAAGTCAGAATCGTAAAGAATTGCGCTCAAACTGACTTCTGCCTTAACTCCCTTCCTGTTCAAAGAATACCTATGCGCTCGGTAGCAGGGGCAACACAAGAGTATTTTAAACTATAGGATTGTTAATCAATATGCATTTTCCTCTCTATCTGGGCATATTGGTAGCGGTTCTTTGTGCGGAAAACTCGCAAAACGTTAACTTTTAAAGCAAGCACTCCTAACTAACTCTTCCCACATCTGTTGCAGCTCCATTGCTGCGAACGCATCCCCTCACCCATCTCCGCTACACAGAACTAATAAAGACTAGAGGACTCTAACGACCGTATCAAAGCTGCAATGAATTTGTTGCCGAACAGAATTGATAGTAATCCACAGGATACAACCAATAATATTGCAATTCCTATGTTAAGCAAGTTCAATTCTATAGACGATAACAAGTAAGGGATGAGTACCATAAAAGTACCAAGTGCAGCCCCTCCAACAAATCTGTAGACAACATTAGCGGCAGAATGCTTTTCAAGCTCAATATCTTCGGAAGCCATCTGAAGATTCTTTAACTCCTTGGTTACACAATATCCATACCCTAGCAAGGAAGACTATAGATAGAGTTTCTTCCTATAGTAGTAGGTTCGGGAATAAATAAATTATCTTCTCGCAAACGACCGTTTATAAGACAAATTTCTTGAGTTAGCACAACACGCCTCAAACCGAGGCGTACCATGTCCCACACTCCGTCTTTAAATCTACGTCTCTTTAGAGGATTAATAAATCAATCACAAGACAAATTTCTAAAAAATTGGATGTACAAAGTGTGTCCTAATATGGAGCATTATTTTCACTCTTGATTTTTATCCACAACCCATCCTTTGAGATAAATTCAAATAGAAGCTGAATACTGAATGCAGTATCTAGGTTCGATGCATCCTACTACCCTATCTTTCAATGGGGTAGTTTTTTATTGCACTCCATTAAGTCCCAATTGGAACCGAGTCAGAGACCAAAACTTAGGCATTTTCTAGCCCTTTTAGGGGCTGAAAACCTCTCTGAGCAAGGAAAAGAGGTCAACGAAAAAAAAGGCTTGAAACCTTTGTGAATACTGAATTTATGCTCATCTGAGCTAAAAATCTTTCTCTATCTAGGTTTGAAGCCATTTTTTATCAGTTCTTGTCTAAGTCCCGTTGAATATTTTTAATTTCGCATAAAATCTGGTTTTTTTAGCTGAGTTATAGACATGAGGGGAAGGAAGCTTAGCCCTCAGCCAAATGCGGAACTTAGCTAAATTTACAAGGAGAATGACATGGGTATTTATTACGGAACACCCGAAAGCGAAACCATTGATCCTCTAGATCCTTCAGATGACTACATTTTCGCTAAGGCGGGAGATGACTTGGTTTACGGTTGGGAGGGCAATGATACTCTCTACGGTGAAGCTGGTAGTGATACCTTGGACGGTGGTACAGGTGACGACGCAATGTATGGGGGCGTTGGTGATGATACTTACTACGTTGACGCTCACGAGGAATTTCATCTTGACACTGTGTATGAGAACGTCAATGAAGGGATCGATACAATTTTCTCGTCAGCCAACTTTTCTAGTCTGAATGCCAATGTTGAGAATATAACGCTTATTGGCAGTGCTTATGGTGCTAATGGCAATGATCTCGACAATATTATGATTGGAAATAGTTCTGATAACTTTTTATGGGGTAAGAAAGGCAGTGATTCTTTGTTGGGTGGTGATGGCAATGATCTTCTCAATGGATATGGTTTCGGTTCTAACGATGAATATGACATTTTAACTGGTGGTAGTGGTGAAGACACCTTTCAAATTGGGAGTTATGCTGATGCTTACTACTATGGTGGAGGTCTCTACGGTGTGGATGGCTATGCTCTAATTACAGATTTTAACTGGTTAGAAGGCGATAAAATTGAGGCTCATGGTAGCATAAGCAACTACTCTTTAAACACTTTTAACTGGTTTGGAAGCGAGGCTCTAGACACAGGAATTTACTACCAAGGTGATTTAATTGCTGTTGCACAAGATAAGTCTGGGCTGGACATCCTCTTAACCCCTGACTTCAACTTTGTTGTCTAAGAAGTTCATCAACCTCCACATACTTCCTTCTTCTAACCCTCGAAAACTTCTAGCTACCGAAAAGTCTAGGAGTTTTCTTATGGAGTATGTCATGTTTGCCCTTCTATTTTGCTGAATAACAGGTTACAAATTAAGTGCCGATAATCGCTTCTGCATCACTAGACTTCTGACAAAAGTTGGTATTAGGGGAAATATAGGTATTCAGGATTGGAAGACAATCCTCCCTCAACTCCAATCAAAGGTTCTGGTTTAAGCGAAGCGAGCCGGACTTCTGAACCGCTGCCTAAAATGCGATCGCCAGTTAGAAAAAAGGCTATGACGCTGTAGGAACAGATTTTCTAGAGTCAGCCCAAGTTGATGACTTTAAAGAGTCGAACAATGGCGGAAATATATTTGTAAAGTTGTTAAATATAAATTTGACGATTTGAAAGAAAATCCTTTCTCTACGCTAATTGAGGGTTAAGGTTTCCCTGACCAAGAAACTTGAATATTACCGATAGAGAAATCGCGCCCAGACACAGCGGTAGAAGAAATCAATGCTGTCAGCCTAGATGAGCTAGATGTGGGAAGGCTGATTTTTTGAGCAAGCAGTGAACTGAATTGAATCAGCTAGAACTACCTACATTAAATCTCCTCAAGACCAGAAAAGTCCCTGTACAAGTAGCACGGGGTTCGTATTAGCAGATATAATCTTACTCGGAGAAAGTCAGTTATTCGCTATTAGGGACCTACAACAAATTTTTTATTAACTTTTGCAAGCCTTTACAAAAAATTACATAAACTTGACTAAAATAATGAGAGTAGTTTTATAGCAAAAGGCTTTTTCCTTAAGAAGTCACTCTTTCTTTAGCTATCAAAAAGAAGTATAGATGTCCTTTTAAAGGATACTTTTTTTTGTAAACTTAGCGTAAACGTAGACTCGGATACATCTCGTCTCCTGGTTCATCAGAAATAGATTTAATCAATTTCTTTTATCTTTACAAGCTTTCTCACTCCATCAATATTTATTACACAGCATAGCAGCAAATAAAATGCGAGACCCACTGGATGTTTTGTTTGGTGAACTTAAAACAGATGTAGACACAGATACATCTCCTGCCTCAGTTCATCAGGAATATAATCAATCAATTTCTTTTACTTTTACAGGCTCTCCCACGCCGGTCAATATTCAATACGCAGAGTTAATCTATACAGAGTATGGCAGCAAAGAGGTAAGGCGCACTGGATGTTTTTTGTATGGAGAACAACCTTTTAAGCTATTTCAAACTAGCAAATCTAGCTGGCACAATAATAGTGGCACAGGAAGACCCGAAGAAATCCCCCTACAAATAGTGGAATCACTTCCTTGCACAGCACTTATTTCACAAATAAAACAATCAGAGTTCCAGCTAAATTTAGTTCAAAAAGAGCCAGATATTTGGAGTCATAAAATTGAAGTTTCGGTATCAGGTGACGCTTATATAAGCTACTTTATTTCCTATCAGTTCAACTTGAAAGAACTAAGTTGTACCTGCCTGAGGTCAACTGATGTTGATGTAAGTACTTAAAGTTAATTAACCAGCCTTATCCAGTACACATTTTTACAACTAAAGTGGTAAGCCCAGATCGTTAGTAGCTAAAAGACTGGAATTTTTTATTCCAAGCAGGACAACAACAGCGATACTGGGGTTAGAGCGAAGGGAGTAGAATCCCGCTCATCCAAGTCATTATAAAAGCCCTGCTATCGTCTTAGCAGGGCTTTTATGAGTTTGCAACTAATCTTTATTACCACTTACCACAAAGCCTCTAGACACCCACACCGGGGGGGTAAATTTTCCTGAATGCAACTGGCAGAATCTTTACCGGCTTAATTAAGACCGATTAAACCATTCGTCTGAAGCGTAATCTGTTCGGTTTGGATCGTCAAAATCACTCCAAATGTAAACTCGCAACCAGTCTTTAGCGTAACCTGTATATGCTTTCACCCAAACATATCGCGTGACAAACCCTTGATCGATGGTTGTGCGAATCCAGCCAGTAGAATCTCTCTTTGCCCCAACCTTACCCCAATCACAGTCGCTAGGGGAGCAGGCTCCATATAGATGTAGGTAGTAAGGCGAACCTGGCGGGTAGAGTTGTCCATTTATGACTTGATCCTGGCACTGAAAGCTGACATTGATTTTAGTAATACTGGGGGTATTCGGGATATAGTTTACCCATGAACCTTCCTCTTCCGGCGTTACGCATAGTGCCTGCGCTGGAGAAACTTTCACGACCAAGCTAGCCATCGAAACAACACTTGCTAAGGTCGCAGTCACCAGCATGAGAAAGGGGGATTTTTTCATGATGCAACTCCTTTTAATTTATTTGTAAATAAAGACGACAAAGATTCAGAAAACTTTCGTTACAGCCTTAGTAGATAAGCTTTCCCTGATTCAATTTGTGAACATCTATTCATTACTCAGCCCGCTCCAAATGTTTTACTCCATTCGCAACCAAAGTTTACAAAGGTTCTGAAGCATAAAGTTATGTAGGCGTTTGTGTAGTAAGCATCCCAAAACGGCTGTTTACCAGACAGATTGAAGCACTTTTCCCAAGCGCTTGGAATTCATAATGCTCGTATCTTGTAAGCCGTCTTATTAGTGTTATCAGTCCCACAAATCCTTAAACTGTCCTGGTGCAAGTTGTGTATACCTGACGGTGTGCCGTATTTGGCGATGCCCTAGGTAATCCTGAATCTTTCGGGTATCGTATCCCTTCGCTGCCAAATAAAAACCTGTGCTGTGATGAATCACGTGCAGGTGGACTGAATAGCCCAACCCCGCTTCCTCTGCTGCCTTGGACACGATATCTTGCACTGTTTGCGTTGTCAGGGGTGCCTGACGTTCGGAGTTAAACAACCAAGCAAGCTGTATTTGGATATTCTCGTTGCAGTTGTCGGAGCGATCGCACTTCGTCTCCATATAAAGGTTGATTTGACGGTGCCCCTCTCTTCAGCCGTTTCACGTAGAGGTGCTTAGTTGTGAAGTTCACATCCTTCCATTGCAGATCGACGGCTTCCCCAACCCTCAACCCGTGACGATACATTAAGAGCAGGAGCATAGAATCTCGGTGTGGATAGCGCCCTATTTTCTTGGCAGCCGCTATCAATCGCTCCATCTCATTCGGAGTTAGATAGTCTCGTTAGTTGTCCGGTCTTGCTTGCTTTATCGGCGGCACGGGTTGGGTTCTCATAGCAACTCCACCTAAAACAGTATTTGGTTGGGCGAATCCAGCAACATTGAAACGCTAATAAACTCGTTAGTCGCTGGGGTCAACTCCACCGAAAAGAGTCCTTTTCGGTGAAGTCTAAACCCCTCATTCTGGCATACTGAATCTACGGGTTAAGCAAGTAGTTACTTTGAGTTATTAAGTTAAGTAATCAAGTTAAGTGATTGAGGTGAGCAATTAAGTCTATGTCTGTTATTGCCTTCTGCAACCAAAAGGGGGGCTGTGGAAAAACCACAGCCAGTGTCAGCTTTGCTGTCTGGTTACACCGAAAAAAGAAAACCGTCAGCTTTTTGGATGCAGATCCACAAGGCAGCGGTTCGCTGTGGCTTTCTTCAATGCAACTTCCCATTCCTACGGTTAAGTTTTCCGATGCCAACGACTTAATTGAGCAAATCCCAGATTTATCAGAACAGACAGATTTTTTGGTCATTGACGGTGCGCCCAATACCAGTGAAAGCACCAGAGCGATTTTGTGCTTATCCGATATCTGCGCCACGCCCATTCAACCTACCGGCTTAGACCTGCACTCAGCTAGTGATGTACTTCGCTTAATTAAATCCGCTCAAAAAATTTCTGGGGGTCTGCCTAAACCCGTCATTTTTCTCAATCGTGCATTCAAGGGAACTCGGCTAAAGAAAGAGGCATTGGATGTTCTTAGTCAGGTTCCTAACGTGACGCTGCTCAAAACAGTGATTCACCAAAAACAGGCAATTTCTGATTGCTTCTCTCAGGAGGCATCTATTTGGGAGGTCAGAGGGGCAGAAGAATCAGCCAAGGAATTTGAATCTTTGTTCAAGGAAATTTTGAAGTTACTCAAATGACTCCCAAGAAACCCCGAAAAACTTTGAATGCATCTGCTGACAAATTTATCTTTGGCGAACTAGAGCCTGAATCAGCAGATGAAAAACCGTCTTCTTCCCCACCCGTTCCAGAACCTGGAGGGCTGCTGGAAAAATTACAAAAGGAGGAGTCACCCAAAGAGCGACCCATTAGAGTCAGCCTAGACCTCTCGCCAGAAATGCACCGCCGTCTTACCAATCTTGCCAATCGCACTGGCAGAAAGAAATCTGAAGTGCTGCGAATTCTACTGGCTGAGGCTTTGGCAGAAGTTGAAGGGGGAGATTGAGTTGTGCTAATTGGAGCGGGGAAGATGCGTTGTTAAAGTACTGGGGTTAGCGATCGCTTACAGATGGCAGTCTAACCCTCTTGTGTCAAACTGGGGCGAAAGCTTGATTTTTCGTGGGCTATAAAGCCCTGCCGCATATACTTCACCACACCTCTTATGTCAGATAAATCTGCACCAGAAATTGAACTGATACGCGCGGCGTATGCTGCCTTCAACGCGCGAGATATTGATGCTGCCCTCGCCCTCATGACTCCCGACGTGGCTTGGCCGAAAGCGTTCAAAGGCGGTTTTATTCGTGGGACTGAAGAAGTCCGCGCTTACTGGACGGAGCAGTGGAGCGAGATTAATCCACACGTCGAGCCGGTTGCCTTTTACCCGGAGGATGCTGGGCAGGTTTTGGTGGAGGTGCATCAGGTCGTGCACGATCTTGCCGGAGCTGTGCTTGCCGATGAGCACGTTGGTCATCGTTATACCATTGAGCATGGCTTGATACAAAAGATGGAAATCTGTCTACCTCCATTGTCGGGTCACTGAGCCTAACAAGGCGCTATAACGAAAGGCAGGGTAGTTTCTGGTGCAAAGAAAGCCTTGCGCCCCTGACGCTGTCTCCTTATAAACTGCCACAACTTCAAAACCTGATAGTTGTGCGTAACTAACCAAGTCTCTTTCTTGGCGATCGCAACTTTGCTCATCTGTCGAAACGCGACAATAAATTGCGACCCGATACGGCTTTAGCTGTCCCATTTAAACCCCTAAAAAATCAGCGACCCCGATGCTCTTTCCAGCGTTGGAAAAGTGCCTAATTTATTGTCCCATTTAGGGAAGTGATTAAATGAGATAGTGTTCTAGTTTTAACTTTTGAGAATTAAACTACAACAATTCCCTTCATGCCAATTGGTACAGGTAGTTGAATAGCTTACAAGAGCATGAAAGCCCCTAGCTACGCTGCTAAGGGCTTCTACAAACAAAGCTTTAACGAGAATGAATTTGAAAATTTATCATTTACTTATGCTCTAACTGTAGCTTTTTGTTGCTGTTTCCGCTTTGAAATTGAACCAGTACCTAAAGCAGCAAGTCCTAATAAAGCTAAAGTAGAAGTAGGCTCTGGAACAGAAGTAGGGTCTGGAACAGTTTTCGCTTCGTTAAATTGCGTAACTAATCCGTATGAATCTTTACCTGTATAATCATTGTGGCCAAACAACCTCCCTGTCTTTAACCCTGTTGAATCAGCTTGAAAAAATGATTGATAGCCGCCGGTCTCTGTTAAACCCAAAACTTCAACAGTCATCAACAAGTTGCCGACCAAAGGTTTGTAGTTAAAAGTGTTTCCAGTTAAAGTTAAAACATCAGGCATCGAGCCACTGAGATTGAATTGTCCAAACTCTGTATTATCAGCACCAATATTGTCTAGATAATTGGTATTTAATCCGCCAATAGCTTTTGAAGTAGTAGAAAAACTAACTTTATAAGTAGCAGAATCCATTAATCCCCCCCCAAATGGATTCACAAGACCCTTAAAAAAGCTGATACTTCCAAAGGATATTGGGTCACTAAAAGCTGTTGAATCATAGATCTGTTGATATATAGTTAAACCGTCACTAGCTCCACAACTAAATGGATAACAGTTTGCAGTGTTGTTATCACCAACAATAACTGCATTAGCATTACCTGCACTTAATCCAAGGAGCAATGCTCCCGCAGCACTTATAGATAATTTTTGAAGGCTTATCATACTCTTAGTTTTGTTTGAATGAGTTTTGTTTCTTAAAACTTAGAATGACAAAATGTTTAGGTGTTCGCAAGTGCTTTCACCGAATCTTCATTAAAAGAATATATATTTAGATAGATGTCAACTTACGTAAATAATATCTCTTTTGCTAAAAAACAGATGCTGTAAGGCTTTTATCAGCAAACATACTTAGCAAACTGAAAATGTACTATATAAATTTTTGATAAACTGAGATGACCATTTAGTCTCTAACACCCTTGCTCTTAAGCACAAGCGATCGCGTGCCAATTGGCACTGAATTCAGTAATTCAGTATTGCAGTAGCTTAATCTTCTACATCCTGTAATGCAGTATCCAAAAGCTCTCGGATGATATCGACTTTTTTCTTCCCGGTTCTTGCCGCCAAAATTGACAGCTTGCGATACATCGATTCAGTCAGATCGGAGGTAACGCGAACCATTCTTTCTTTTGGCGGGACTTCAACTGAGGGTATTGGGTTATCTTTCTTGGGTTCGGGCTGTGGAGTGGTTGGTTGCCCGTAGACAAATTGCTTAGCGAGGTCATCGTCATTATTTAAGGGCTTACGTTTTTTCGTCATTACACAAGCCTCAGAATTTCTTTGAATAATTGCTCAAATTCTGCTGCCGCATCAGCAGCTCCACTTCCAGGTAAATCCCAAACGGTTGCTGCCTGTCCAAACGCATCTGCCGTAGATTGCCGCTGGTGAATAATTGTTTTCAGGGCTGTTAAGTCAGGAATCTTTTGAAGTACCGCGATCGCTTCAGTTTTTAGTTTGGTATTTTTCTGGGCACGGCTCAGGAAGATTGCTGCCCTTGGTAAACCACCCCGAACTGACTGAGCTTGCTTGATTAATCTGACGGTATCAGCCGCGGCGTCCAAATCTAACTTACTGGGTTGGCACGGGATAACAGCCAAGTCGGTGCGGAACAGAATCGCTCTAGTTGACTCGGCTAAACTTCCTGCCCCGTCCACGACCAAGAAATCTACCGATTCAGCAAAGACTGGAATTTGGTCAAGCAAGTCGTCGGGAGTTGTCAGGGCAGTTACAGCAATTGTGCTTTCCATCGAACTGAGCCATCTGGAAAGCGATCGCTGGGGGTCGCCGTCAACGACCTGTACATTTTTCTTTTTTTTAGTAGCGAGCCAGTAAACAAAATGAAGGGCAGATGTGGATTTCGTGCTGCCCCCCTTCTCATTAATGAAAGAGATAACCGTCATACTCAAATACTGAATTACTGAATTAAGTATGGCAGAATGGGCTAAGTTAAACTCCGCCTAATTGGACTCTTTTCGGTGGAGTTACTCTCAGCGGCTAACGGATTCATGAGCGTTTCACTGTTGCTGGATTCTCCCAACCAAATACTGTTTTAGGTGGAGTTGCTATGAGAAACCAAACCGCTGATTAAGTAAGCCCGACCGGACAATGAACGAGATTATTTAGCCCCGAGAAGCACTGCAACAATAGTAATCGCGTTTCGGAGGCTTACAAGGGCGGCAAATATCAGCACTACGCGAACCGGATAGATTGTTATTCACAGTTTTTGGACTTCAAGCTTTCCTCTGATACTGGCCAGAGTTTTTTAAAGTAAAAGCTTTTCGGGGTAATGTTTTGCAGAGTTCGTCATGGTTCTGTTTGTCAGTTAACTTCCATGAGTCTACCTTCCCCCGTATCGGATACGCGACGCTTCCTTTGCTCTTCCGCACTCAATAGGAGTCAGCCCAGATGCAGCGATTTTTAGCTGATGAGAGTTGTAATCGTGAGATTTTTCTGGGTGAAAGCTTTACTCATCAAAGGTTTTAACGATTTAAATGTCTTGAATTCTACAGAAAAGAGAGGTCGAAACATTCGCTCAGCAAAGGTTCTAGCCTTAAAGTTGTTTTTGCCGCGTTTGCTAAACAACCGGATTCAATGCGGTCATCGAGAGCGTTTTGCCGTTTTGCCTTCTGAGTCATTTCCTCCTTAAGTAGGATGAAGTACAGGAGCCAGGAGCAAATCCTTAAACTACAGATGTATAAGTTCAGTTCCCACAGAATCGATCGCTCAATGCTCACCCCTAAACCATTCATCCGTTACTCCCAAACTTTAGAAGTCAAGCAACCCGACGAGGAGCGGCTGATTCGCGAAATCGTTGATTCCGTTGCCCGGCAGGGGCAGAAGGTGTTTGATAAGCATCGCCATGCCATGCGGGGCGCTCATGCCAAGAGTCATGGCGGACTGAAGGGGGAACTGAGGATCTACGACAACTTGCCTACCCATCTCGCGCAGGGATTGTTTTGCCAACCCCGCACTTATCCGGTGATGATTCGCTTCTCAACCGTTCCCGGTGACATCATGCCGGATGGTCTATCTTGCTTCCGCGGCATGGGCATCAAGGTTATTGGCGTGGCAGGACCGAAGCTCCTGGAGACCGAACCTGATGCTGTGACTCAGGACTTTTTGATGATCAACAGTCCGGTCTTTCCATCGGGCACTATTGCTCGCTTTCTCCCAGAGCAGTTGCTCCAGGAAAAGGTTGTGGTCAGTGCCCCAGAGGAGGCACAACAGCTATTCGGAACGGTTGCTCGAATGACCAATGCGATGACTCAGAAAGTAGGGATCAACCTCTATCCGAGCGCGTTAGGTCTCACCCAGCCCGAAACTCACATTCTGGGGGAAACCTACCATACCTCTGCTGCCCTGCGCTATGGAGATTACATTGCTAAATTGAGCGTCACTCCCGTCTCCGCCAGCCTTCAGCCGCTCATTGGCAAACGCATTGATACACAGAACGCTTCTGTACTGCGAGATCTAATCGTTGAATTCTTCCGGCAACAGTCTGCCGAGTATGAACTACGTGTCCAGCTTTGCACGAATCTAGAGACGATGCCGATCGAGGATGCGTCGATTGAGTGGTCAGAAGGGGAAAGTCCTTACCAGGCGATCGCCAAACTCACAATTGGGATGCAGGAGGCATACAGTCCTGCCCGGCAGGTGTACGTGGATGACGTCTTGTCGTTCAACGCCTGGCATTGTATTGCAGAGCATCAGCCGCTGGGATCGATTCAGCGTTTACGCAAGGAAGTCTATGAGGCGTCCAGTCGTTACCGTCATCAGATGAACCAGCAGCCCAACAGGGAACCACGAAGCATCGAGGAAATGCCGGACTAGGAAGCTGCTAGCGGTGTTAAATGCCTAAAACTCAGCACCAGCGATATATGAGAATCCGCTGCATTGGGCTTGTTAGGCAGGGATTATGCGATGGGTTTATAGGTAATCGCATTAGCTTGCATCAACAATCTTAAATTCAACTCAGGATCAAGTTCAGGTAGAAACCAGTACTCTAACGCTGGCAACCATGCTTCTTGCATTTGAAATAGTTTATCTAAAAACTTTTAATGTTTGGTCGTTGGATGAAACTCTGCAATACCCAATTTTCATTAAAACGTCTTATAACTCATTTATTAATTGTCTCACGAGACATAAATAAAAAGATGGGTTATAAGACACGGTATCAATGGGTTTCAGGCGCGTTGTACTAACTTTAAAAATGTATCTCATAAACGGTCGTTTTCAGGGCAGTTATATTACGGATGAGACCCAACTAACTTTTAGGATTTTACGTGCTAATTACAATAAAGGGGAGATAACGGCTAATGATAGAATTAATTCTCATTTTATGCTTATAGAGCTTACTCTAAAAACTAATGGTAGAAAGAAACAATGCATGGTGACTATACTATAGAGGATGGAGACGCTACTGAAGCAATGATTCGAGCAATTCGCTTTCATTTCTTAGAAGAAGTTCAAGCTCTTATTTCTATTCAAGAAGATATCAATACAAGAGACAGTAGCGAACTTTATTGGACTTTTTTAATGTATGCAGTTTTTGAAGAATCTTTAGGTATGGTGAAGTTACTAATTGAAGCTGGCTCAGATGTCAATGTCAGAGGCTCAGATCCAGATGACTTTCCTTTAAATCTAGCTGCTTATGCTTACAATAATGCTTTTTCTGATAGTAATAAATTTGCTCATAATAAAAAGATTTTTGATTACTTGGCTCCTCTAACTTCGCCAGAACTAGAAGCAATTGCACGCAGAACCCTAAATTGGAGAAATTAGCTCAATAGAAATAGCGTAGTAAGATAAGTTGTTCAGCTCAACTTTTCAGTATGTAGACTCTCCTTAAAAGGCGTAGCGGATTGCTAGGCTCATAAGGACTTTCAATACTCCCTCGGCGGCTGTTGAATGTTCAATCCTCCCATGTGTGGCTCCTGTATATAGTTTTTAGGTGGACGAGGCAATTTATCAACGCAAGCTTTTGAACAAGCATTCACAAGAAGGGGTAAAACATCTGTAGCTACCCCAAGTGAAATCCATACTTGATGTAAATTTGAAGCACTGATAAGAGCATTACATACACTACATTTTGTGGGAGAACCTGCCTCTGCTCCTACCTCTACAGGAAGCTGAGGAAATGGAAGACGAAACTTATAGTTTCCATAAAGAGTACGGGTACTAACAACACTATCTTTTAGTTTTTTGCAGTGGGTAATTTCATAGGGGAACCAGTGTAATCGATAGGACGTGTAGGGAGTAAATTTCTCTAAATTCGTCATTTCTCCAATTTCAGGAGGAATGCGAACCAGATGGCTGCCGTACAACATTAAGTGCTTAACAGATTTCAGCTTCGCTATAGTCGTAGGAAGTGTAATAATCTGCCGCCAGTCATCCTCCTCCATCTCCCGTCGGGGAGCAAACTCCTCTCGCTTATCTTCAGATGCAACTTCCACAAGCTCTAATAGTTGCTTCCATGCGTCACACTCCACGTCCTGTTGCTCTGTATGCAACTTAACCTTAGCTATTTGTTTGCGTGAGTAGTGAGCTTCAAAACATTTACAGGGAGAATAGCTAGTCATGTTTTTCTTAAGGCAAGTTAAACCCTAACTATTAATGGTGTCAGATAAACAATTATTTGTCGCTATTAACACATTAGCGTCGTTCATCCAAAAACCTTTTAAATATTTTACAATAAGGGTTTTGAGCCAAGTAACACCTTGGTAGGAATTTCTCTTTTAAGCCATAATTGTCTTAACTTAAGCTTTTTTCATCCAAACATATCTAGGCTTTGGTAGCGGTAGAAACGCTCAACGACAACAATTTGTTAAGACGGTAAATAATCTGTTATTCGACAACTGCATTCGCTTCAGATGCTGCCACTTTGACACTACAGTACGATTGGGCATAGTTTAATAGGGGTTACTATTGCACGAAAAAATCCCCTATGTGACAGTAGGAAATGGAACCAGTGCCCTAATAAACGAAAGGTGATAATAAATGGCTCATTTCACAGTTCTAGTTCTTTTACCACTCAACACAGAAAATTTTGAGCAGAAAGTAAAAGATTTACTTTATCCTTACTACTCTGAATTGGAGGTTGAGCCTTACAGGCAATATCTTGACCGAATCGCTGTTGAAGAAGAGGTGAAACAGCTATTATTACTCTCAGAAGAAGACCTGGCGAGATTAGCCTTGGATTGGGAAGTTCCGAGTAAGAACTTAGAGGCAATAGCCAAGCTACGCTTGGATTGGGATGAAGAGGAAGTAATGGGAAATGATGAGCATGGAGCTTATAGATTTTCTACTATAAATCCTTACGGTAAGTGGGATTCTTACACTCTTCTTGATGGTGAACTGACAGAAACTGGTAAAATCACTCACTATCCATGTCGAGCAAGAGAATTACCTGAGGTAATACCTTACGCTGTTATAACCCCTGATGGGAAATGGTATGAGGTAAGCAAGGATATAGGTATACAAGCTTTTGCAAGAACTCATCTACATCACGATATGCCCATCAGTGAAGAAGAAATAATTTGGAATCTCAAAGTTAAAGCAATTATCACCCAATATCAAGATCATTTTGTTATGGGTTTAAACTGCCATCTATGATAATTTTGCGTTCAACCTCGCTGATTCAGTCAATATCTTTCTATAAAAAATGTATGTAGGTACGTATTCACAAGCTTGAAATCACTACGAGCAACAATTTTAGAGTATAAAGATTTTTGGGGTGATATTTGTCTTTGATTGTGACCAACGTTTATATTCAATTATTTAATTTCGGCTCTAATTTGCTTGAACACAAAACCTCCCAACTTCCACAGTGCTTATGAATATGAGTTGCGTCTACCAAATAGTTTTAGTGTTTCTGGCACCTATCAAAATTTGCTCAGTAAAGTATAAAAGATTATTGAAAAAACTTATACAGAAAAAAGTTCGAGAAAAGTCAGTCTTTACGGTATGAACTAAGCAAAAAATAGAATAAAGATTTTTTTTAATAGAGAGAAAAGCAGAATGATACTTATACCTGCATACTATGTCATCAAACCGACTGTTGCTTTTAAAGAAAAATTAGCTAATCTAGACCTAGATTCCGACCTTGTAGATATTTTATCTGAAACTGTATTCTGGAGTTACGACCGGGTTAGCGATACGGAAGATGACGTTATTGAAGTTAAACTGCTCTTTATAGCAAATCTCATGTCTGAATATTTACAAACCGAGCTGTATAAAAAAGTTTTAGGTCAATCTTGTATTAGCTTAGAGATTTTTGATAAGTGGTGGACTCTTGAACGGTACTTCATCGATGAGACTTTCTCAGATGTTGAAAAACGAATTGAGCCGTCTGTGGTAACTCATTTTGTTAAAACAGGGAGAGGAAGAGTTGATTTATGGATTGACAAGATACAAAAAAAAGCAAAATATGAGCAGATTGATTTTTCCTAAACACATACTCTAGATTTGTCATTGAAAGTTATTTCTGTATGGCCAAAATGAAAATATTTGTTTGTTGTTGCATCGCTATTTTATTATTTGCATTCTGTAGGTTGCAAACTTTATATAAAACCACTATTGATGTAGACAAAGAAAGTCAAGGATCAAAAATGTTTGTTTTTTATGATTATGTTGAAGGGCGTCCTAAATATGGGTACATAAATCAGAAAGGAAAAGTCAGAATCAAAGCGCAATTTGATTCTGCTGATAAATTTTCTGAAGGACTAGCTGTTGTACAGATTAATACTCGTCAATGGGGCTATGTGGATCAAACTGAAAAAGTTACAGTTTTACCAGAGTTTTGGATGATTTTTTCTTTTTCTGAAGGGCTAGCATCTGTGAACATTAGCAATAAGTATGGCTTTATAGACAAAACCGGGAAAATTGTCATTCCCCCCCAATTTGTATCTGTTGGCAAATTCCGAGAGGGACTAGCACCAGTAGAGATAAATAAAAAATACGGTTACATCAATCAGTCTGGTAAAACGGTTATTCCACCGCAATTTGATGAAGCTTATAGCTTTTATGAGGGACTAGCAGCAGTGAAATTTGCTGGTAAGTGGGGTTATATTAATAAAACTGGAAATATAGTTATTGCACCAAGATTTGATGCCACTATGCCTTTTTCTGAAGGGCTAGCAGTAGTAGAGACAGTAGAGAATAAGCGTAGGTTAGGTTATATTAACCCTACTGGGCAAACAGTTATTCCGGTCAAGTTTTCAGAAGCTTTGAGCTTTCATCAAGGGTTAGCTCCAGTTTGCGCTAGTAGTAAGTGTGGTTATATCAATAAAGCTGGAAAAGTAGCAATTCCTTTTCAGTTTGAACTGGCAGATGAGTTTTCGGAGGGGCTAGCATCTGTTATGATTGGCAATAAGTTTGGCTACATAGATAGAACTGGAAAAACTGTTATTTCTGCACAGTTTCATCGTGCCGAGAAGTTTGAAGGAGGGCTAGCGCTTGTAACAGCCGAAAACTTTTGGAAAGAAAAGTCTGGATATATTAACAAAACTGGAGAGTTCGTTTACCTACAGCACTAATATCATTCTATACATATCCTTTTTTTTTATAAGTGAATTTTTAATCGTCGTAGAGGCATCTTAGTGTCGTTAAAGTAGCAAAGCTAGACTTAGCTACTTTTGGGCTTGGAGTCAGGGCACGCAATTGTTTGGAGCTGATGATAGGTCGCTCATTCAAACTTTTTCTGCAATCTTGCAGTAGAGCGACTTTGCACGAGCGACACGAATTTGTCTCAATGTCATTTAATTTGGCACTGTACAACTTTCATGGATACCAAGCACTCAAACTTTCTCACACGCACCACAGGAATGATGATGGCTCATCCACACTTTATAGAACTGCGCCAAGCTATAGATTCGCAGGACATACATTTACTCAAAACCCTCCTATCTAACGAGGAATATCTTATCCACCTTGACTGGGATGACTATCGAGAAGATTATGAACCCTTGTTAGAGCAAGCAGTCGCAGTTGGCAACTTAGTTCTCGTTCAAATTTTGCTTGAGAAGGGACGTAATCTATCCTACTGGTCGATGTGTCTTGCACGCAGTATTGAGCTAGCAGCAAGTTTAAACAATTTAGAAATAGTACAAAAATTGCTTGAGGCTGGTGCTGATGCTAATGTAGGCGGAACGGAACCTTCTATAGTTCCTGCTGCTGGAACAGGAAATATTCAACTGGTTCAATAATTGCTTTCTTAATTAGCTACCTCAGGAATTGTTTCAGGAGGCTTACTTAGACTACATTTCAGATTTTGATGTATGACGATCAAAAAAAAATAAAAAGTAGGTGCAACTTCCTTTTTTGTTTAATTATCTAACCCTGAAGTTAACCTTTTTTACCGTTGTACGTGGTCTTGCAAACTGGGCATTGATATTTCCCCATATGTTGCATCATTATCTGCGGCAACTCCTTTACTCGCACTAATTTTTCTTTGTTATCGTAGCAGCCTGTGCAGAAGGGACCATCATCATCCACATAGTAAAGTCCATGTCTGGCCATTGGTTTAGAGTTGGGATTTTTGAGCTTGTCAATTTCTTTTTTGAGGGTAGCCACTTCCTCTTTTAAATCATTGTTCTCGCGAAGTTGCTCTGCAAGCCTGATTTGAGTCTCGGCAAGTTCTAAGCTTAGCTCACCGATGATTCTCATAAATTCGCCACGTTTTTGTGTGTCTTTGACTTCATCCGCATACTGAGCTAATGCTTTTAACCCGTCTATAGCAGCCTTACCAGCAGTAATTGCTTTAAACCCATCTACCATGTGTTTGCTTCGCTAAAGAACGCAAAGGAATATTGAAATTATTACTCATAGATGAGGTATCGCACTCTTGGCAGCGGTTCAGGAATCCTGATTGAAAAAACTAGAATTCTCGCTTGGGGTTGAGAGAATATTTTCCTTCAAGTCGGAATATCGGACTTTCCCGACCTTCCCGACAATCGGAGATAGCATTGATAGGGTGGCGGCGGCTCCCAAGATTTGTTCGTCTCTGACTTCCAGGTACGCTGACAGTTGGGATAAGTCCTCGTGTCCTGAGTAAGCGGTGATCATGCACAATGGAATTCCTGCATTGCTGATCTTTCGTTAAAGCCGTGTAACGGAAAAATTCGTTTTGGGCAAACAACACGATATCGGAAGGTATCAAAAGTGGCGATGTTTGATGATTTAACGGATGAAGTGCAAATCACTATCTAAGCTGACTCGCATCCGGTCAGCTTAGAAAGGTTCATAGAGCTTTCTTGATTCCTTGCGCCGTTTTGGCTCAGGTAGCCCAATTCCTAATGATTATGTCATTGGTGAACTTACGGACACTTACCTCGCGGACATCCTATTCAACTTAGATGCAGCGTTCTCAAGGGCTTAGGACAATACCACATCACAAGCAACGCCCCATTTTCCAACTGGGTTTTCTCACCAGAAGACTATTCTAATAAGATGCAACCAGCTCAAGAGCTTGATCGAAGGTGCGCGAGCCTAGTTCAGTTTGTCCAGATTCTATTAACCTAGTAGCTATGTTAGCCAAAGCCGCAGCCTGGTGATATTTATTTTTCATGGTTTGGGCGATCTGTATAGCTTGGTTGAATTTTCCTGACCCAGATGCCACAGAAACCATGTTAAACAACACTGTGTCTTTGTCTTCGGAGGGACTATTAATTTCTTCAAGCACTTGCAATGCAGGGTCTATTTTTCCCGATAAAGTCAACTGGGCAACTAGATCAAGCAATGTGAAGTTTTTGAAAACATCATCTTTAATCTCTTTAACTACTTGCCCTGCTAAGTCAAATTTCCCCAACTTAGTCAATCCAGAAGTGATATAACCTAACGCTGAGTCTTTGGAGGAATCATTTTTAATCTCTTTAGCCAGTTGTAGGGCTTGGTCAATTTTTCCCGCCTTAGCCAACTCAGGAGCGATATCACCTAACACTGAGTCTTTGGAGGAATCATTTTTGATCTCTTTAGCTAGTTGTAGGGCTTGGTCAATTTTTCCCGCCTTAGCTAACCTAGACACGATGTTAGAGAAGGTCTGGTCTTTGGAGGTTTCGTTTTTAATCTCTTTAACCAGTTGTAGGGCTTGGTCAATTTTTTCCAAATCAGTCAACTTGTAAGCTATGTCAGATAAGGCTGAGTCTTTGGAGGTTTCGTTTTTAATCTCTTTAACTAGTTGCAGGGCTAGGTCAATTTTTCCAGACTCAGTCAACTTCACAGCAATGTTAGATAAGACTGAGTTTTTAGAGGCTTCATCTTTCATCTCTTTAGCCAGTTCTAGAGCCAGGTCAATTTTTCCTAATGACCCCAACTGGAAAACTATCCCAGATAAGCTTAAATCGTCGGAGAAATCCTTTTTAATCTCTTTAGCTAGTTGCAGGGCTAGGTCAAAATTTCCCGACTCAGCCAACCTAGACGCAATGCCATACAAGGCTGAGCTTTGGGAAGCTTCATCTTTAATTTGTTTAGCCAATTGTAGGGCCATGTCGATTTTTCCCGATGACGCTAGCCAGACAGCGATGTTAGATAAAGCCGCCTCTTGAGAGGTTTTATTATTAATCTGCTTAGCTAATTGCAGGGCTGTGTCGAATTTTCCCGATGATGCAAACTCGGATGCAATCCAAACTAAGAGCTTATTTTTGGAGGATTCTTCTTTAATCTGCTTAGCTAATTGCAGAGCTGTGTCGAATTTATCCAAAGAAATTAACTGTCCAGCGATATCAGATAAGGCTGAGTCTTGGGAAGCTTCATTTTTAATATTTTTAGCTACTTGTAGGGCTTGGTCAATTTTTCTATCGTCCGCTAACCTGTAAATTATGCGAGATAGGAGTGAATCTTGGGAAGGCTCGTCTTTAATCTGTTTAGTTATTTGTAGGGCTTGATTAATTTTTCCTGATGAAGCCAACTCAATAGCGATGTTAGATAATACGCTATCTTTAAAGTCTTCATTTTTAATCTTTTTAACCACTTGCAGGGCTTGGTCAATTTTTCCCGAATATGCCAACCCAACAGCGATTGCAGATAAAGCTTGGGCTTTTTCTATATTTTTGAGGGATTCACTTTCAATCTCTGGAACCCCTGGTACATCTGGGTCAATTTTCCCAGAAAATGCCAATCCAAAAGGGATTGTAGGCAGTGCTTCAGCTCTTCCCGATTCATCTTCCCTTGCTTGGACTACCTTGCCTTGCCTGGATGAAGCTGCCACTAGAATATTTGCTTGGACAATTTTAATTTCATTCCTACTTAAAAGTTCAGTAGGGCTGAAGGTAGCACTCACCCCATGCTGAGGCGTCAGCCCTGTAAATAGTGCGAGCAGGGTGAGGAGATAGGGTTGAGTTCGCATGGGGAGTCAATAAAATTGATGGCTAACTAAGATAAAAGATGTTGAGTCAGTAATGATCAAATGCAATTATTGTTAGCCACAGGAAAACAACTACAAATTACGCAAATTTCTTGGTGGGCTTTAGCTGAAAAGTAGTAACGAAAGCAGCCACTGCCATTCAGCACGATTGTTATCTGTTATTTATGTCTACTACCACGACCCCGATACCTCTGCTCTGTCTTGAGCTTTGCAATGTACCGAGCTACCGAACTTTTTCCACTGTCCTGATTCCCCCAAATCAATACGGTTTGGCGGATGAGATTATCGAGCTGTTTTGTAGACCTGGGAAGATTGCTGGTACAAGTACCAATTGGTACTTGGGGGCGATCACTCTCAGTCTTTGCCAGCAGCATTGAATTAGGGAGTTGAATATTCTGCTCAGTCGCCGGTAAACTTAGTTGTTCGACTGTTCTTACCGGGACATCGATTGCTGGTGATTCTTCCTCTGCGGCCTTGGAGCTACCTCGCCGTGACCGATTTCCAGCATTGATATTGTTCAGCTCAACTGCAAGCACGACTAACGCTAGGGGAATGCCTGTGATCGCGCTGAGCGCCGGATTGGGCTACCCGTGGAGCGGACTGCTAGAGCTTTCGATCCTCAACGGGGTCTTCGTCACGTTGTTCATCGGATCGGCGTGGCTGTTTCGCCGTGCTGCGCGCTTCCGACCCGATCGGGGCGCGGCTTAACAAAGCGGTCACACCGGACGCAGCCACGCTACTATACTACTCGTGAAGCCGTCGGTAGCTTGCTGCCGAACCAGAGGGAAGCAGGTTTGTTAATGGTGATCTACACTCCTGAGTAGCAATAGAGCTGTTTGATAGACGTGGATAAACCAAAAAGCGTAAACATTGCGAAGCTGACACAAGCCGCAAGGTAGCGCTCAAAATTCTTATCAAGTAGGAGTTTCAGTTCTTGATACTTAGATGGGCTTCAAGGATACAACCAAGGTTCACTTAACCATGACAAAATACCAACTTTAGGCCCAAAGTAGGCAAAACCCACCCTAACAACATTGATTTTTCAAGGAGTCTAAGTATAGCTCTGAAAGCTATTCAACCTTTCGATTGTTGGCAAAATTCCCAATCCACCGACTCGACATCGAATTCTCGCAAGCTGGCACTTAGTAAACATTGAAACCCTTATCAGGCAAGGTTTAAATGGCTACTTTGCAGTTGATTTCAGCTTCGCTATATTTACGCCAACTTGTCACGAATGTTATTAATGTCATCAATCAGCACTTGCGCCTTGAATAGCCTCTATTCTTCTATTCTTCACTGTGCGGTAGTACCAACGGCGAAACCGCAGTGAGGGTTCATCAGTAGGTACGTTACATCCTTCATTTGTATTGGGAACTTCACCGATCTGTGACTCAACCATCGTGCGATCGTCAAGAGATGCTGCAAAAAACTCATCAAAGTCGAAGTTACTCGGATCGATTCCAGAGTTGGGCAGAACAACCTGCATAAATCGCATTTGTTGGGTATTGATCGGAATTGCAAACAAATGAGGACGCAGGGGTAGTCCACCTATATCTAACTTGAGAACAACGTTATTGGGCTGATGCCAATCAATCTCAACTCCATAAGACAAGGTATTGAGTTGATTTGTGACTGCCATTCCATCTGCTGTTGCAGTAACGCTGATTTGGGCGATCGCATTTTGGTGTACTGGGTCATGGAATTCGCGACCAAATGAATCCTGATGGACGAAAGGGATATGTAGATAGTCCAATGAAATATCAATCGCTCTTGTCCAATGCGCGTTCCAAATCTCATGGTGAATCACGTAACGCTCGTTTGGTTCTAATAAGCTCGACGGCAAGTGTGGTTCTGGCACGTTTTCAGCTCCCGTAAAGATCCACAGCATCCCTGCAATCACCCTTGTCGGCAACCTCATGACTGACAGTTTTGAGCGTTGAGCTGGGTTAAGTGAGTTGAAAGGAACATGAGTACAAGCACCATCTGAGGCAAAACGCCAACCATGATAGGGACATTCAAGGCAACCGTCTTCCGTGACTTGCCCGCGTGAGAGAGGCGCACCACGATGAGGACAACGATCAAGGAATGCTACGAACTGATCGGCTGAATTGCGAAATAGAACTAGCGATTCGCCAGCTAACTCAACCGCAAGGGGAGCTAGTCCTATTTCAGCAACGGGTAATACTGGAGTCCAGAAGTTAGGAAACATCTCAAACACAGCGAAATCGGCTCCTCAACAATTTCTTGGGCGTTACTCAGCATAAAACCCTACTCCTGACAGCATCCTGTCAGTGGAAGCCAGATAACTTTATTCTCTCAAGCTGAAACTTCGTGTATAAGTCAAGACTGATCTCTTGGTCTGGAAATTCAACATCTGAAGCAAAATCGAGATTTTGGATGCGATCGACCCGAAAATCTCTGTATGAGTTTCTGAGAATGCACCATGTTCCAACGGTCCATTTTCCACCCCAGTAAAACAACCCCAACGGAACAACAATCCTTTGAGACAGTTGTTCATTCAAGCTCAAATACACAATTGTGACGGCTTGTTGCTGCTGAATTGCTCGATAAAGGTCGTTCCACTGTCTTAAGCTTTGGTCGTTGAGAATATCACCTAGCGCCCGAACAGGTGTGCGAGTTGGATCAAAGCTGTGTGGCGGCAATACTGCTCCAATCTTACTCAATAGCGTTTTTGCCGCTGCGGCTAAGTCATTCCCGGTCGCTCGCGACAGGATTTCGACACCCAACATTAAAGCGGCGATTTCATCATGAGTTAAAGTTAGGGGTGGTAACTCAAAATCTTTATCCAAAGCGTAACCGACACCCGGCTCACCATAGATGGGAATACCACTCACCGAAAGATCATCGATATATCGGTAAATTGTACGCACGGAAACACCAATCCGTTCGCCTAGTTGCCCTGCTGTAATGGGTTGGTGAGATCTAATCAGATTCACTAATTGGAAAAGACGGTCAGCTTTCCTCATCCTGTACGTCGGGTAGTCTTAATCTTTCAGCAGCATAACCTTCCCAATCAATTGCATATCGATTTTGTAACCCGTCACAACCAACATTCAGCAGATCGAAACGTTTTTTCAGGTGCGAGCGATCGCTAATTGGTGTTCCATTACTACTCACGAGCGTCTATCAGCGCTCTGGAAATCTAAAAGTTGTAAATATCCCATCCTATAGGAGAAGGAAGAGTACAGGTTACACCTGCTAACGATCGCTCCGAATCGTCAGTTAGATGGGGTCTGGGCGCTCAAATATTATCGGTTGGAGTTTGGAGAGGTTGGAGAGGATAGCCGCTGGATCTTCTATCTACCGGGAAACGTGAGTGAGCAAGCGATCGCTCCAACGGTTTAGATAAAGTCTTCTCTGAATGGAAGCGTATGCAGCAAATTTCTACTCCCTTGACGTAGAGCAGCGATCGCTTTCTCTCTAAACACTCTCAAAATCAACCTGTAACGAATATAAGCTTTATGAATTCCTAAGCTTGATCCTCAGTCCCAGTCGCCTACAAAGTCGCTCTCCTTCTCTCTTTTCCGAGTCGCTATTTAACCTGTAACGGGTAGAATTTATGAATGTCAAAGCTTTCAACCACGATGAATAAACCCAGTGGCGGCAGGATGAGAAAAGAGGATTACACCACCTCCGTGATGCGGGTGCCAGACCCAGTGAAGCCGAAAGTCATTGAACTCATCGAAAAATTTCATCAAGACAGACAGCCGAATCAACCTGTAACAAGTCATTCCCAGTATTGGCAGATTCCAGCTTCTTTAATTCCTGAGCTGCTGGATTTTGGCGGGAACGAACCCATTTTGGTGATCGAGTGCAGCATTACTAATGCCGACTGGTGGAACCAAGATGGCACACAACACTGGGAAAAATGCTGGTGCGAAAACTTAAAACGCTTTAATGACTTAGCAGATCGAGTGAATGAATGTCTGCGGCAAGTTGACAATAGTTGGACGCTGGCATTCCCTGACGACAATGAGAAAGCCGTTAAGAAGTTATGCGAATACCGCTTAATCTATCTAGATCAACCTACGACTGCTGCCACACCCCTAGAAGCTGTGCAATGGGCGTTGACATCTAATTATTTTGGCTCTGGGTTGAAGGAGAAGATTGTCGATGCTTTTAGACAAAAGCAATGGGGAATTTTAAAAGCTTTAGAGGTGGGGGTTCACCCGCCGATTAACCGGCGGGAATATTGGCTGAGAAACTACGCCGAACAACTGGGCAAACCTAACGTGAATTACTGGCAGTGGCGGCAGAACCCAGAATCACGAGAAATTGCCAACGAACTGACTCAGCTTCTAGAACTGCCAGAACCCTCAGCGGATACGCGGCGAGTGCTTGAGTGTTTGGCAGAAGGGAAAGATCCGTTCTACGATCCCAAGCCGAATGGAGGGGAAATATATCTCGGCTTTAATACATTTTTGAGCAAAGGCGCGCTTGCTGGCTACGACCCCAACCTGAAGCAGCGTTGTCGTGACGCCTTTAGAAATTGGCATCAAACAGTTCTTGCCGACTTGGGACAGGATACTTTAGAAGGAATTTACCGAGTCTGCTACGGCTGCGACTGGATTCTCATTGAATCCATCTTGGCTCCACCGCTTGTCGGAGCATGGTGGGACGTTTTACAGGTATCGCCTAGTGCCACTCCAGAAGAAGTCAAAAGCGCGTACCGGGCAGCAGCCAAGGTTTGGCATACGGATATCAACAACAGTCCCATCGCTAAAGCTCGGATAACCGCACTCAATAAAGCCTACGAAGAGGCGAAAGCAAGTTTTACCAACTACAAGTATCGAGTCTAGCGATCGCCCAAGAATGTAGGTTTCCAATGGGTGATAAGTGACATTATCACCGATACAATTTAAAACAGAGTCCCTCCTGCGGTTACAGAAGGGACTTGTTCAACAAAAGGTCTACTCTTAGCTCTATGTTGACACGAACTTCAGGGGCGGCGATCGCTCCTACTACTCGCTTGGCTGAAGTTAATTCCACTGCCCAATTAATTGACCTTTGGTTGCACGGCAAGACTCGTCAGAGTCAAAGGGCTTACCGGGGTGACATCAATTGCTTTTTGGCGTTCGTCGAAACCAAGCCGCTGCCACAGGTCACGCTCAATGATGTCCAGGCGTTTGCTGATGCCCTAGCTTCTCAGGGGTATTCAGCCGCTACCCAGAATCGTCGGCTTTCATCCCTCAAGTCACTGCTCTCGTTTGGGCATCGAGTTGGGTATCTGCCCTTTAATGTAGGTGCGTCGCTAGACACGCCTCCAGTCAAAAACACTTTAGCAGAGCGGATTTTGACAGAGCTTGAGGTAATGACGATGATTGCCTTGGAACCGTGCGAACGCAATAAGCTTTTACTCCGTTTTCTGTATGCCAGCGGTGCTAGAGTCTCGGAAACATCTTCTTTAAGATGGCGTGACTTCAAACCTGTAGGCGATCGCGGTCAGGTTGCATTGTATGGCAAGGGCGGAAAGACACGGTATGTGGCACTGCCAGCTTCCCTCTGGAAAGAGTTAACTAAGTTCCGAGGTGATGCCGAACAAGATGACCCGGTGTTTAGAAGCCGTAAGTTTGCCGGGGCGATTCAACCAAACCAAGTGCGGCGAATCATCGAAATAGCTGGGGAACGTGCGGGGATTGAAGGAAAGGTTAGTCCGCATTGGTTCAGGCACTCCCACGCCTCCCACGCTCTTGACCGAGGTGCCCCTGTGCAGCTGGTTCAGGCCACGCTGGGTCATGCCTCGGTTGCGACAACCAGTCGCTATCTTCATGCTCGTCCAGCCGACAGTTCTGCCCTTTATCTACCTTTTTAGGAGCAAATATTTATGACATCTAAGCCGATGGAATTAGAAGGAACTTGGGAGGAGATTATCATCCACTCAAAAGAACTTGCTGGAAAAAGAGTGCGCGTCACCGTTCTTAGAGACGAACCTGAATCCCCTTCCTCTGAAACGCCTTCTCCCTCTAACTCCACTGCCGAATCTCTCTTGAGGTATGCGGGGACATGGGAAGGGGATGACCTTGAGGAGTGTCTCCAGATGGTTTATGATTCCCGTGCCCCGCTGGAATTTTAAGCGTGTATCTGCTCGACACCAACCACTGTAGCCGCATTATTGAAGGAGATACCGTTGTCCGTCGCCGCCTCATCGAGTTGGGCAAGGTGCCAGTGGCTACCAGTGTCATTGTTTGTGGGGAACTCATTTTCATGGGACAAAATTCACAACAAAAGGCGGCTAATCTAATCCGAGTGCAAGCTTTTGTACAAGGCATCGACATCTATCCGGTGGACAGGGAAACTGCCCATATCTACGGTGAATTTAAAGCGGAAATCATCGCTCAGTTTGGTCCCAGAGAAAAAAGTAGACGCAGAACAACCAGTATTGAAGCGTTAGGCGTGAGCGAGAACGATCTGTGGATTGCTGCTACTGCCTTGCGTCACGGTCTGACTGTGGTTTCATCTGATAGTGATTTTGAACGGATGCGAGAAGTAAGAACGCTTCCAGTAGAAAATTGGTCATCGCCGCCGTCACCTCCCTTAGCTGAGCCTTGAATGGGGCGAAAGCGATCGCCCTTAGCGTCCAAGAATATTTGCCATTTCAAAGCTATAGCACTGAAAACTTTATTCATCAAATCGCTTACAGGCAGGACTAGCTAACGTTGTTATACCAGTTGATTTGAACACCAATACAATAGCGATTAATTTATTCCTATGTAGATTGGATTTTTAGACTATGAACTTCATCCAAAAATTTCTCAACTCAATTTTGCCGGATGAGTGGGCACAATCGATGGAAGAGGAATCACGCCAATGGTTTATGAAATGCCCAAACTGTAATTTTGAAGAATCATACTGGGATTTAGGGGCAATTCGGTGGAAGGCAGCGGGTAATTCCAGGAATTTCAGGAAATGCCCTCACTGTGGTCAAAGAACTTGGCATCTGACTTACAAAAAAAGATAAGGTCAGCCATCGTTACTACCTTAAAAATTAGATACCCCTAGGATGCTTCTTCAAGCTCAACCGATATGTAGTCTGAGCGCGAGCATTCCTCCTAACACCACCAATCCGAGTGCACGACGGAAGTAGTTGACCCCATCAAACAACTCCTGCCATGCCCAAGTGAACAAAGCACCAAATCCCACTAAATTAAGTCCTGTCTGGAGATTGCCGCTGGGTAAGACGAGTTGAAGTAGGCTTGCTCCCAACCCTACTAGAAGCGGCAGGTTGGGCATCTGAGCAATGACAATCTTGCCCTCGCTGTCTCGAAAAGTGCGATCAAACAACGTGGTTCCTTGTACTTTAAGCTCTTCTGAATCGCGGTTCAATTGGGACGACATCTACTCTACCTCAATGCTACTGAACCCAAATGTTAGGTCGGTTCTGCCTACTTGGTGTCTAACCCAAGTGGGAGATTGCTTTTGAGTGATCGCTCGAACAGTACCGAAGGTGAAGGCTCTTGCAGGGCAACCGCACTGGGATTAGAGGGAAGGTTAGCCCGCACTGGTTGCGTCATGTTCACGCCTCACATTCACTAGACACGGGCGCTCCGATCCATTTAGTGCAGGCGACGTTGGGGCATGAATTGGTAGCGACTACTTCCAGATATCTGCACGCACGCCCCAACGACAGCAGCAGCTTGTATCTGCCAGGGTAAGAGGTAACTTTCCTTGCATCTTTATCGAAATTCTGAGATATTGAATTGAAAAAATTAATTCAGATAGAAACTTATGGCAACTGAGCAAGAGCTTCAATCTCTTTTTAATACCTTGGATAGCGATCAAGATGGCAAAGTATCGAGTAATGAGCTTTTTTTAAGCCCTGGGTTAAATGCAGTCATTTCAGCAGAAACAGGTACTAGCCCCGCAGAACTGCTAGCGATGTATCGAGATGAAGACGGTAATATTACCTTTGAAGACCTGAAACAAGCTGTTAAGAAAGCAGGGAATTTAGAATAAGTGCGAGCGCCCTTATAGTACCGAAGGTGAGGGGAGGAGGGCTGTCAATGTCCAGTGGCGCAATGTACTGACAGCTAACTAGATTGAACGCAACCAAGCTAGGCCAGAACTTGACATTATATTGATAATGTCAAGTTTAGGTTTTGGTTGTTGAAACATCGTTGTTGAAGTGCGATCGTTGGCAATATAACATCCCTTTAGCGCCACTCAATCTTTTTAGGGGTTATCTGGATCGCTTGCTGCAATAATAACTCCGAATACATCGTCTTGGTTTCCTTCTTCATGGGTCAGGATTACCAAAAATAAACCTGGTTTTACACCCTTTGTAGATTTCTCAAACCCGCTACTGACAATTTATAGAAAGCCATCATCACCGCTTCTGATGTCGGCTACATTTGATTGGTTGTGCCTTGCTTATTCCTGCACTGGCACCCCTTCGCGTGGCGTTAGGACACCAAGAACAATTGCCACCAAGATTAATGCTGGAACATCGCCTAGGAGATGTCCACGTTCCGCAGAATCAATTACTGCGTGGAATGCCATGATCAGCCCATGAACAACACTCGACCAGACAGTAAACCAGATTAAACTCAGATGTGCTTCGGGTTTTCGAGAAGCCCATAGTAAAAAAACACCGAGCGTCGCATAAATGCCAACGATCATCTGTTCGTATTCATATTGACCGGGTAGCCATGACCAGCCCGATGACCAGATTTTCATCAACGGATAGACAAGGAGAAAAGCAGTTCCAACAACAACAAGGGCGATTTGCAAGTACTGATGCCGCTTATCCATGACTCCAATCTCCGATTATTTTTCAGGGGAGTTGCTACTTCTATAAACTTGTCAGCGTTAGTAGAGGAGCTTCTGCAAATTTTACAAAATTTTATACTTGGATCAGTGATGAGCTTGATGGGTGCGAGTTGTATAGCTGCTACGCAGCTTGAAGGGAACGCTTTTACTCCACATCATCGCGGGAGCCATCATCACCGCCTGATTATCATTGAAAAGACCTCTTTTCAAAGGCAATAACTCCTATATGCCTAATGGGGAGATCGCGGGTGGCTTTTCGACTAAACCTAGATCGGAGGGTAGAGCAACGTAAATGAAATGGTCTACCCATTGCTCGTTTTCATAGAGAAAACCGCGACGAATGCACTCCTTCTGCATACCCACACTTTGAGCTAATGCAATTGATGCTTGATTATCCAGATTAATGGCGGCTTCGATGCGATGATAACTCAGCGTTTCAAACCCAGCAATTAATGTAGCTCGAACTGCTTCCCTGCCGAAACCTTGCCTCCAGTGTTGGTTGTGAATTTCGTATCCTAAAATTGCCCATTGATGTTCTTGGCGACGAATTGTTGAGAGATCGATGTTTCCAAGATGCTGCTCGGTTTGACGAGAAAAAATACCAAAGACGAAAACCCGATCGGTCAACGCCTGCTGTTGATGACGCAGACACAAATCTGCAAACCAGTGGCGATCGCAGTGATCCAAACTAACCAGCCCATCATCGTATTGATGTTGTTTTGGCAATCGCCCAGAAAAACCAGCGTACCAAGCCTCATAATCACTGGGTTGCTGGGGACGAAGGATCAGCCGTTCAGTATTAATGGTTAATGCCCAGGAAATTCCACTCATGTCAGATAACAAATTATTTGTCGCTAATAACACATTAGTGTCGTTAATCCAAAAATCTTTCAAAGCTTTTACAATAGGGCTTCTAGACTAAGTAACACTTTGTTTTATTGAAGGGTAATTATCTTTAAAAAGACTAGTTTTTACAGGCAATAAATTCCAGTTCTAGCAGGAGATGACATAATATCCTCTGCCAAAATATTAAGTTCGGCTTGACTTAGACATTTGAGATGCATCTGTTTTAAATCGTTCAATACTACATTCGCCTCAGTACCAAACTTATAGTATTCAGTTAAGCTCCTCAATTGATAATTAAACGACTGGTAGCGATGCTTGAAATATAATTCAATATTGCCCCTGTGTTCCCAAATCCCCAGTACCTTAAGTTCCACAGTTTTGTAGTGCGAACGCAAATCCCGCCTAATTTCTAGCATTCGTTCTTCAATTGTTCGCTTGGTTACACCAATTTTATATAGGGTTTCACCATCAGCTTTTACTTCTAAATAGTACAAGCGATGCTCTAGAATTCTTTTGAGCTGAGTTCGGTAAAGCCATAAATCAATTGAACGTTCTTTCAGATTCAGTGATTTTAGTACTTTAGCGAGTTCTACCTGCCGTTCTATATCAGCTAATTTCTTCAGGAGAAGCGGCTCCTGAATTTGATTGAATTCCTTTAAGGGCAGCGCTCCCACTGGAATCATCCCTAGCTGTGTAAATTCGTAGCCAGGAGGATTTTGATAGGGATTTTTCTGCAATAGTTTGGCTTTGATTAATGGCTTGAGGTCAACTGAGAAAGGGATACTCCAGCCATTTGTTCCACAGGATTTCCAAAGGGTTTTGAGCAATTGTAGTGCCTGCCCTGATAACTCGATATTGAAGTTGTCATACAGTGGGAGGCTAGGAAACTCTCGCTTAACCGTCACGGAACGACAGGTTTGCCCAGTATGAGCGAAATGGTGTTCTTTGACTTGACCCTTCTTAGCAACTAATTTGACTCCACAATAGGGGCAAACTAAATCGCTTTTTCCACTGGGGACATCGACGATATCAACCAATTTATTATCAGCATTGACCCCAAATTTTAGCAGCCACACATAAGCCATATCGCGAATCACTAAATATTTATCGTTAACTTCGACGGCAGATAAAATCCGGATGCTGAGAGAAAGTGAGCGCGATCGCGCTTCACATTCTAGGAACACGAAGACTATCCCAAATGAGAAGGTGTGATGAATAGAACCGCAGCACTTGCCGCCCTAGTCTTGGTCTTAACCGGAATCCCCACAGCTGCCCAAGCCAGCCCCATCTACCCAGCAAAACTGTAGCTCGGCTTATCCAGGCGTCTGCATTCCTCCCGGCCCACCGGATCTGAATTGCCCGGACATCTCCTACCGGAATTTCAAGGTTCTGCCGCCTGACCCGCATGGCTTTGACCGCGACAGCGATGGGGTTGGATGCGAGAAGAAACAGTGCAGTGAGGAGCGATCGCGCTCATGGAGGCTCACCAGCCATCTTAACCAAACGGTGATGACTAATCCTTAAGGAGCTGGTGACGAGTGATCGCAACACTTCAATCCTCCATCCGAATCCTCTCCTCGAATTCGTGATGCCCTGCATCCGGCGGAACCAGATAGCGCTCGCTGTCTCAACTTCCGACCCTCCTGGCTAGTGAAGCTAGAATCCGGAGCGCCGAATTCTAGCGGGCGATCGCTGTCTTGACTTTCAACCCTCTGTTAAACCTCTCAACTGTGGGTACAAAAGGAACGAGGTTTGTTAATTTCCGGGCTGGAACAACCAAGTAAAGCTGCAACTAAACTGAATCCCACTGTTGCTTCATCGTCGTTGCTCTGCACTGACTCAAGTACCTGCTGTAATCAGCTTATAAAGTCCCAAGGCTAGAAAAGCCGGGGCTTCTGGAGAGAATATACCTGCATATTGTCCCTTGTCGCAGCTTCGCTATATTCGGCCCATCTAGCAAAAATATTAGAGATTGAAGATCGCGCCGTG
The DNA here is from genome assembly GCF_039961955.1 of Trichocoleus sp. DQ-A1. Classification (NCBI taxonomy): domain Bacteria; kingdom Bacillati; phylum Cyanobacteriota; class Cyanophyceae; order Leptolyngbyales; family Trichocoleusaceae; genus Trichocoleus; species Trichocoleus sp. DQ-A1. Next base: position 36,879 of record NZ_JAMPKE010000040.1, read on the forward strand.
AGCATGGCAGCGGAAAAGGGTCACGACTATTTTCGAGAATGGGCTGTAAAAAGGGACAAGGGAACATGGGATTTTGAAATTTTGAACCCTGGCAGCAAAAAAGCTAGGCGAGTGTTCTTTAAAACAAGCTAGTTACTTGTACATTTAGACAATTGCGTTTCCCGGTAATTGCCATCTTCTTGAACACCAAATCAACCGTCAGCTAGGATTCAAAAATTAAGCTTTCTATTTGAGAACGTAACCATCTTTCAACGACTTCGCTGCGAGAAATTCCTTGTTGCATCGCCAGATTATTAAGCTTTTCAATAGCTGTAGATGTCAAGGTTAGATTTAGAGGCTTTTTCAACTCTTCATAATAAATTGGTTCTCCTCGTAAACATTTTTTATCTTTACAAGGGAGTCGGTGTTGGTAAGAAGGTTTATTTTGTTTTTTTTTCATAAAAGTAGTTAGATTATGCGCGTTACCTAATTCTGTAAGTTTTTCACCTGTATTTCACGGCTTTTTTAGCTATAGCCTAGCGTCTTAAAGACTCTAATATGCGCCAATAATAATTTTAGCTTATGCGTATAAACGAGCAATTTATTTGATGTCTTATAACTATAAGACATTTTTTATAAGACATTAAACCAAGAAAAAGGTTAAAAACCTTGAAAAAACATTGTGTTTTCTTAGGCGTAGCCCGGTTATCAGTCTCCGTGCATTTCAAGCGATAGTTGTATTTGTACTATATGTTGTACTATAATCCTAAAAGAATACTTGGTTAGCTCATAAGGCAAACTGATGTTTTAGGTTATGCGCGTTAACTCAATCGAAAATTAGGTAGGACTAGGAGATATAAGATGGTTGCCGTACAAGTAAAAAATCATGAAACAGCATTAGATTTATATAACCGATACACTCGATTTATTAATAGTAACGCCAAAGCTAATGGTGAACATATTTTAAAAAGTGCAGTAGTTCGATTTCTCGTTCCTGCCTATGGAGGACCCTCTCCGGCTAACAAACGCTCAACCGCTCAAGAGGTTGCTGATGGAGTGAATTATTTAAAAAAACTAACTCCACAACAAATTGTAAATGCTCTTAGTTTTGTAGAAAAAGAATTTGAAGCGAAGAATATTGATAAGGATACGCGACGGCGCAATCGCTCAACTCTTAAAAGTTTCGCTGAATGGACAAGCGAACAAGGCTATGGAGCTTTGGGATCTTTAGAAGAGGAAGAATTTAAATATGAAAGACTACATGCACCTAGTGGGAAAGCGAGATGGGAGGAAAATCTCAGGCTGGGGCGAGATAAGAAATCTCCTTATGCCTTAGGAGCAAAATGTTTCCCAGATGATTACATCAATCAGAATTTACTACAAGATTTTGAGAGCTTTAAAAAATATCGTCTAAGTGGTGCTTGTTCGCCTAAAACTATTGAAGATGAAGTGGCGAAGCTGTATCAGATACTTGGCTGGCTACATCGATTCAAAAATGTTCCGCTTGCCAGTCTAAGGTTAACGTCAATTGTTGAGTTTTCACCGCTAAATATTTTATTACCAAAGGATTTGGATAGAAAGAGCCAACAGGTGAAAGATTATTTTATTGACCAGATGTTAGCCAAAAAAAAGCTATAATGACAGCCAATCAAACACTTAACTTAATTCATGAATATTTAGAGTTTTTGGGAGGACATAGTAAAAGCAGAGAACGATATGTAACTACAGTTACCGCTTTAGCTAAATTTATTTTTCGGAACGAGTTTGGTACAGAAAGTTATCCCGAAGACCGAGATATACCAGTCATCCGAAAGTTAAAAGATTTGAGAAAAAAGCTGGCTAAAGAAGGCAAGGGTACTCCGCAAACTGTTCCCTACGAAAAGAAGAGTGTTCCTTGGACAAAAGCGGTTGAAGTAATGGAGAAAGTACGACAGCGGCATGAGAAAAAATGCACTTATTCAACAACAGTGCGAGATGGAATCACTCGGAAAAAACGTACTGATTACGCATTGGCTAGAGATCTACAAGATTTTTTGTCACTTGCTTTTATGATATTAATTCCACCGGATCGCGCTCGAACTTATTATGAGTTAGAACTGGGTAGAACCCTAGTTTACGGTTATTTTGCTGATGGATTTTTTATTTCGGCGAGAAATCTAGAATTGTCTGATAGATTTAAGTGGTACATTCATCTCCAACCGCCTGACTACAAGACTGGCAAGATTCACGGCGAATATTGGGAAGAGATTCCTAATACCGTATTTAATAACGGTAAACGTTTTTACGAATATATAGTTGAATGGTTGGCACTCCGAAAAGAAATTTTAGAAACGGAAGAGCATAATTGTTTCTTCATCAAGAAAAAAACAGCTCTACATGAACCTTTAGATGAAAAAAATTGGAATGCTAGAATTAGCCAGATGTTTCGCCGGGAAGCAGGCGTACCCGTAGCTCCACATCAATTGCGTTCAATGTACATTACCTATTTAAATGAAATAGGAGCTAGCCCCAATGAAAAGCGTGGGGCAGCAATCGCTATGCACCATACCGAACAAATGCAGGAAAGGGTGTACAACCGACAAGGACTAGAATCAAAATTAGCTCCCATTGTTCAGCGTCATACCCAAGAAACAAGCAAGCTCCTGAAAAAAATTAATTCCTCGGAGTTTTAAAATGGAGAAAATTTATCAGCTTCTTAAAAAGCTCAAATATTCACTATCAAGCCAATAATTTTAGGGAGAAATACAAAAACCACTACCCCATCTTTTAGGCAAAACAGAAACACTTTAGCATTCCACGTCTAGCTGCCCATCGACAATGATCATGCACAAGGCAGGGCAATTTTGTACAATGCGGGCGATCTCAGAGCGCAAGCTGACCTCTTCCCAAGCTTCTGGGAGAAAATCCTCCCATCCGCTCGCGGAAGAAAGCTGATTTTGGGCGATGCGAATATGGCGCTCGATCCAAGTTAACTGCTTCAGGCGATCGCATCTCAATTTCGCCTTCTGCAAGCCTGTCCGGACGCACGCGGGTCTTTCGGCAACATGTTATCGACTTCGCGTTCTAGAATCGGTGATCGCCAGAAATCCGGTGCTGTAATCTTCATCCCGTTGTGCATCACCGCAGGCATCCCGTCTTCCATCTGAAAATACACCGTAACCCGATGACTCGCCGCTTCCCACTCAGCCGCCCGTGCCTGAGCTTGCGAGTGCTTGAGTGTTTGGCAGAAGGGAAAGATCCGTTCTACGATCCCAAGCCGAATGGAGGGGAAATATATATTGGCTTTAATACATTTTTGAGCAAAGGCGCACTTAGCAGCTACGACCCCAACGTGAAGCAGCGTTGTCGTGACGCCTTTAGAAATTGGCATCAAACAGTTCTTGCCCAGTTGGGACAGGATACTTTAGAAGGAATTTACCGAGTCTGCTACGGCTGCGACTGGATTCTCATTGAATCCATCTTGGCTCCACCGCTTGTAGGAGCATGGTGGGACGTTTTACAGGTATCGCCTAGTGCCACTCCAGAAAGAATCAAAAGCGCGTACCGGGCAGCCGCTAAGGTTTGGCATACGGATGTCAACAGCAGCCCCATTGCTAAGACTGGGATAACAGCACTCAATAAAGCCTACGAAGAGGCGAAAGCAAGTTTTACCAGTTACAAGTATCGAGTCTAGCTATCGCTGAGTGCGCCCCTAGATTTGCTGCCATTGATTCAACTCGGTTCGAGTGAGCAGCTCATAAAATTTCCTCATGTGCATAGATGTGGGTCATGTAATTGGCTTGAGTTCCCAGTTAGCGATCGCGCTGTTGACTCCTTCAAGTTGGCTGTGTGTTGACCCGGGTATGGTCACGCTGTATCGGACGCCTTCATACATCACTGACTGCCCCACAACAAAAGGCGATTCAGGCTGCTGGTACGGTGTTCTTTTATTGATCCGCAGGACTTCAGCTTGCCAGTTTCGCTGTGGCTGTGCCTGTGCCTGTGGTTCTGGAATGGGCGCGATCTCTTTCTGGGAAACTTCCGGCTGACGCTCCTGGGGTTGTTCCACGTCGGAATTCTTCAGCCGTAGAATCCGCTGTCTGTCTTCTGGAGGCAGCCCTAACCATGCAGCCGACTTTATCTGGTTCACCTCTTGTTGCGAAAATTGCCTCTCATAAGCCGTCGCCAAAATCTCAAACACCGCAGCGACCGCCTCACCATCCTCACAATCTGAAAGCATCTCTTGTGCGTCGGTTATTTGCTTAGCGATCGCATCCTCTATTGACGGGTTGGGCGCGATCTCACCCTCTATTGACGAGTTAGGCGCGATCGCATCCTGTTTTTCCGTGAGCGTGATAGATGTGACGGGTGTGACAGGTGTGACGGATGCTGTGATGGATGCTGTAATTGGCTGGAATCCATCTCCTGCCTTAGTTTGTGAGACTTCTTGTGATGGATGAAAGGCTAGTTTCAACTCCTCAACAAAGTCTAAATCTTGATTTTGCTCAAAGCCACTTTCATTTTTAACCAGTAAAGCTTTGTGCGAGGTTTCAAATAATCCATCACATCCATCACATTCATCACCAGCAAGGGTTTGAACCATCACACTATCCATCACATTTTGGGTTTTATCCATCACATCTTGAGTTTTATCCATGTCAGAAGGGAATGACGGATCGCTTCCTCTTGGAGAAATTGGGTGATGTGGCGGTGGGGGCGGATCGCTATCTGGCGGGTCTGTTGGGTCTAAACCTGTGATGAGTAACGGATCTGTCTCGTTGCCTGTCCGAATCTTCAGCCCTGTAAAGTGTGAGCCATATCGATCTTTGCCTCGCGACACTCCCTGTAACTTCAGCTGCGACGCGCACAGATCGTCAAGCAAACAAACAAACCGCCTGACCGCTACTGGCTTACTGCCGGTAGCAGTGCTGTACTCGCAGTAGCTTGCGTAAAGCCAGGTATTCACGAACGAATAGGTGTTCTGACTCTCAGATGCCTTATCTCGCTTGGCGATACCGACCTGAGTCCGTTCTCCCAGCCGGTGAATGAGACAGCGATCCGCCCAGTCGGCGATGGGGTTGGTTTCGCAGAGGGTTTCCGCTTTCATCTGAGTCAGGCTTGGTACGTGTTGGGCAGTACGCTTCACCAGATTTGTGACGGCCTCGTCGGACATCGCCAATGCCCAGTTGAGCAGTCCCGGAAGATAACCAACAAACTCCCCTAGCAGTTGCTCGCCACGCATCTCAATCAAGTTGCGCTGCTGCTCGCAAGCAATTTGATTTTTAAGTGGCACGGTGAGCCGTCGTCGTGACAATCCCGAAGTGTAATCAGCAGACTGGACAACTTCATTCGCCGCCACAACCACCATTGCCGTCGGAGTGAAGCCGCCCGTACTTTGTTGGAACTTCGCTTCATAGGGCAGCGAATCTCCCCCAGTGATTGCCTTCAGGACGGATACGTTTCCGGCGTATCGCTCTGAATCGGTAATGACGACCAGCCGCTTCCCACAGATACTGGCCGTCTCAAAGCGGTTGCCCTCTAGTCTTTGCAATGTCGTGGTGTGAGTGTTTCGCAAGCCCACAAGCGCCATTGCTAATCGGATGTAAGTTGATTTTCCGGTTCCTCCCGGTCCCACCAATTCCAGATACCGCTGGAGGTCTGACCGACCTTTGACAATTGCGTTTAGATAAGCCCGTAAAAGTTCAACTAAGTCGCGATCTCCGCCAACTGTCGCTAGCAACCATTCCTGAATCGGGGTGCAGGTAGCCAGGATGCTGTATTCGTAGGGCAGGCACCAAGTTAGTCGATGCGCCGGGGCATGAGGAATCAGCTCCATTGTTTCCAGGTTCAATACCCCATTCTGGCAAGGTAACAACCCCGCCGCCTCATTCCACTCGCTAACGGCCAGGTGAGCCTTGAGGAGCCGGACAATTCCGCTGATGAAATCCGCCTTGTAACCGTGTTGTTCGGAGCGACTAGAGCAGACTTCTGCGATTACAATTTGCCAAACGAATTCGTCTGCCTGCTGGCTCCAAATTCCCTCTTGCTCCGCCTCGTAGCGATACCAGCGCTTAGTTTCAGTATGCCAAGCGAGTTGGGCACGGTATTTCTCCGCCAACAGAGCGGCAATGCTGCCCTGATCGCCGCCTGGTGCCTTGTCTCCTTTATCGGATTTTCTTTGGGAGCGATCGCGCTTACCACTGAATTGCCGCTCTAACTTCTTAAGCCATTCCTTGTAGGGAACGCTCTCTTTTACTCTTTCCTTAAATTCCTCTGGTCCCTGTGTCACGATATAATCGTCCAATCCTTTGCCATCCGCTTCATCCCACAGGGTGACATATAACAGGCATTCCTGGCGCTTTAGCACGGTCGCTAATCGCTTCAGAGCATTTACGACTTCGGGTTTGCGGACTAAGTCAGCATCGAATGCGAGATACACCGGACGCCCTGGAACTGCGAACTCTGCCAGGGTTGGAACTAACCGACCTTTCACTAGCCCCATTTCTACCCCCACTAGCGCGAGCGCGGCTAGTTCTACAGTTAATGCCGTCCCGGCTTTTTTGGCTCCCTCAGTCACCAAGACAGGGATACTGGGGTCATCTAATACCGCAGCCCAGTAGTGAGTGTCGGGATGAGGAAGGCACAGTGCGTCGTAGGGGACTTCTTTCGGGGTCAGGTACTTTGCAGGTTTATCCTGATCTGGAAATGAGATAGGAGTGTCGGGCTTGAACTGCCCAAATTTAGAGCGTTCCCCAGTTCGAGGATTGATTCCCGACACCCACCATCCAGGGGTATATCGGTATGCTTTCCATCCCAAGCGTCGGGCAATTTCTTGGGGGTCGTCAAGAGATTCAATTGCTAAGGTAGCGATCTCCTCGGATACGCCGCTGCAAATCATCCATTCCTCCAGATACCTTGCCCCGCTTGACTTGGCTGCATCTGGTAAGGCGGCTAGAGAATCTACACTCACCTGCTCAAGATTGGGCAACGATGATGCAGAGGAAGAATCTTTTACAAAAACTACTGATGCGAATTGTCTGGTGTCTGACATAGAATGATATCAACGTTACCCGATCCAAATCTGTCGGGTAGATTGCTCCGTAGTCCACGCATCGGAATCTAAGTTCTTCAGGCCGAGAGCCGATTGCAGTGGGTTGACAAAAAAATGGAACGCCAGCGGCTTAAAACCGCTGGCGTTCTGCTTTGGAAACTGAGTGAATCTAGTGCGTCTAGTGCATCTAGATATTTTTCTAGGGCACTGTGAGTCATTTCTGATTTAGACACATTCGAATCGTTAGCTGCGTTTTGCAGGCAATTAGATTGTCGAACATCCAAACGTTGGGTAAATCGAATGGGTTGTTTTTGTGCCACCGTGTTCGCCTCCAGTCTGATTGTCAAACCTGAGCTAATTATAGGAAACTGTGTGGCGCATTCGTTGCAGTTGTTGGTTTTGGGGTGTCGATGTCACTAGCGCGAACGCTCTTCTCCCAAGAAGCGAAGCGAATTAACTTCAATCTACTCCTGGGAGGAACTGGCGCTAAGAAAAGCTGCGATTCAATCAGAGGTGGCACTGGAAGCTTTTAGGTTGGGTTGCAAAAAGGCTAAATGGTCAGGCGAGAAAACTGAACACCTCATCCTTTGTTGGTCGTGTCTACTCCATGTGTGGCAAAGTCTCTAGCATTACCCTTAGCGGCGGTTTTAAGCACTTAGCGCGATCGCTTCTGTTGTCGTCTCCGCTTCAAATCCTCCGCCAGTCGAATATCCACCAGTTCCCCTTCCTCCCAAGCAACGCCATCCGGTTTAACTAGACGTTGTGCGAGTTTTTGGAGTTCTAGATCACAAGCGATCTCGCCTTCCAGCAAGGTCCGTATCAGAGTCCGTTTCTTTTATTGACCATTCCGATCCACCTTGAGTGATCGCTTAAGGTGAGTAAAGTTGCTGTGCAAAGTGCGGCGGTACGCTATAACCCAGAAGCGAGCCTGCCACATTGATTGATTCGGGTAAGTAATACCAGTTAGGGAAACCTT
>NZ_JAMPKE010000041.1:0-42802 GCF_039961955.1 Trichocoleus sp. DQ-A1
GCTTGCTTTAATTGCTTCTTACGCAAGTCCTGCTTGTTTCGCTGGCTATGACGGGTGCGTTTCCAGCGGAAGCCCTTTTTTTCATCACCCGTCGAATCCAATCGGGTGAGAGCGTGATTTGCCGAAGTTGTTGCAGTTTACGGGCGAGTTGAGTGCTGGTGTAGGTTCGAGGCTCGTCCTCAACCCAAGTTTCGAGTAGTTGCTTGTCGGCTTCACTCCAACTGGCTTTCGCTCCTCGCCCTGGCGCTTCCCATAACCCGCTCAATCCTCTTGTCTGCCAGCGTCGTAAAGTTGCTCTGACGGTATGCTCATGGCACTCATAAATCTCAGCGATTGCAGGGACATTCCACCCCTGTGCATTTAAGCGGATCATGTGGGCGCGGTCGCGCGTCCGTTGCGGCACGGTTTGAGCAACTCGCAACTCGCTTAACATTGAGTCCTCTGCTTCGCTTAAGATAATCCGAATAGGAGCAGGCATAAATAATGGAAAACTTCGTTTAGGGGCTTTATGCCTTCTTATATTTAATTAGTCCCAGCTACTTACCGTGCTAGTTCAGATTTGTCTCCACATGAGCCAGATTTATTTACGGTTGATTGGAATAAAACAGTTTAGTGGAAATCAATCACATGAAAACAGACCACTTTTTTATACAGTTGGTTTTATTATTTTTATTATTTTTATTGTTTTTATTCTTGCGCAAACAATGGCGCAAACCAGGCGTGGTGCGAACGACGCGGCTCACGGGCAATGTTTATTGTATCCTATTGAAGCAACCTGGTACGATTACCGCTACTGTTGAGCAGAGAAAAGAATCTATAAGCCGTGTGAGACTCAGTATCAAAGCTAATTTAGAACAGGCGAACCCTAATGTTCAAAAAATAGGCAGCGATGAGCGGTTAAAAGTCTCTTATGAAGTGACACAACAGGAGTTCAATTCTAACAAGGATTGGTATATAATCATGGAAAATTTGAGCGCTCAACAAATCCTATTAAACCTTACTTTTAATGATAGCGCTCAATCCCAAAAAGAAAAATTAGAACCCGGATTAAGGATTTGCCAGAATAAAGAAGACAACGGCGGAAATAAAACAATTGTGAGAACAAAATATTAAAAACCCTGTTTTCATAATAATCTCTAAAATCTACTGATTTTTTGCCCAATAGACATAGATACAACAGAGAGGAAAAGCAGGATGCCAGACGCACAAACCCCAAAAAAAACCGAAGAAGGAATTGTCAAAAGACCTAACTATTTTGCTGGTCAGTATCTACTAGAAGATGACTTTAAGTCAGAACAAAACTACCACATAGATCGCCAGCGCCGCCACAACCGCCTGCTTAATGTTTCGGGTATTGCTGAGGGGTTGACTGTAAGTAAACATCAAGATTTAACCGTTAAGGTTTCAGCAAGAACCGCGTTCGATTCCCAAGGAAGGCAAATTATCCTTCTAGACGAGAAAGCCGTAGACTTGGTGCAAGAGGCAAACAATAACAATACCATCGAAGATGGAGATTATACTTTTTCGATTAGATATAGCGAGGAGCTAACCGATTTACAGGGAGATGAGAAGTTCACGAATACGCGCGTGCAAGAAAAGCCAGTCTTCGTGTTAAGTTCGTCCTCATCAACACCTGATGACACTATAGCATTGGCAAAGCTGACAATTAAGGAAAAAAATGTCACAGAAATCGCTCCAGATGTCCGTCAGTATTCAGGAATATATTTACCTGCGGAAGATGGGAAAGGAGTGACGTTGCGAGCGCGTGGTGTCGAATTTCCAAATGAAGCCATTCTCGAAGGGAGTTTAAAGATAACCGAGAGGTTGGTGATTGGAGGGAAAGGATATTTTCACGACGTACATATAGTTGGTCCTTTTCAGCTTGGTAATGTACATAACATTAAACCCGTCATTAGGGTTAACAACATTGTTAATGAAATTAGTGAAGGAACACAAGATAATGCGGATAAGGCATTGCCTACCGTGAAAGCAGCGGTAGACTATGCGGACACAAAAGCAAAGAAAAATGGTGACAGCAACGAAAATTTCACAGCCGCACAGCTCACCGCAACGCAGTTAACAATAAACAATGGAGTGACGTTAAGATCGCGGGACGGAGAAACTCCAGATAAAGCCCTTCTGGATGGGAGTTTAAAGATAACCGGGGGGTTGGTGATTGAAAATAAAGGATATTTTCACGACGTACATATAGTTGGTCCTCTTCAGCTTGGTAATGTAGAGAACAAGGAACCCGTCATTAGGGTTAACAACATTGTTAATGAAATTAGTGAAGGAACACAAGATAATGCGGATAAGGCATTGCCCAGTGAAAGCAGCGGTAGACTATGCGGACACAAAAGCAAAGAAAAATGGTGACAGCAACGAAAATTTCACAGCAGCACAGCTCACCGCAACGCAGTTAACAATAAACAATAAGGCGGTTAAGGCGATCAAAGATGAAATCCTGGAGAACGATCAAGAAAACGAAACGTCCCTCCCAACAATTGCAGCAGTCATATCATATTTAGACACGGCTGTAAAACACTCTGTAGACACTGAAAGTCAGAGTGCTGTTGTCAGAGGCATGATTATGATGTGGTCGGGACAAGCTAATCAAATTCCTAATGGCTGGGCACTTTGTGATGGTCAAAATGGAACACCAGATTTAGCAGATAGATTTATCGTTGGTGCTGGACAAAAATACGCAGTTGGTAGCACAGGTGGTGCAGAGCAAGTTACATTATCTGAAAGACAAATTCCGGCGCATTCTCATGAATACGATAGAGTTCCTAAAGGACGCATGGAATGGAAGATCGGAAGAGAAGATGATTTTTGGGCTGGACAATATAAACCAGAATGGGAAACTGCTAGATCGGTATCGGTAGGTGGTAATGAATCTCACGAAAATATGCCACCTTATTATGCACTTGCTTTTATTATGAAGCTATGAGTTAAAAATTCTCATTCAAAGCTCAGCTTGTAATTGGTATTTTTATATCTCTAACAATCCATGAAAGAGCAACTCCAACAACGCCTGCAACAACTTAAAGCCGAATTTGAATCTGGGCAAAAAGTACTCGCTGAGTTAGATGCCAAACAAACCAGTGTGAGAGAAACTCTTCTCCGAATCGCTGGGGCTATTCAGGTGTTAGAAGAACTCAAAACAGCAGAGAGCGATACTATCACTACTCTCGCTGAAAACACCTATCCCCTTCGTTCCGAAGTACCCAGCATAGAAGTCACTCCCCAAGGGTTTGAGAATTAATTGTAGAGGGGAACTCCTCAAGAGGTGACAAGGCGCTCAAGAGATCGAGGAAAAAAGCTTTCCACCCTCTTGACCTTTAAAAAGATGTCATGTTTTGCTTACCTACCTGGTCATGCCGCGTCTAACACAACTATTTCGCAAATGGTTGTATCCCATTCCATAAGATGAAATGAATTGGTTGCGATCGCTGCGGCGACGGGGACCATCAGTTTAGCTTGATGAGTTTGAGCGAAGCGGGATTACCAGCGATCAGTTGCAGCGCTACATCAACGAAGATGGACTACGAGGAATTCAAAATTTAGATGCGAACTGACAAGTCAGCGCTTCGCTATCGCTGCCAGTCTTCTCCAACTCAAACCTCAAAATCCAATCTCTCCCCCACTGTTAAGCGAGTTCCATTCGCAAAGTCCCAACCAGACTGAGGGCGTTTTCCAGCCATCTGTATTTCTCGCAATAGCAACAGTCCATCGCCAGTTTGAACAATTGGGCCAAATCCTTTGGCAATGCTCACCACCTCACCTGGATGTGCCGAACCAGAGGACAAGGAAGACCAATCCGATAGCACCTTTAATTCTGGGGCGATTTGCCAGTAAGCCGCTCCTAGAGGAGCAGTGGCTCTGATTTTGAGCGGATTCCCCCGAAATGTTGCCACACAATCCGGGAAAAATCCTCTGACTTGGTTATGTAATGCGATCGCGCTTTTCGACCAATCAAGACAATAATCTGGCTTTTTAATCAGCGGCGCATAAGTCGCCTGCGATTCATCTTGGGGGATTGGTTCAATTTCCTTGCGTTCCAGCTTCAGGAGGGTTTCTACTAATAAATCTGCCCCAATCTCGGAAAGCTTTTGCGCCAAATCTTGAGCATTATCCAACAGTCCAATCGGCGTATAAGCTTTTAGCAGCACTGCACCCGTATCCATCCCCGCATCCATCAGCATCGTTGCGATCCCCGTTTCTGTCTCGCCATGATAGAGGCACCACTGGATGGGAGCAGCACCCCGATACTTGGGCAAGATCGAGCCGTGTACGTTGATGCAACCCAATTTGGGCATATCTAGAATTTGTTGGGACAAAATTTGTCCGTATGCCACCACGACAAAAACATCTGCATTTGTCTGTTTTAGTTGAGCGAGCGTTTCCTCGTCTTTTTTAATCCGCTGCGGTTGCCAAACAGGTAGCTGATGGGTCAAGGCGACTGATTTTACTGGAGAAGGCATCATTTGGTTGCCCCGTCCCCGACGTTTATCCGGCTGCGTAACAACGCCTAAAACTTCAAATTCTGGATTAGCGAGTAACCGTTCTAAAGTAGGGACGGCAAATTGTGGGGTGCCAAAAAATATGACTTTCATTTCCTTAGGGAACGGTAATTGGTAATTGGTCTTGGTTGAAAAGCAATTTTTCCCTTAACCATTAGCAAAAAAGTAAAAACTAAGGGTTAATAATCGCAATTTCGATGCGGCGGTTTCGTTGTCGGTTGGTATCGCTATTATTTTCTACTAAGGAAAAAGTTTCGCCGTAACCAACAACAATCATGCGATATTTTTTCTCCAAAGCAGTGAATAAATACTGCTCAGCAGCTTGGGCGCGTCGAAACGATAGCGCTTGATTGTCTGTAGATTCACCAACGTCATCGGTGTGAGCAGCAATTTGAATTGTGGCACCTGGGTAGTTCCGTAAATCGGCGATGACATTGTCTAAAATTACGGGTGCCTGTGGTAGCAGAACGCTATCGCTGTCTTTAAATAACAAGTCGCTAGGTAGGGTGGCTTTCAAAGCATCCGATGGTAGAGAAACCCTAGAAGCGGTAGTGACTTGATTGGAATTGGGAACGCGATCGCCTTGAAGTTGCTGGGAGATTTCTTGTAGACGTGCCGCTAGAGGTTCGCTGGAACTCTGGCGACCGACTTGGGTTTCCAGTTTAGTCGTGCGATCGCGCAGTGCTTGCAATTGCGCCTGTAACTGTTGCAGCTCTGCTTGCAGTTGCCGTCTTTGTTCCGCACTCAGTTCTACTGGCGGACTGGCGCTAGTGACAGCAGGGGACGGCTTAAAAGTAGAGGAGGCGGTGGATGTCTCTAGTTTGGCGCGGCGCAGCACTTTCACAACTAGGGGCACCTCTGGCGTCAGGTCGGGAAAGACTCCCGCGAGGACGAGACCGAACAGCCACGCCAAGCCACTTCCCACCCCCAGCAACAGCACTCGCCAGAGTAAAACCAGTAAAAACCTCCCAATGCCTGTAGATTGGCGAGGAGAAGTGTTATCGGCAAATGGTGCTTCTTGTTTTGTCACCCGTTTTCCTATTTTTATCCAGACAACAGATTAACACTCGATAATGCGATTAAGCTTTTTTCGTTGTCCGAGGCAATAAAAATGGGCGATCGCATTATTAACTTGCGCGAAGAGACATTTGGGAATACTTTTGGGATATAACCCTGGAGTGCCGTTGTGATGTTATTAGGTAGCCCTCAGTCACTGTCTAGGCAAGTATGTAGAAATCAGTCAACCTGCCCCCAAGAAAATTTCTTGCCTTAGATTAATTTTTAATCGCTTTTCGACCGTCTTGTGGAAAAATATCATAACAAGAGCGATAAGGTGTTTCACCCATCAAGCCGGATTCATTGAGATATGATAAATTTTTTTACATCTTTTGTTTTTTTTGACAGGTTTTGTGGATATACATATAGATATAGGGACGCTGCACTGTTCCTTGGGCGTTGCTCCTCACACAAGAAACGCCGTTTAGCAACCCCACCCCCAATCAATGTTCATTCGCCTCTTCCGCTCAGGATGGTGCTCTAATCAACCATACCTTCCGCTTATTGCGGCTGCGCTGCTGATGGCTCCTAGCTCATTTGCCTTAGCTGGCACGGCTGCGTCTACAATCGCAGGTCCCTCTACCATGCAATATCCGCAAGCCCGAAAGGAATTATCTGAAGCTGCTCCCGACATGACTCAAGCAGTAGTGCAAATCGACCCCCTCGATAGCCCTCATCCCGTCCCGTGGAATTGGGTAATGACTACTCATGCAGAAGTTACCGCCAACGGCGGCACTGGGGTACGTTACTATCGCAGTCCCTCTTTAGTGTCTCCTGATGGTCAGTATGCTGCTTACAGCCGGATTCAGTTGCAGGTGCAACCGGAGTTGTACCAATGCCGCATTTCCAGCGTCATGTTTGTAGAAAATTTGAGGACAGGGGATTTACGAACGATCTCGGCGTCTTCTCCTTTGGCTGACAATCCCTTTGTCAGTAACGAAGAAGCGGATATGCCGGGGATCATCGCCATCTTGATCCCCATTTCGTGGTCGGCGAAAGGCGATCGCGTCTTAGCACGGCAATTTGAAGGTTTATTTAGTACGTCCGATGCTTCTGACTATGCCGTTGTTTGGGATCGTCAGCAGAATCGTACTACGACTCTCTCTCCTGACCGCGATGATTACACCAACGCGGTGTTGTTAGGCTGGAGTCAAACTAATCCCGACCAAGTTCTGTTTCGAGCAGGCGAATTGGGCGAGGAAGAGTGGCCTCTATGGGCTGTTGATTTGAAGGGTCAAACCGTAGCCGCAATTGAGGATCAACCCCTCATTTTTGGTCAGACGATTACCCATTCTTGGGCAGGGCCACAGGCTCATTTCTAAAGGAACAAAATCAAGGATGAAGGATGAAAAAGATTGAAGGTGACAAAAAAAGTTTTTTACTCATACTGTCAGCCGGAATTTCAAACTTCATCCTTCTTTTTTTCTGATGAATCTAGCTTATAGCTGCAAATATTTATATATTTTTAAATTAAATTTTGATTAAATCTTTGATTAAGTCTAAAGGATTTAAACGAGTCTTTTTAAGAGTTCTCGTTAGCCTGACTTTTTTGCTTTTGGGTTCCGGCTTTTTTATTTATTATACATTAAAAAATTCTGCTAACAAAAACAATATATCAAATTATGAAATTTACCTCAAAAATCAATTAAATCAACTAAATTCTTATCCGGTTAATTATCCTATCTCATCGAGTGTTTATCAACCCGTCAGCGTGTGGACAGGACGCCTAATATTACTACCGAAAGAGCAGAGACAGCTTAGAAAATCGGTGCTTTTTGAAGTTTATAATGCTGATTCCGCGCATCAGAATCTAGTAGGAAAAATTGTAAATTTAGAATGGAGCCGGGACGCAGAAGTGCAAAGATTTGTCCAGGCTGTAACGCAAGATGTCAAATTTATTCAGGCAACTGAAGATAGTAAAAAAACGGGGAATTTGCATCCTGACCGATTAAACAATTGGCAAAATGTCGATCCCTTAGAATCCTTGGCTGGAGCGCGACCTCAAGATGATGTCGTCGTGGAACTCAAAAACCCAGTTGTTGTCACCAGTAACCAAAAAGAACGCCCCTCGCTGAGGATTCCTCAAGAACCCGTACAAGTCACGGGTCGGATTTATGCTTTAGTGACAATTATTAAAAGAGAGGAAGCAGATAGCGTTAGCGCAACGTCTTCTTCGGATCGTTTTGTTGTACGTCACTTTAATAAAAAAACAAAACAATTTGATGGACCTTTAGAAACCATTCGGATTCCTCAAGTGCCATCTGACCGCAACGGGATTACTCGGTCAACAAATCGAGGAATTGAAAAGTCTCCCCTCAATTCCGCAGGCTGGTACATTTATGGGACAAAAGATGCCGAGGGAATATTTGTCACCCAGGCAATTGAACCCCGCGCCCTGATGCGTTTGCAACCGGATGAAGTGCGGGTAAATCGGAAATCTGCTAATTCCTATCTGAAAAAAGAACTTTGGAAAGGTACTGAAGGTCAAAAAGGAACCGCCAAGATAGTTTTACTCGATCCAAAAAGTCAACAATTTAACGAGGCGGTATCGAAATGGCGCGAGGGAGATCGAGCAATTGTCCTTCATACATACGGTGGAATTGGGGGTAAAAAACCCGAACCCGAACCGCTGGGCGTAGTTACGGGACATTTTGCTTATGGCATTGCGACAGTCGTGCGCGATCGCTTCACGGATGAGTTACGCTTTGACATCGAGTATCGGCAAGTTTACGCCCATAACCCTGATGGCATTATTGCTGGGACAATGAAATGGTCTACTTACATGGGAGATTTACAGCGGGGTTGGGTGGGAAATCGACCTGTATCCGATGCGCTCGTCAAGCTAGATGCTGTGACGCAAGATTATGATTTTGATGGCATCCAACTGTCACCCATGAAAGAATTTATGCGCCAGTTGGATATCATGATGGCACGCTACCGGATTGGAGATGGAACGGGTAGTTCAGTAGTGACACCCTCAACTTCTTGCGTACAAGATGCTAACCAAGCGCTTTTTGTGACAATTAAGCAGGTAGAGAAACAGGTGGCGTCGAATCCTCGCATTCAAGAGTGGTTGCGGCGTCATCCCAGCGACACCCAAACCTTACGATTTCAGCAACTCGTGAAACTAGGGCGATCGCTTGAAAAGCAATTAGCACCCCTAGGGATTATTCGTTCGGATTGGCAAGAAAACGCGGAAAATTTGGCAGGTACCCGGACCGCGGACGGCACCCTTACCACTGTCCTTAAGGCAGCAACCACTTGGCGCACGATGTTACCGCGACGGGCGCATGATGAAATTGCTACGATTTTGTTGAACAATGGTGCGACTTTGTGGGTAATCCGGACTAACCAAGTGGGGGGATTTAATCCAGATATTGTGCCTCGTGCCCCTACAGCCCTTTTAGGGCACCGTACGAATTAGAAGGTTTTTGATTGTAAGAGATTTTTTTACGAACCGTAAAGACGCAAAGGTCGCGAAGGAAGAGTAAGAAGAGTAAGAAGAGAATTTCACAACTGATGCAAGGATTGGTATATAGACAGGGTTAATCTGAATGCGATCGCTACTCGTCTGCTTTATCTAAAAGATTTTGAAGGCGCTTCCGTTCGCTCTCTTCTAAAGCTTTTCGAGGATCGGTACGGCGACGACGATACCAAGTCGCGCCCCCAACCAACATCGCAATTAATAGCAAGGCACCAATTAAGGGCAAGAAATCACCCGTTTTTAGCGCCCGTAAGCCGTAACTTCCTAACATTACAAATGGCAACACTCCAGGGATGGTTCCCAGAATGGTTCCTAGTAGATAATCCCGAAAGCGAATTGAAGTCAAACCAGCGGCAAAATTAACTAAGCCGTAGGGAATAATTGGCTGTAGGCGGATGGCAAACATATAGAATAAGCCACCCTGAATCATCTCCGCATCAATCGCTTGCAAGCGTCCGCCTAACTTTTGAACGACAAATTCACGCCCCACCGTGCGCGTAAAGGCAAAAGCCACTACAGCTGCAATCACGGCGGCAATACTCGTCCAAAGCGTCCCCAACCAAGGACCAAAAATTGCGCCACTGGTAAGATTTAGTGCTGTAGAAGGCAAGATTAACAGTGTCGCCAAGGTATAGAAAACGATATAAATAATTGGTGCCCAGATGCCAGCTTTGTTCAGCCATGTTTGGAGTTGAGCTGGATCGATTCCTCCTAAAAAATATACTGCGAGTCCCGTTACTACAATGCAGACGACAGTCAATAGGAAAATGCCACTTTTAGCGTTCAACAAAAACTCCTTTATTTTTAGCCATTAATCATTTGTCATTAGTAATAGGACTTACGCAGAGATTTCCCTAAATCCCTCGATAAATTGAGGGACTTTTCCAGTTCTCCCCCTTTTTAATGGAGATTAGGGGGATCTATATTTCAAGCTTTCAGCGTGTAAGTCCGGAGTTGTTCTTGATTAGTCTTTGCTCACTCGTTCTTCGGATATTACTAAAGACTCTTGAGTGCTGATTTCTGACTTGTGACGCTTTTCGGTTGGTTCCTGACTTTTGAAACCATAAGCTTCGCGCACTAAATAAAGCGGACGTCCTTTGACTTCTTCGTAAACACGACCAAGATACTCGCCAATGATTCCCAGTGTTATTAACTGGATACCTCCCAGAAATAACACCGCCACCATGATGGAAGCATAACCAGGAAGATCGATCCCATAAATTAAAGTGCGGAAGAATAAAAAGCTAGCGTAAATAAATGACAAAAAAGATATCGTAACGCCCACGTAACTCCATACTTTTAAAGGGAGAAAACTAAAGGAAGTAATCCCATCTAGGGCAAAGTTCCACAGACGCCAATAGTTCCAAGTCGTGGTTCCCTTATAACGTGGGGGACGATCGAATAAAACAGAGGTTTGCTTGAAACCCACCCAAGCAAAGAGTCCTTTCATAAACCGGGTTCGTTCTGGCAGTAGCTTGATAGCTTCCACTACACGCCGATCGAGCAACCGAAAGTCCCCGGTATTGCGGGGGATGGGGACGCGACTCATCTTGCCAATTATCTGATAGAAAGCTTTGGCTGTAGAGTTTTTTAGCCAACCTTCATCACGCGATCGCCTAGTTGCATAAACGACATCATAGCCTTCGCGCCATTTGTCTACCAGTTCCTTAATTAACTCTGGCGGATCTTGCAAGTCGGCATCAATTGGGATTACCGCAGCACCCGCAGCATAGTCAAGTCCGGCACTGAGGGCGACTTCTTTGCCAAAGTTGCGGGACAAGTTGACGACTTTAATCGCTGGGTTACGATAATGATGCTCAATTAGACACTTCAGGGTATTGTCCTTACTGCCATCATTCACGCAAACAATCTCGTAGGTTGTATTTACGGTTTCTAGTACCGATAGCAGCCGCTCAAACAAGTAGTCAATATTGTCCTCCTCGTTGTAAAGCGGTACTACCACAGAGAGTTCTACTGGGTCAATATCTAAGGACATAAAAAAACAAAGACAAGCTAATATATGTCAAGTTTCACCTAACTTGACTGCACTTTAACCTAAATTCTAATTTCGTCAATATTATGAGCCGAAGCTTCACAGTTCCTAAATCATCGCGGCGCTGGTTGTCGCTGGAGATGTTGCTCCTAGGCGCGATCGCGATCGCTGTTTTGTTAAGAATTATCTATCTAGGCAGCCGAGAATTTTGGTACGACGAAGTTCTATCCCTGATCCTCGCCAGCGGTCACGGCGTTGACTATCAAGCTCCGGGAGCGCAACCCGTCAACCTGCGGGACTACAGCGCTTTATTGATCCCACGAGCCGGTGATGTCGTAGGAACGATCAAAGATGTCTATAAAGGTATCTTGGGCGATGTCCATCCGCCCCTTTCTTATTTCAGCCTGTACTTCTGGCTACAGCTATTTGGCAATAGCGAAGCTGCCTTACGAGGTCTAGGCGCATTGCTGAGTGTAGGTGCAATTGGCGGTGCTTACGGATTAGGACGTTTTGTGATGGGACATCGCGGCGGACTGATTTTTGCTGCCTTACTCGGTACAAATCCTTTCTATTTATTCCACTCTTTAAATGCCCGGATGTATGGCCCGCTGATTTTATGGACGATTCTCAGCACCTGGGCAATGCTGCATCTGGTTGACACAAAAGGAGCAACAGAGAGTGTCCGAGCCTCCGAGTGGGAAATTGAACCAGACGCCACGCCATCATCCCATCATCCCAGCAACCGCTCATCGATTCTCTGGAGTGCGATTCTGATTGTTTCAGTCGCTGCTGGACTGCTGACGCAGTATCTTTTTGTCTACTGGGTGATGACCCTAAGCATCTTTGTCCTCATCTTTGACCGGCGGCGGTGGTGGCAGCACGGATTGCGTTTGGGGGCGAGTGTATTGCTGTGGATGCCTTGGTTTGTTTGGGGAACTCGGAAGCAGGGGCGTCTGGGTGAAGTGGGCAATCAGTTTTCCAAGGGAAATCATTTCGCAGATGTTACCCAAACCTTGAGCAGTCACTTGTTACTGGGAGACTGGGTGGGAGATGTCGTCAAAACTCCCGCAGAAGCGACCCTCGCGATTGTGGCAGGGTGCCTGATAATTTTGTTGCTAGCCGGGTGTACCTTTAGCCTCTGGCGGCAAGCAAAGCGTCGTACCTTATTCATGGCTTTGTCACTGGGAATTTTGCCCCTGTGCATTGCATTTGCAGTGGATATTCTCGCTGGCAAATACACGATTGGCTTTGGCGGTGGAAGGGCACTGATTTTTGTTTTGCCTGGATGCTTGCTATTAATTGCTTTATGGCTGGAACGGGCGGCGGGACGCTGGCGCGGAGTAGCGGTAGCAGGTTTGCTGCTGTTGTATCTGGGCATCAGCATCGGGGACTTCAGCACGAGAAACCGCTCGATGTTCCATCAGATAGCAGATTTGATTCAACAGGAACCTACAACGCCAACTTTAATCGTGATGAACTCCCGCGCTTGGGGTCACATTCTGCGTTTGGCTTATTATCTTCCTCCCACTGCCCCGGTTCAGCTATTAGCACAGCATCCTGCCGACCTTGCACCTGCTTTAGAAAAAGTTCTGACAAGCGGACAAGCAACGCAATATCCTCGGATTCTCTGGTTAGAGAGCGCTCGTCCTGTGAATAAGGCTCCCAAAACGGAGGCAGAAAAACAGCAAATTCAGCAGGAAATCCAGCGAGTTTTGAAATCTCGTTACCAGTTGGCGCAAACGCAGCAGCTATCGGGAACCACGATTCTGGATGAGTTTGCAGTTAATCTTTACAAGAATCGGAATCTCTAATTTTTGGGCCATTGCCAGTTAAAACGATTCCATTCGTAAATGCCTTGAATCTCATACTCGCTGCCATTCTCAAACCGGATAATGCAGTTAGTATGAGAGACCCCGCTCTCTGCGGTCTCGTAAACCCCAACCACCGTGCAGGGAAACCATTCGCGACTACAGGGGCCGTTTTCTTGCACCCACTCCCACAGACCATTAGAAACCTCAATGCGATCGCCTACTTTCAGCTTTAACCCTTGCTTGCCCTCCCGCTCATAATACTCAGCCAGATGAACCGGCTGAATGCGATAGAGCCACCCAAAGCCATAGCGATCGCGTAAAAATTGCATCGCTCCCGAATCCTGATTATTTAACCAGTCATTCAGTAAAGTAATCTTCCAAGAGCGATTTTGTCTTTCTTGTTCCTTGACAAATTGCAGTAAAGCTTTGACTTGTTCTGCTGTAAGTTCCTCCAATGGATTCGCACCATCGGCATTTTCATCACCACTCGCCGGGTTCTCCCCTTGGGCACCCAGCAGTTCCTTGACAAGAACTTGCAGCAGAATTTGCTTCTGCATATCGCTGAGAGGATATACAGCCTCCTCACATAGACTAAATGCTGCTTGCAGTGCCGCTTCAATCTCAGATCGGGTCACAATCAATTCCTTACTTTGGAATGGATCGCCACACAGCAGAGCTATCTCGGTGATTCTGAGTGGGAATGCCCAGACTTAGAGCGCTCATTAAGGGCGATCCCCTATTATCGCAGAATTGTCAAGATATCCCGAAGCTCCTGTTTGACTAGATTCGCGCTAAGCTGAGGGGTGAAGTTCCCAAAAAACCTGAAGTCATAGGTACGGTTTATGCGATTTCGAGCTGTGTCTATTTTTTTCATCTCTTGCCTTATCGGAGTTGTGAACTTGCTGTTTACTCCTCCCGCTTTGGCATTGACACAGATTAAACTGTCTGAACTTTCCTACCATGACTGCCCATCTGAGTTAGCAGATGGGGCGGTTATGAGTACCGGCGCTTCCAGAGCTGCGAGTTGCTACATTGTTACCGGCAAAGCTCAAAATGACTCTGATAAATATGTCTACAACGCCGATATTTTTGGTCGCATTTACGACGCGAATGGCGACTCGGTAATGCAAAACCGAACGCGCCTCGGTTCGATCGAAGAAGTACCGCCTGGAGTCAGCGATTTTGAACTCAGGATCTCGGTTGCTGCAAACCAGCCGACACCCTTACAGCTCAAGCAATTCAAAGCCGCTGGATTTAACGGTACAGTCCGCCGTTAACAAGCCCGCCGTTAACATCTGATTGCAAGGATTTTAGATTATAGATTCACTCCAAAATCCAAATCTAAAATCCTTTGACCCTAAAAACCCGGAGTGAATTGAATGCTGGAGAACAATCCAGCCAGAATTTGCAGCACAAAAATCGCTAAAATCGGGGAGATATCCAGACCACCCAACGGCGGAATAATCGAGCGAAAAAGGTTGAGGTAAGGGTCTGTAATTGGACTCAAGGTAGAAGCTATCTGGTTCATCCAATTGACTGTCGGAAACCAAGTTAAAAGAATCCGTACAATCAATATGAACATATACATGTTCAGAAAGGTGGAGATCGTATTGATCAGTAATTCAGCTGAAGAATTCATCGGTGTTGAAGGTTCCTTGTTAAAATTGGTGAACGCTTGAAACTTGAAGACAGTTTAACGGATTTACCGGATTGAAACTTAGGAATCTTGATTAAGCGATGTTCCTAGGGAACGACCCCTTTCAGAAATTCGTGCTGTATCTGAGGAAGAAAATCGCTCCCGCTCTAGTTCTGTACTTTTGCCATTTACAGTGCCTAGCTGTGTCCGGACTTCATCAATTGCTGCATTTAACTGAGCAATTTTATCCTCTAAGCCTCGCCGTGCAAATTCAATACTTTCTGAATCCTTTAGCTGACGCTTTTTCCCCTTGCTCAACTTCGCTTCTGACGAGCCAGGATTGAGCAGAGAGGCGTCAGTTGTGTCAGTTTCGGACGCGCGTCCAGAAGCAACCAGCGCTCCGACAATTCCACCGACTAGACCGCCAACTATCGTTCCAGCCAGAAATCCACTGCCAAAACTATCGCGCTGACTCATCTTAAAATTACCGTTGTTTTTTTTCTTGTTGCAACTGTTTTCAGGTTAACTTTTTGCTGACCTCGATGCCTACCAGTCTAAGGAGTCATCTGTTCAGTTGTCAGTCGTCCTAAGTAAGAAATCTGAACACAGATTTCATCTTTGATTGCTCATCTTTTGGATCGTGCGTTGGATACCGCTTTGGACACCGCATCAGGTGCCAAACGTGCGATCGCCTGCATCTCCCAGCC
Source organism: Trichocoleus sp. DQ-A1 (assembly GCF_039961955.1). Lineage (NCBI taxonomy): Bacteria > Bacillati > Cyanobacteriota > Cyanophyceae > Leptolyngbyales > Trichocoleusaceae > Trichocoleus > Trichocoleus sp. DQ-A1. The sequence goes on from NZ_JAMPKE010000041.1 coordinate 15,211, forward strand.
CCGGTACAATATATCCGTGGCTGTTCAAACCCTCATCAATCATTGCCGTATAGACAACCAAACCCGGATACGCAACAGAAAGCTGTTGCAGAGCGGGTGGCGCTGCCACAACCGAAATAATCCGCATTAAAGCTGGGTCAACGCCTCGCTGGGTTAGTTCTGCGATCGCCCTCATCATGGTTCCACCCGTCGCCAGCATCGGATCGCAAATTAAAACCCGCGTTTGAGGGTCAAGCCGTTCCGGCAATTTATTCAGATAACAGCTAACTTCCAGGGTTGTCTCATCCCGCACCAAACCGATATGGTAAATCGATGCCAAAGGCAGCAACGTCTGCGCCCCGTCTAATAACCCCAATCCTGCCCGTAAAATCGGCACCACAACCAGTGGCACCTCTGGATTGATAAATGTAGCAGGACATTCAGCCAGGGGTGTCTGTACGGTTGTTTCTATCGTCGGCAACCATTCTCTAGTTGCCTCATAAGTCAGCCAGCGCCCCAGTTCCGTCATCGCGCTTTTAAACAGCACCGATGGCGTCGCAGCATCACGAGCAACAGCCAGCCAATGTTTAATCAGTGGATGCGGAGGAACATAGACACGCAGTTGGAGAGTCATAATTGCGATTTTGGCAGTCAGATGCCAGCTCAAAGACCTGACCTATCATAGAACCTCCTGGGATGTCTGGAAACCCAGAATGATTCTGGGTTGGGTTTCTTTGTCACCAAACCCAACCCCAAAAGCATCGATCGGGTAGCGAAAAGCGCATAGCTCCAACCAGCTTCCAAGCAACTTAGTTTTTTCTATTGAAAATTACTTGCAATAGTATTGACATCTATTTGCAACAAGGCTATATTTATTTTCAGTGTTCTCCTCTCATTAAGGATCGGCAGGTGGGGCTGGTTAGCAGTAGCAGGCTAGTCCCATTTTTTTTTAGAGGCAAGACACAAGCCCAGTAAAAGTACTCTTTAACTCATGCAGCCTAGTGGGATACATGCGACCCCAAAGGATTGAGTTATTGGTTGAGTTGTTGGCAGCGGGGCATTTTTGTGTTAATCCCTAATAGGGATTGAAATGAGTAAAATTTTCCCTTACTGCTGCCTCATGCCTTCAACTACCGTTAAATCTCCAACTGCACAAACGTTTGATGCCATCGTGATTGGCTCTGGAATTGGAGGGCTGGTGACAGCCACCCAACTGGCAGCGAAAGGCGCTCAAGTTCTCGTACTGGAAAGCTACTTAATTCCAGGTGGCAGTGCCGGATATTTTGAGCGGCAGGGATATCGGTTTGACGTAGGGGCGTCGATGATTTTTGGGTTTGGGACTCAGGGCACCACCAATCTGCTCACCCGCGCTCTAGATGCTGTGAATGTCAGTCTGGAAACCATCCCCGATTCCGTCCAGATTCACTACCATCTTCCCGCCGGTTTGGATCCAAAAGTTCATCGCAATTATGAGAAGTTTTTGCAAGAACTCACTGCCTACTTCCCCCACGAACGGGAAGGGATTCGACGCTTCTACGACGAATGCTGGAAAGTTTTCAACTGCCTGAATGCGATGGAATTGCTGTCGTTGGAAGAACCCCGGTATCTGACACGGGCATTTTTTCAGCATCCCTTAGCGTGTCTCGGCTTGGTAAAGTATTTGCCTCAAAATGCTGGTGATATTGCAAGGCGATACATCAAAGACCCGCAGCTACTGAAGTTTATCGACATGGAGTGCTACTGCTGGTCAGTTGTCCCCGCTGACCGGACACCGATGATTAATGCAGGGATGGTGTTCTCAGACCGGCACTACGGCGGCATTAACTATCCTAAAGGGGGTGTAGGACAAATCGCCCAAAAACTGGTGGAGGGACTGGAAAAAGCTGGGGGACAGATTCAGTACAAAGCCAAGGTGACAAAAATTATTACCCAAGAAGGTCGAGCGGTAGGCGTCGAGTTGGCAAATGGGAAAGTCTATGAAGCCAAGCGGATTATTTCCAATGCAACGCGCTGGGATACTTTCGAGAAGTTACTGCCAGCGGAAGAAATACCAGCGGCTGAGAAGAAGTGGCAAAATCGTTATCAAAAATCGCCGGGTTTCTTAAGTTTGCACTTAGGCGTTAAGGCAGATGTGCTGCCGCTGGGTACGGACTGTCACCACATTTTGCTAGAAGATTGGCAGAAGATGGAAGCGGCGCAAGGCACGATCTTTTTGTCAATTCCTACGTTACTCGATCCGGATTTAGCACCAGAAGGTCATCATATTCTGCACGCCTTTACCCCTGATTGGATTGAAAATTGGCAGGGACTTTCTTCTAGCGAATATGAACAGAAAAAGGAAGAGGCAGCAGGACGAATCATTGAGCGGCTAGAGAAGATTTTCCCCGGTTTAGATGCGGGGTTGGATTATCTGGAAGTCGGGACACCCCGCACGCATCGGCGCTTTTTAGGTCGTGCAGATGGGACGTATGGCCCAATTCCTAGAAACAAGCTATTAGGACTGCTGGGAATGCCATTCAATCGAACTGCGATTCCAGGACTTTATTGCGTGGGAGATAGTACGTTTCCAGGACAGGGTTTAAATGCAGTGGCATTTTCTGGGTTTGCCTGCGCTCATCGCGTGGCAGTAGATTTGGGGTTGTAAGGGTTTTATCGAACCCCAGACGACTCCTTAGGGCGCAGAGGAAAGAAAACAGCGGATTTCTGGCTGCTGATTGCACAAGTTACATTATTTGAAATGCCCGAATCATCACTTCGTTCAATTGTTGCATTTGCAGAATACCCAACTCTCCTAAGCGTCTGATGATTAATCTACGTTCAAGGGTAGCAATTCGAGTTACCCTAACTTTAGAAGAAACTCGCAATCCCGTGCTGGAAAATTCTGCGTCTGAAATATTGAGAGCAAATTTTTCAAGACTTAAGCTGGTGGCATTTTGAGAGGAAATGAAGCAAAGAGTCACTTCATCTATTGCAGAACTTGCCGTCAGCACTAACGCAGGACGTAATTTTGTTGTACTTAAGTCTGTAAAGGGAAAATTAACGAGGACAATATCTCCTTTTTTAAGTCTCACTAGATTGCTTCTCCATCCTCGAGGGTGTAAATATCAGGTTCATTGTGGAGAAAATCAAAAGCTCCTCCGCTTTGTGCAAGGTGCGCTAATTCAAGGGTTGAAGGGTAGGGTATATTGCTAAATAGTTTTTCTTCAAGTAGCGATCGCTCATCCGGTGGCAGAGATAAAATAACTTGGACTAGGGATTCAACTAATTGGGTATTCATGGATTATTCTCCTGGTTTCTGTTGAGTTGCTTGTTTTATGATAGCGATCGCGTCTTTCTCGAACTACAGGGAAAAGAGGAAACAGAGCGATCGCATTCAGCGCCATTTGCCCTTAACACTTGCCTGCTCTATTAGATAAAATCTTGTTGACTGCCGCAGCCGCTACCATAAAGCATGGGTTTACTGCGCCTGCTTGACGAATTAACACAATGACGACAGAGCCTAATCCTTCCCAGTCCAATTCACCGTCAAACGCTCAAGATAGTGGCAATGGTAACAGACCTGCTGTGAACAGCCCGTCGCAGATGCAATCGCTGACACCGTCCGGACGGAACCAATACGAGCAACATTTGGCTACCATGCCGCGATCGCTGGTGCTGTCCAAAAAGACTCCTACGGTTCCGCAGGGAACGCCCATCGTCCTGATCGCGATCGCCTTAGTCATCCTAGGGTTAGCGATTAATAACTTCTGGATCGGGATATCAGGAGCAATCGTCGGGCTGGTCGTATCGCTGCGGATGCTATGGGTTGGTTTGGAACCCGTGCTGGATGAGATGCTGCCGCCAAAACAGCGAGCCGTCATCGTCGCCATCGTCGGAACAATTTTATCGCTCATCAGCTTGTTCAAGTTCTTTGGGATCAACCAAAACATCGGCAAGTGGTTGAACCAGCAAAAATGGGACGAACTCGGTTCCCTGGCAGAATGGACAGGAGCCGTGGGGCAAATTTTCATTGCCGTCATCGCCGTATACGTAGCGTGGCGACAGTACATTATTTCCAGAGACTTGACGATTCAGCAGAACTCCCTGACGATTCAGCAAAACCTGATTACCCAGCAGCAGACGATCGATACTTATTTTCAGGGCATCTCCGACCTAGTATTAGATGAAGAAGGACTGCTCGAAGATTGGCCTCAAGAGCGGTTACTAGCCGAAGGACGCACCGCCGCCATCTTGAGCAGTGTAGACGCCAGCGGGAAAGCCAAAATTCTGCGGTTCTTGTCCAGTTCTAAATTGCTAACACCCCTAGAACGCGATCGCCGCCTAGGTCGAGCTATCTTTGACGGACTGGGAGGCTATGCAGAAGACCGCGTCAACGGCGTGCGCGTTATCGACTTAGGAGTCATGTTGGCGAAGGCAGATTTGTCTGGAACCGACTTGCGCCGCACAGACTTAAGCGAAGCCAATCTCGTCGGTGCTAACTTAAGCAGTTGCGATTTAGTCAAGGCGAACCTCTCTCGCACCATCTTGTATGAAGCAAATCTCGCCGGTGCCGATTTCAAAGCCACCCGTTTGTTCTACGGTTCGGGGGAAACTGCGACCCCTCGCACTCACACGCAACCCCCCTACGCCAACTACAAAACAGGTGCTTACACGGGCGCTGTAGTGGAAAATGCCGATTTCACCAATGTTGAGGGACTCTCGGAAGAACAGCGCCAATACTGTTGTGCTTGGGGTGGCGAAAAAACCAGAGCGACAATTCCCGGTGGTTGCGAAGGCATTCCTAACAAATTGGAACGATAATTCGTAGCTGTTAGCGATTAGCCATTAAATAGAGAGACTTATTTGTAAGATGGGTAGAGCGACTAAGCATTACCCATCAAAACCTTATCAATGTAAGGTTTTGTATCTCAACCCAAACGACGAAATGACAAGGTTTAATTCAGCTATCTGCTCTTAGTTATCAGTAGTTTGCTCTTGACTAAGGGTAGATAAGTAATGACACCTGACCAATGATGGCAATTTGCTAAAAGTTATTAGCGAATCGCTAACAGCTAATTATGAACCCCAAATATTCCTTCATCATTCCCATCTACAACGAAGAGAAAAGCATCCCCGAACTTTATCGGCGGATGAGTGCGGTGATGGAGCAGCTAAATGCCCCAACAGAACTAATTTTAGTCAACGACGGCAGTCGCGATCGCTCTTTACAAATGCTGCGCGAATTGCATGAAAAAGATCCACGAGTTTGCTATCTGAGCCTTGCCCGTAATTTCGGTCATCAAATTGCTGTCACCGCTGGTCTTAATTTTGTTCGGGGTGAAGCAATTGTTATCCTTGATGCCGACTTACAAGATCCGCCAGAATTAATTCCCGACATGGTGGAAAAATGGCAACAAGGCTATCAAGTCGTCTATGCTCAGCGCATCAAACGCCACAAAGAACGCTGGTTCAAGCGCTTCACCGCCTACGTGTTTTATCGTCTTCTCAAGCGTCTGGCAAATGTAGACATTCCTACCGATACAGGCGATTTCTGTCTAATGGATCGACAAGTCGCAGATATCCTTAATTCGATGCCTGAGCGCAATCGTTATATCCGGGGACTGCGTTCTTGGGTAGGCTTTCCCCAAACCGCCGTCTACTTCGAGCGTCACCCCCGCTTTGCTGGCGAGGTGCAGTACACTTTCAGTAAATCTTTGTCATTGGCAGTGAATGGATTAGTCTCCTTCTCAAAAGTACCGCTGCGGCTATCTACTTATGTCGGCTTATTCGCGGCAGCGATCGCTCTGGTGATGGCGATATTAGTTCTGTATTGGCGCATTTTTGTCCCCAATTCTCCTTTAACCGGGTTTACCCTGATTCTGGTAGCAATTTTCTTTCTCGGTGCCGTGCAGCTGGTAAGTATCGGTATCCTAGGAGAATATATCGGGCGCATCTATGAAGAAGTTAAAGGCAGACCCCTGTACACTTTAGCGGAAGTCGCCGGTTTCAAAAATGTAGCGAGTCGCAAGTAGAAATTAGAAACTTTTTTAAAGCTAATAACATCAATATTTTCATGAAATCTGGCAGAGATCCGCTTCAAGTTGAGCTGGCGTTGCCAAGTGGGTTAACACCAAGTTAATTGATTATCCTGAAAGCGTTTAAACTACAACTGTTTGCCCAGTTTCTGCGGAGCGACGGGCGGCATCGGCAACTTTGAGGGCGTACAAGCTAGCCTCTGGAGTGACATACAGGGTTGTGCCTTCAATCAAGTGGTCTAAAACCATGCTGGTATCTTTTGCAAATAAACCCCGACGCCCTCCCACTTCAATTGGTGTTGTCTCGTTCTCTTTGATTAGCTTGCCTTCATCTCCATCGAAAATTAATCCCCCGTGTTCTCCGTGAACCTCAAAACTTCGGGATGGTTGCCAGAGATTTTCCCCTTTTCCATAAATCACCTCTGCAACCACGCCGCTAGTAAACTTTAGCTGGGCTGTGCAAAAACAGGATTGGTAGAACGCCCCCTCGCCCCAATACCGTGCTTGACAGCTAACGGTAGCAACAGTTCCAAACAAATCAGTGAGGCGATGGATGCGAGAGAGGGCACCGCACAGAGGAAAACCAAACAATTCTGGGTGATAAGTCCAGCGCTGGGGTGCTGGGTGCTGGGGATTGATGGTGCTGTAACGGGCGTAAAAGACTTCTCCAATTTCGGGTAAGGATTGCTGCAGTGCTTGATGCAAACCGCCCAGAATTTCTATATGCTCAACGTGCAGGAGTTGGTTGCGATCGCGTGCTAAGGCAATGAGTGCTTCTGCCTCGGCAACGTCCAAGCACAGGGGATATTCGACAATAACGTGTTTTCCAGCTTCAAGTGCGGCACGCGCGATCGCTCCATGCTGCTGGTTCACCGTGCAGATGACGAGCAAATCGATATCCTCGCGCCCCACTAAATCTTCCCAAGATGAAACGGCTTGGCAAGAGTAGGTTTGACTAAATTCCTTTATGCTGTCTGGGGTATGTCCGGCAACGGCTACTAGCTGGGTTCTATCTTGGGATTGAAATGTTTGCGCCCGGAGTTTAGCTGCATATCCAGTTCCCACCAGCCCGACACCGATTGGGAGCTTGCCAGACCACGCAGGATGAGACACTGATGTTGGCATTTTAAAAATGTGTTGTTGCTAACAGTAAAAAATCATCCGGTGATTAATCTCTAAATTTTTCAGTTCATCTGTCTGAATTTAAAGATTAATTGTTGTTATTAATTCTTTCTATAATTACAGCTAATATATTTACCCCGAAGAAGGTATCTCGATGTTCTCGAGGAATTGTCAGCTGAACATCGTATCACTGGTCTACCATTCCATTGATAAGTATAAGTAATTAGGATTGAATCTTAAAAGTTTATTACGAATACCATTCACACCATCTATTGATCTCGTGTTGAAGGCTCTGGTTTTTCCCGTAGTATCTAAAGAGGAAGTGAACCTAGTAAGCAAACCTTTACCTGAGCTTAGTCTAGCGAGGAAGGTCGCTCTACTCTGAATTACTACTGCCATTTCGACTACTTGAGAGGAACGCTACATGGCTTATAAAGTAAGGTTAATTAACGAAGCCGAAGGGCTGGACACCACGATTGAAGTTGAAGGCGACGTCTATATTCTTGACGCCGCAGAAGATCAAGGTCTCGATCTGCCCTACTCCTGTCGCGCTGGTGCTTGTTCAACCTGCGCTGGCAAAGTGACTGAGGGTGATATCGATCAATCTGACCAGTCTTTCCTGGATGACGATCAGATTGAAGCTGGCTATGTCCTGACTTGCGTGGCTTATCCCAAGTCGGATTGCACCATCATGACCCACCAAGAAGAAGAACTCTATTAAGAAAACCAGTCAGTGGTTGGTTGTCAGCGATCGCAGACAAGAAAAAACAACGTACAACGGATATCAGTAAAAGACGCGCTATTATTGGCGTCTTTTCAAACCAGCAACTGACTTGTATGGGCGGGTTGATCGATAGGATTGACTATTTACAGATATCTGGATGAAACCTGCCGCCAAATAACTGACAACTTCTAAGCTTTTTAGCAGGGACACTCTCAAGCGTCCCTGCTTGATTGTTTTCAGGAGTTGGGCAACGCTTTTGTATTTTGATCCGGGCCGAAGGTAATGGACTGGTTAAGAGGCTGAATTTGGGCACCAGGATAGTAGAAGTTGAGAATCTGCTGACTTGACCAACCCGCTTTCGCTAAATTGAATGCGCCGGTTTGGCTCATGCCGACGCCATGCCCCAATCCGCCCCCAGTAAAGGCATAACCTTTTACGGTTTTGTCTGCGCCATAGATAGGCTGTAGATAGAAAAGGGTGCTGCGGGGTGGTCGGAAGGCACTGCGGATATCATCCTTATGGATCTCAACCACGCCGGTGTCGGTTTGCACCGCCAGTCGGATAATCCGTCCGGAGGGCGATCGCTCTGCTACCCGCAATTGCTTAATTGCTTTAAAGGGAGTATGGGGAGTCTTTGTCCGCTTGAGATAAAGCTGCAAATCTTGGGTAATCTGAGCGATACTGCTGGCTTTACTCCAGCGAAACCAATTGCCGCCAGTTTCGTGAAATCCTTGTTTCAGGCTGATAAACCGCTGGAAATTTTGTTCTTGAGCCAAAGACAACTGCGGGTTCCAAATTGTCCCAGATGAATCTACCACGGCTTGGAGATACGGGCGATCTGGGCCATTCCAGACATCATTAAAGGGCGCACTGATGCCACCGCTGGTACTGGAATAAAGGGCATCCACCAGTTCATTCTGGTAAGTTAGCACTTGACCTTTCGTCGCCGCGATCGCTTTGTCTGTCGTCGGTACAGTGCCGGTGAGACCCTTGTAAACTTGGCAGTGGGTGTCTGCACACAGTTCGTACCCATCCACTGTAAACCGCCGTAAGTTCCGCAGTGCATAAGTCCGAGCAATGATTGCCTGCGCTTCCGCCGCCGCATAGGGGGCACCGCCATCCAGTTCGTGCGGTACGACGCCCCGCAGATAAATTTCTAAGGGTACTTGATTGACGAGGGTGTAAGTGCCGTAAGCGTTGGGTTGCAGCCGCAACGAGCCAGCGTAGAGAACGCTATTTTTCGAGTTTTTGCCTTTTGTCACCTGGATCGGGTTTTTGCCAGGGATAATCTCTATCTGGTCGCGATCGTACCGAAAACCATTCACCACGAGAGACGCTTTGGGCACTTTCTGCACCACTTCCGTCTCCAAATACGCAGCGCGATCGCCTTGAGCTTGGAGGTTCTGCAACAGCCAGCGGCGCACTAAAGGCGTTTTGTAAACATCGCGTTTTGCCCACACCTGCCAGCGTTCCGGCTGCGCTACCTCAACCTCAATTCCCTTGGCTTGCCACGCTTTGGCACTGTCTTCCGCCATCTCAAAACTCCGATAAATGCCCAGGACAAGCCGTTCCTCTAACGCAGGTGCTGGTAGAGGTTGCATGGTCACTTCTAGCTTGGCACTGGTGGTTTGCAGGGTTTGCTGGCGATCGCCTGTATTAAAGCGCAACATCAAGCGATCGCCCGATGTTGCCTGCAACGTCATTTGGTCGGGTTCCTCACCAAATCGCTGCACAACCCCCACTTTCAGTTCCACATCATTGCTACTGGGTGCCGGTCCAGACGCCGCTGTGAGTCCTATCAGCCCAAACACCGTCAAAATGGTGCGGGACCAGTGACCTAAACGTTTTCCCATCCCAGCCGGACGAGTGAATTTCCGACTTTGCGATTTGGTTTTTACCAAATTCTGCCTCAAGGTACATCCCTTTTTTTGCATGGACTATCTGAGGATAGAAGATTTTTCTTCAAAGCTGACTCTATATTTCGTCTCAACCTACGCACCTAGTTGTTCCATCTATTGTGATAGACGCCAGGACGAATAGATCGGGGATGAACGACAATCTTCAGCTTAATTTAAAGTATCCAGTTGTCAAGTCGAAGTCATTCCGAGTATGATTTAGAAAGAAACAACAGATGGAGACAGCTACTCGTCCTATGGTAAGGGTGCAAGAAATACCCCTGCAAAAGATTCATCGTCCTCTGCCGCGACAAACTGACCAAGCCAAAGTAGCGGCTTTGATGGAATCCATTCAAGAAATCGGTCAGCAAGAACCCATCGACGTGCTGGAAGTAGATGGAGAATACTATGGTTTTTCCGGCTGTCATCGATTTGAAGCTTGTCAGCGCCTAGGTCAAGAAACAATTTCTTGCCGGATTCGCCGCGCACCGCGCTCTGTTCTGAGAATGCATTTAGCTTGAGTATTCAAAAACAAGCTTTCCAGCTCAAAATTCAGCCTGTACTGCGAATTAGTATCCTCGAGCGCAGTTTATCTTGTCCTAAGCGTGCAAAGATAATCTACAAAAGTCTGTGCTTTTCTATACACTTCCATCTAAAAGGATCAAGGCATATGAGTAGTATCAATCATCATCAACGTCTCTACCCGACTAGCATTGACATCGCCGCAGAAACTCGCTCTAAGGTAATCGAGCTTCTGAACCAAACCGTAGCAACCACCCTTGACCTAAAAACTCAGGTAAAGCAAGCGCACTGGAATGTTAAAGGGATGGACTTCTACCAGTTACACCAACTTTTTGATGAGGTTGCTACTGAGTTGGAAGAATTCACCGATCTGTTTGCCGAAAGAGTCACCGCTCTAGGAGGGATGGCGATGGGAACGGCTCGGATGGCGGTAGCTGCCTCTATTTTGCCAGAGTATCCGATCGATATCATCGACGGCAAAGACCACATTATCGCTTTGGCGGAACGCTTTGCACCTTATGCCAAGTCGCTGCGCCAAAATATTGATGCTTCAGCCGATTTAGGCGATGCTGATACCGCAGACCTTTACACAGAAGTGTCTCGCGCGATCGATAAGCGGTTGTGGTTCTTAGAAGCGCATCTGCAAACTGGAACCCTAACCTCTGTTGGCACAAGACAAGCAGTTGCCAGTAAACATTAATTACTGACAGTAGGGGCGCACAGCGAGTTGTGTGCCCCTAGGAGCTTTCAATAATTAAAACGCACCTGCGGGGTGAACTGAAAAAGCAAACGTGGTAAACGAACCAGATTCTGTACAGCAAGATTTTGCCCAGCAGTTGCAGCAACGGATGCAACTGCTGGGGATTTCTAGTTATAAAGCTTTGAGTCGGCAAGCTGGAGTTTCGGAACGACAAGTCAAGCGACTGCGACTGGGACAAGTTTCGCAGATGCGAGTAGAAACTCTGATCAAGCTCTCCCAAGCTTTGAAAGTGCCAGTGAATGAGTTACTGACCACCTTTGGGGATAGGAAACCGCCAGCGCTGGGAGAGCAGATAAATCGGGAGCCTGAGTTGGCGTCTTTACAGCAAGAGTATCAGCGGCTGCGATCGCTCTTAGAACAGCAGCGAGAGACTTTAATGCAGGAATTCCAGATGTCAAGCCTGCAAGTTTTAGAATCTTTTTTGTTGTATTGGCCTACCGCAGCCGCCAGAGCTTTAGAGAATCCCCAGATGGAAGCGGTGAAATTGCTGCCATTAGTCCGACCTGTGCAACAGATGCTTTCTCAATGGGGAGTGGAAGCGATCGCATCTGTCGGTGCAGAACTCCCTTACGATCCGCAGTTCCATCAACTCATTAAAGGAACTGCTCAACCTGGAGAAATTGTGAAAGTCAGTAATCTCGGCTACCGCCAAGGAGAGAAACTGCTGCACCGCGTCAAAGTCAGTGCTATATCCAAAGCTTGAGCCTACCCATCTGACTACGTTCAAACCCACGCAATATCAAGCGCTCGACTAATCTCCCCTTTGGCTGATGAATCCCCTGTATAGATTTGTTGCACTAGTAACAGTGATTATCGCTGGAGAACATAACAATTATGCGTCCTTTAAACATAGGTTTAACAGAAGAGCAGCGTCAAGGCGTGACGGATTTATTAAATAAAGATCTGTCGGATGCCTACCTGCTATTGATCAAAACCAAAAAGTACCACTGGGATGTAGTTGGTCCTCAGTTCCGTTCCCTGCACCAACTGTGGGAAGAACACTACACCGCGTTGACGGAAAGCATTGATGCGATCGCTGAGCGAGTTCGCGCCTTGGGTGGTTATCCCGTAGGAACTGCGGAAGGCTTCCTGAAGTACGCTTCTATTAAAGAAGATCCGGGTACTCTTCCCAACGCATTTCACATGGTAGAAAACCTCGTGTCAGATCACGAACTGGTTATCCGCAACCTGCGCGAACACATCGATCAGTGCGGTGATAACTTCCACGATCAAGGTACCGCTGATTTCCTCACCGGCTTGATGGAACAACATGAGCAAATGGCTTGGATGTTGCGTTCCTTCATCGAAGGTGAATCCATTCAGCCAGACGGCAGACTCTCAGCAGAAGGTTTGAAAGTTCCCGTCAACATGAAGTAATTCATTCGGAAAAGTAGACACTGAGGAGGTAGATTAAGTTCTACCTCCTCAAGTTTTTTTATGCAGCCAGAACTGGGTCCTACTGAAGCAATTAAATTAGCTAAACAAGTAGCTAATTTGCTACCATCACCACCACGAATTTATCAGAATCAGAATGGGTGTGTTCAAGAATGGCCTGATTCCCCTGGTTCGGAAAATATTTTAACTTTACAGTATGTAGGCGGTGTTTGCATTCCAACTGAGTGCTACCCTAAGATAACGCTGCTCACTATTACCTTTGAAGGCGAAGCTGCTAAACAACAAAACGATTCGGTCACTCTAGTTCAAAAATTAAAGAATAGAATTTTTTCCCAAAAAAGCAATTCCTCCGTTCACTTACCTGTGGGAGGGGAAAACATAATATTTGTTTGTAAGTGGGACAGCCCGTATAAAAGAGGGGAACTTAAACACAGTTGGTGGTTTCATGTTGCTACAGACCACCAAGTTAAGTTTATTCTTGAGTCAGGAGATAATTTAATTTCTTACGATGATGGGCCGCCGCGTTGCTGAAGTAAACAATAAAATTAGTAGGACTTTCGCAGCTAGTTGATGCTCATCAAGAAAGAAAAGCACAATCTATTATTGTGCTTTGCTAATAGCAATCCTATTTGAGTGATGAGATGCCAGCAATGTCAGATACCCTAATTCTCTCTCGAAGCAGGGGATCTTGCCTTTAGGAATCCTTTAGGACTGCTATAACACGAGCTTTCTTTCTTGCCTTGTTCAGCCTACACGCAGCAGTTACACCATTGCTGCTACTAAATATTCAAGTAATTGTTAAGTAGGAGAGAAAGGCTGTAACCAGCGGAGAATTTCTCTTTTCAACAAATTCAGCTCTTTGTATAAAATTTCTTGCTTCACCCATTGACCAACAGCATCAAACGGTGTGAAGTCCTTTCCCGCTTGCCAATTGACATCTTGACCAAGCGGTGTAATATGACTTCCTGGTAACATTTGCATTGCTACCATCCCCGAAAATCGCTTTTGCAAAACCTCAGTTAAGCCAGTTGATTGGTCAAGCGTATCGTTAGAAAATTTAATCAGTAAATTTCGCGGAATACTGTATTTATCAGCGATCAACTTGTTAGTTTCTACCGGCGAAGGTGTAAACTCGACATTAAAAGCTGGGCTGAAATTAAACTGCTGCACAAATGGGATGGCTTCGCTGGCGGTGTAGTTATTAAAGGAAATCAGGATATTCCCAGCACGTTCCACTGAAAAAAGACTACCAATGAGTAAATGCAGTTTGCAACCCATGCTGTGCCCAAGTCCGTAGATTGGGAGATATCGCCGCCGCAATAACGCTTTTGCCCGTAATTGTTCGATGGCGCTATCGAAGCTGAGGAGGACGTTGCCTGCGATCGCGCTATGATCCAGCGTATTCACAAACGGCGTCGCAATCACCGCATAGCCTTGATTCCCCAGTTGTTCTAACAACCAGCGATAAGTGACGTGGGGTGCAGCCGCCACAAATGCGCCCCCAAGAAAATGCACAATTCCTACAGGATGTTGGGGAATTAACACCCAATTACCGGATATTTCTTTCCAGTCCATGAAGCGATATTCGCGTTGTTAATACTTCTTCATCTTAAAGCTTGCTTGCCGGAGGTGGGGAGCGATAAGCTGAACAGCTTCGCTTCGCTAACGCGCTGACAAAAAGAGAATGCGATCGCCTTTGTTTGCCCAGCGCTTTTTGCTAAGACCCAAAGTATATTCCTTGTCTTCGTTCCCGCTCACTAACCGCGACTACCCTGAGTGCGGCGGAAATCCCACGGCATCATCGGTTGAGCTTGTTTCCAAAAACCCAAACGTTGCTTTTTAGCTGCTGCCTGTGCTTGTAGATATTGGTTTTTGGTAGCAGCGCAATTGTTCAAATGTTGCGGGTAGACAACGGCTTGACCTTCTTTCACCATTTGAAGGTTTACCGACTGATTGCCTCGGTAAACTTCCGCCACAGTTCGCCCAGACTGGTCTGTATTCACCACCCTTAGCCGCACACTCTGACCAGGGACGAGAAGCTGCTTGAGGCGATTAGCCGATCGATCACCCCACGGTTTCTGCTCTCTTTCAGGCGCATCAATACAAGCTAGCCGAATTCTGAACTGTTTGCTGCCTTGGTTTACCGTAACATCATCTCCATCTCTAGCACTTACTACTTGAAATGAGGCGTTTTGGGCTAAGCTATTGCCGCTCAAAGAGGCAAAGGCAATCGTTAACACAGCAGCAGGCAGGGTTTTTGCAAACATTGATAGAGTCATGGCAGTTGTTGTGAACGCCTTGTAAAAGATGTAATTTCTAAATTTCCGATATGCGATCCGAAGGCTGCGCGGTAGCGCAATCGCTCTTTTGTCTACGGCTGACACAATCGTGCGATCAGCCTAACGGCTTCGCTTCGCTAAGACGCTCAACCAGAGGAAATGCGTGAAACGTTCGCGTAGCGTTCTCGTTCCTCGAAGGGGTTCCCGAAGGGTAGAGTAGCTATCCCGTCGGGAGTCGCGCTTTACTTCTATAAAGCATCACTCGTCAATCGCTGGAGGCTCGCGCTTTAATAAATCAGAGGGAGGGCGATCGTTACTCCACGCCCACCAAACACAACCACACTGGCACTGATAAAACTCCTGCCATTTTCGGCGATAGTCTTCTGTCATTACGGGCGAGCGTCGATTGAGCCAAACCTGTTGAGCTTCCCTGGAGGAAGCCCGACAGTTAGGACAGCAAAACTCGCGGGCGTGAGTAGCAGATTCGATCCATTTGGGAGGAACTGAGTCAAAAGCTTCCATGTATTGAATTTGCGGGTAGTTAACTGCCCAAGAGCAGCATTCTTCAAGCTGGGACTGCTCTAGCTAAGTTGTTTCCTTGTGTTTAGGAATTCTTAAGTTTGAATAAGATACAGGCTTCTGTGCTTATTTTAAAGCTGTAGTAGTACTGAAGCGCCTCATTTTCAGGTATTGTCTTGGGTGTCCCGTGTCATCCTTCTCCAGGCGGGGATAAAGCCGAAAAACGCGCTGATTTGTAGGGGACGGCAAACTGGGAAGCACTCTCTCAAGAAATAAGGATTCAGCCCATGTCTCATCCTTTTTATCTCAACCTTATCTCCTTTTTCGGCCTTTTTGGTTTATGCGCGATCGCATGGCTCTTTTCCGAACACAAGCGAATCATCCCTTGGCGCGTCATTATCTGGGGCATCGGGTTGCAATTAGTCTTGGCTTTTTTGGTGTTCAAGTTTCCCCCCACGCGAATCGCACTGGAGCGGTTTACGACCTTACTAGACGCGGTGTTTGTCGCTGCTGACACTGGGGCGCGGTTTGTCTTTGGGAGAAATATTGTCCCCATCCCCGGTCAAGATCCACCAATCAATCTTGGCTATATTTTTGCTTTTCGCGCCTTACCAACAGTAATCTTTTTCTCCGGACTGATGGCGCTCCTCTACAACATCGGCGTCATTCAAGTCATCACCGAGCTATTTGCCAAATTATTTTATTGGACGATGCGCCTGAGCGGAGCGGAAGCGCTCAGCGGTGCCGCGAATATTTTTGTGGGCATTGAGGCGGCGATTGTCGTCAAGCCTTATCTGCCAAAAATGACCCGTTCGGAACTGTGCGCGATTCTAGCGTGTTGTTTTGGTACGGCTGCCTCCTCAACCCTAGCTATTTACGTCAGTTTCCTCAGACCTGTCTTTCCGAACATTCTGGGACACTTAGTATCGGCGTCGATTATGGCTATCCCCGCCTGTTTTGTGATCTCAAAAATTTTAGTGCCAGAAACCGGAACACCGCTGACGCTGGGCGGCATTCCTAGCGAGAAAACAGCCAAAGAATTTGAGCAAAATGAGTTTGAGGAAGTCGAGAAGGAAGGGACGTACAAACAGGAAACCGTAGCTGGAGAACCCATCGAGCGAGTTAGCCCCTTAGATGCGGCGATTGTCGGCTCTTTAGATGGGGTGAAGATGGCAGTAGCGATCGCTGCCGTGCTGATCTTAATCTTGGGTCTAGTTTCTTTAGTTAATCAATTTTTTGGTTGGTTGGGCGGTTTACCCGGAGCAGTGGGTGATTTATTTAAAGTTGTCACTTTAGCAAATATTCAAGGAGTCTTGTTTTATCCCCTAACAATCTTAACCGGCGTCCCCTTTAGCGAATCTTGGACAGCGTCTGTGATTATTGGGCGACGACTCTTAGAAACCGCAATTCCTCCCTATCAAGCGTTAGCAGAAGCTGCCCAAGCGGGAACTGTAAGCGATCGCACGGTGTTAATCGTCAGTTATGCCCTCTCCGGATTTGCCCATCTAGCTTCAGTCGGCATTTTTGTGGGTGGCACCATTGCCCTCATTCCCTCGCGACGCAAAGATATCTCCGAACTCGGTTGGAAAGCGCTATTTGCTGGCACGCTGGCGACAATGATGATTGCCTGTCTAGCTGGCATATTTGACACTGGAGATCCCAGTATTTTGGGTGTACAGGGCGCTCCTGCTTCTATCACCGCTCCGGCTGCTAGCCCAACGGTGTCTCCTGCTCCCGGTACGACAGTTTCCCCTGTACCAACGTCAACACCCGTTAACCCAGCGATAACGCCCTTACCGGCTACAACGATTTCACCCGAACCAACGTCAACACCTGTTAGCCCAGCCCTAGCGCCCTCACCCGCAACTCGGCTGCAAGCCCCCGCCACAAAACCTCCGGCGACACCCAGAGCGACAACAACACCCAAGGCGACGCCTAGAGCTACCACTCCGCCCACTCAGCAAGCTCCTAAACCCAAGCCTACGGCTTCAGCCGTTCCGTCTCCCTCCCCCTAAAACTGAGGATTGTGGATTTATTTCAACTTCCTGGGTAGGGGCATATCCCTACTTTTACCAGTTATTTCATCCACATTCCTTAGAATAGTTTTCAGTGAGTAGAGGGGAGCGATCGCGTCTTTACCATAGTTGCCCCAAGTCATCCAAGATGAATCCAGAGCCTGAAATTCGCCGCTTATTAGATGTCATGCCTGCATCTGGTCGAATGCTGACAAAAGTGGTTAGCAAACCGGAGCAACCGCAGGTGATTAATAGCCCATTTCCGCTGCCTTGGGCACAAGATCGACCGATTTATATCAATTTTGATTTATGGCGTCGCTTGTCTCAGCCGCAGCGAGATTTGCTGATTTTACGCACAGTTGCTTGGCTGACTGGGATCAAGTGGTTTAAACCTGACCTTTATCAAGGCGTGGTGGCGGCTGGAGCAATCGGAGCAATTGTGCAGCTTGTCCAAGGAGATGCCGTGGGTGTTGTCGTGGCTAGCGGATTAAGCGGACTGGCAGCAACTCAAATTTGGCGAAATACTCGCAGTTCTCAGTCTGAACTGGATGCGGATGAATCGGCAATTAAGGTAGCAATTCGGCGGGGCTACACGGAAGCTGAAGCTGCCCAGCAATTGTTATCCGCAATTGAAGCCGTCGGTAAAATCGAAGGTCGCTCTAGTTTAAATTTTACAGAGTTAATTCGCTCTCAAAATTTAAGAGCGATCGCGGGTTTGTCATCGCTGAGCGTTCCAGAAAGCGTCAAAAAAAGCAGTTAAGCTTTAGCGATCTCGACAGTAATAAAGTTTGGTTTCGTAGCCATCCACTGAAGGGAAATTGGCATTCGTAACACATTTATCTAACTCTATGGGTGCGTGGAAATTTACCAGCAAAACATCTAGAGGGCGCGGTAAAGTCGCCAAAGTTTTTTGCAACGCCGCTGTTGAAGTTTGAGGATTTTGGTCTTGATGCGCTAGGAGAAATTGGATTTCCCTTGGCTGTACCGCTTGCTGTTTGAGTTCCCACGCGATTCCCATCATTTCCCCATTTTGTACATGGGTTTTGTGAGTTGTGGCAATTAGAATTGGCACTTGCACAGATGAAGATGGGGAATCTTGCAACTCTATAATCGGTGGTACTAAGAGATCGGGGCGATAGTATTTCTGATAACCCAAATTGCAGGCGACTGTTAGCCCGCTCAAAAGTCCCATGAGCCAAATGAGCGCCACAGCTTTTTGACCAGATATTTTAATAAAAGGGTTTATTTTACCTTTGGCTTTTGAGCCGGGATCGATGCTGACTGGACTTGACTCTTTTAAAGTAGTTTCTTCAACCTTCACAGCGTTCCAGCAGACGGCAAAACTGGCTCCTACGATAACAATTACAGCCGGAAAATAGACGAAGTTATACCTTGCCCCGCGAGTTAAATCAATTCCGAGGATGTAGGTAAAAACAAAAAATAGCGCGATCGCACTCCAAATGAAACCCTCAAATAGTTGGGTTGTCAAACCCGCCTCTTGCCGCTGAAATTTCAAGCTTCGATAGAGGATGGGTAGCGCCCAAAGAAAGAAAACAATCATCACAGCCCCAGAAAGAATCACCACGACTAAATCGGGTGACTCTACCGGCAGTAGGGCGATCATCGTAATCCAAGCCGCGATCGCTTGAAAGATTGGGCTAAGCCATGCCAAACCGACGCGATCGCCTTGAATCCATTCGGTTAGCTTGCCCCCATAACTGTTCTGCAAGAATACTGGCACCCACACTAATCCCCCCGCCAGCGTCCCAGCCGCAACCGCCAGCAATGGGATCGAGGACTTGACACTGGGAAATTTAAAATTCTTCTGAGTCCGTCTTTGTTGCCATAGAAGGACAATCAACGCCAGCGCTTGGGCACCTAAAGTTAGAACGAAAAAATAATGACTGGAAATTCCTAATGTATTAATCCCTACCCAGAGTAGTACCAGCCAAACGGGCAGAGGTGCCTGACGTTGCAGGTGTCGTGCGGCAACCACCAGACAGGTAAGGGAAGCGATCGCCCACAAAATTGCCAAAGTGTAATGACGGGCTTCCTGCGCTAGAAAGATGCCGTAGGGCGAAACCGCCATCATTGCTGCTGCCAAGTGCCCTACCAACCGAGAACGAAACGCAAACCAGCCGAATGCGTACATTGCAGGGATAGAGGCGACGCCGAAAAGGGCAGCAAGCGATCGCGCCCCCCATAGCGAAACCAATCCCCCATCTAGCGGAAATAGTTTCAGCCACAGGTGAGTTAGCACAAAGTAGAGCGGGGGATGGTTGCTCTCAGTGACTAAGTGATGAATGACATCGTTGATTCCTGCTGCTGAGTTTGGTTGCAGGGGTTGCAGAAGAGTATCGAGTGCGATCGCTCGATCTAGGGGAACGCCGCGAAAACTATTGCCCAGGCTGAAAACCAGCGTCGAAAATTCATCCGTCCAAGGCGACTTGCCAGCCAAATTCAGCAAGCGCAAGCCAGTCCCAACTCCTATCCACACTAAAAGTAGCAGCCAGTTATTAGTCATTAGTCAATGGTGAATGATACTTAGTTAAGCGCAATCGCTAACTATCATCCCTAGCTTAAATGGCACTCGCGTTAAGCCGTGTAAGATCCCATTGAACAAACGTTGCTAATCTGTTGACGTAGTACACAATCAGGTTGCTGCATGAGCGGATAAACTCGATTGGCGACGCTTTCTCGCTCTCAGGGGACTGCGTCCCGGAGGCTCTGCTCGCAGTCTGAATGCACGACAGCTTAGTAATCTGAAGAGACACTCGAAAAGGACATCCTCTCCTATCCGCTTGGCAAATCATTGCCGTAGTAAAACATTACTCAAACATAGCACCGGCTATCAGTTGCACAGGATCCGTAAAAACGTAGTAGATGATACCTGTCCCCAAGAGTAAGACAGCCAAACTGAAGAGCATTACCCAGCGATCGGACGGTTCATAGGTATCTTCGTCAATATCACGAGCCTTTGATGCGTGAACTACCCACCACCAACCGCAAGCGGTATGGTGGCGCTTCCAACTTCGTGGGGGATTTACGGCGAATAAGTTAATTTCACTTTATGAGGATTGCCTCATAAAAACAAATAAACTTTCTTGTCAGATGAATAATTAGAAGTGATTGAATGCTGCCTTCAGCTATTAAAGCTTGATATCAGAGAATTCCAATCGAGGTTTTTCACCAGTTGGATCGCATCTTGGGGCAAATTCCCGATCTCACCCCACAACTGTCCGGGGGTAATGCCAAAAACGTACTGCAATCCCGCCACCAGCACCAAAATCGTCAAAATCAACCCGAAACCAGCTTTTAAGATTCTAATCAGCAGCGTAACCAGCAAGAGGGACACGGCGATCGCTGCAACTACTAATACAATCTGCGAATCTACTGACCCAATTAAAGAATCCATAATCCAAAATGCTAATGAGTGAGTAACAATAACTTTCCATTCTTTTGTACGGTGAGTTGACTCAATGAGCTTGCAAGCCAATTTGTTAAATCATTGCGTCAACCCACTTGTACGCATCCCATTAATCGTCAATTTCTACGGCTGTGAACGTACTAGGAATGCGAGATTCAATAAATTCCTGCGATACGTTAGGAACTGCCAGCTTATTCTCTTGGGAAGACTTGAGTGGTGGAACGTTAAACTCAAGCGCAGAGGTATCAGGATTTCGGCGGGCGATTAAACGGGTACCATCCAGAATTGTATAAGTGGCAGGTGTTGACTCAATGCCTGCAACGTTAATACCACTCGGTAAATAAATTCCCTGGCAATCCCAGCCTTCAGGAGTTGTCTCACCGTCTGCTAGAAAGTAGAGATTGTTATCGCCAGTCTTCGATTCCTCAGAGGCGGGACCAAAGATGCCGATGGTGTTCCCGGTTTCGTTCCTGCATTGTCCCCAGGTGACACCCGACTCGATTGCGGCTTTTTGCAAGGTCAACTCGTCAATTCGCTGTTGCACTTCTGGAGGGATATCCTGGCTTTCCTGGAGTGCTGATAAACCGTTCAGCGTTTTTGTCACCTGAATATAGTCAGGATTTTTGGATACTTTGGGTCGATCTGCCAGAGAGGGTTGGGCGATCGCTAGGTTCACCACAAATATCACTAGGGCGAGCGCAATTTTGAAAAGATTCTTCATGTTTTTCTCTTGTGACAACCAGAAAGGCTTTCTCAATGTTCTTGTGTCTTTTGTCCAGACTGGCTATCCAGACTGGCGATCCAGTTTGGCAAGAATCTATTGCAGAAGCATAAATTCATCCTACGTAATCACAATTTATAAAAGCAAACACTCTTTTTTGTTGAATCGATAAACTCAATTGATTGAGGAACTGGCATTACTGAAATTACCAGCAATTTGCACCAACGCTGTTCTGGGTAACAACCAGGGTTGGAAAAGTCGAATTCATAACGCTTAGCCTAAGTCAATCACTTCAATTTATTAATTCAACAAGAAAGAGTATTTGCTCTTATACTTTAAGCGCCATACAGTGAAACTATAGCAAGTGCAGCACAAATACAAAAAACCCCTAAGCGCACTCATCAAAGCATTAAACGAATTTGAAGTTGCAAGAGGTAACAGCATGAACTCCACTCAATCCAGTCAACCCGGTATCAACGAATCGCAACAAGCCCCTGTCGTTCTGACACAACCACAATTTTCAAAAATTAAACCACCTGAGAAGAAGCCCTTAACGTTTGGGCAAAAGGTGGCAGACAAAATGGCAACTAAAGTGGGTTCCTGGGCGTTTCTGATTGGACAATCAACCGTTCTTGCTGGATGGGTAGGTTGCAACCTGATACCGGGACTGCCTCACTGGGATGAGTCTCCCTTCATGATGTTGAACCTGGTATTCTCCTTTGCCTCTGCTTATACCGCTCCCGTCGTCTTGATGAGCCAGAACCGCCAATCAGAAGAAGATCGGGAAAGTGCGAATCACAACTACCAGATCACGTTACAAGCCGCTCAAAACCTCGAACTGATCCACGAAAAGCTGGATGCTGACTATGCCAAGAAACTAGACGAGCTAACTGTATTAATCAAGCAACAACACCAAGCAGCGAGCGAAGTCAAGGTTGTGTTCGTACCGGCTCAAGACTTGAATGAGTTGGAGCATCACTCCAACAAGATTGCAACGGTGGCTGTTCTCAATAGCCACTCCAGAAAACAGGCTTCCTAAACATTTTCAATAATTTAGCTTGAACTAACGGTCAACGACTAGCTAGAAATGCTAAAAATGATGCCTTTACGATTCTCGTGGCTTATTTATTAATCCTTTCGTCATTCGTAGGTTTTGAGCTTCGTTGTGAGACGTATTCTCTTCAAAACATCTCTCACAATCCCAACAGGATTGCTACAGCGTCGCGCCAAAAGTTCGGATAGACACAACAGAATTTGGAGCATGAACTGAACATGAACGGACTTTTCGCGGCAATTTCAACCGGCTTTACCGCCTTCACAGCAACTAACCTGGATGACATTTTGATTCTGATGCTGTTCTTTTCCCAGGTTAATACCCTCTTTCGCAAACGCCACATTGTTGCCGGACAGTATCTTGGCTTTGCCGCCCTCGTTCTCGCCAGCCTTCCCAGTTTCTTTGGCAGTTTGTTGTTGCCGCGTCCCTGTATTGGAATGTTAGGATTGGTTCCGATTGCGATCGGCATCAGCCGCTTAGTGAATTCTAATACAGAAGATGATGCTGACTCAGACGAAACGCCAGCTCAACCAGCCTGGTTTAGCAGTTTCATCTCACCCCAGGCGTATAGCGTAGCAGCGGTAACTTTTGCGAATGGCGGCGATAACATTGGAATCTATATGCCGCTGTTTGCAAGCTGCACCTGGGAAAATCTAGTCATCATTCTAGGAGTATTTTTCTCGCTGGTGGGTGTGTGGTGTCTTGCCGCTTACAAGTTAACCCAAATTCCGGCGATCGCAGATAATCTGACTCGTTACGGCAACCATCTAGTCCCTTTTGTCCTGATTAGCTTAGGGGTGTTAATTCTATTTGATAGCGGCACTTTAGAAAATCCAGGATTGGCAGTACTGACGCTCGTAATAAGTGGTCTTTACCTGTTAAAACTAGGAACCACAATTAATCAAACGCTACAAGCCCAAGCACCAGTTTTGAAAGTTCTGAAGTAGACAAACGGTGTGCGGTTTTAAACTGATATTTCTTTCTTGCACACCTGGCTTAAGATAGTTTCCAACTTTTGAATCACATTTTTAGTTGGAATGTTCAGTTATCTCAAAGTAAGGAGAATTCCATGAAATTTATCAAAATTGCTCTCGTCGCGCTCGTGCTTCTGGTCAACCTCATGATTGCTCCTCCCTCATGGGCAGGTAAAGACTTCACGAAAGGAACGGATTACGCGGAAGTAACGCAAGCCATCAATCAATTACTACAAGCCAAGGATAATCCAGATCAAGCGGGTTACACGCCCGAAACCTATCAGCAAACGCTCAGCCAGTTGCAACAGCAGAAGTACGTGATGGAAACGGCTCGAAAGCGGGCACAGTGCCATAACGAAACCCCTGGCACAGTGGCTGTCTATGCCAACAAGCCGAAGAAGTCTCCGACACAACTCTATTACCTAGCTGCGGGTGAGGAAACGGATGATGATTGGGATTGCGATGGATATTTTCTACCTGCGGGAACTCAGGTGGTTCTCGGTCCCAATGCTCAAGCACAAGCATTAACCGAACCCGTTGCAGCCAAGTTTGTGGACGGAACTCAATCAATTGTGAGAACAAATCGTGCAACGGGTGCAATTGAATTGAATGTGGTTCCTGCTCATGTGTTCAAAGCAGGTGACACAAATTGGACGATTCCTAACTTGTCTCAGGCCGATGTCAACGCCCAAACTCCCAGTCCACAAATTATTGATTAGTTCTCATTGGAGTTTGAGTATCATCCGAACAGGAAGTAACCCTGCAACTCTCGATTATGGCTGTACACGTTTGATTGGACGCTAGAGGCTTTTTCTATAGTCAGGGAAAGTTTAGTAAGCAAGGGATAAAAAAAAGGCGATCGCGTGAAGCGCGATCGCCTTTTTTTTATTCGGTTAAGAGTTATGTGTCAAGAGCCATAGATGGACTCAGGGCGAATAACTCAGGGCTAATAGACCTCTTGCGGAATTAGGATGATGCAGCGAATTTCAACTCATAATTATAGAGACCAGCTATTAGGTTGACTCGTAAGCCAAACCGCTTTCTTCTGTCCCGGTACCGACTTGATAAAATTCGGAAAACCTTGAGATGCAGAATCACATTTTTCACTCGAACTCTTAGCCGATATTGTTCTTTATTTTGGTGCTTTTGTTGCTTCGTTAATTGACTATTTTTCGACTTTTTATGGGGAATATAGCTATTGGTATGGTAAAGCCCAATACCCTGATATCCCTTGTCGCCTAAAACCTGTATTCTTTCGATTACCGTGACTCTACTGTTATTAAATATTCTGAAATCATGCTGACTTCCTTTGGCAAACTTCGTACAAATCACGGATTTATTGGTTTGATTAATTATTAATTGCGTTTTCAATGTATGGCACTTTTGTTTCCCGCTATAGTAGCTTTTCTGGTTTTTTGGGGTTGTTCAACTTCTGTTTCCGTTACATCCACAATAATTACTTCAATTTCTGAAGATGATTGTTGCAACTGGCGAAGAGCCAGGTAAATGAAATTCTTCCGCTTTGCTTAAAATATCTTCAATTCGCTTCACTGTCCGATAGGCTGTCGCTTCATGAATTATCCCATCAATAGCTATGTAAAAATACGTTCTGTACTCTCGCCAATCCTGTAAAGTCACCAGAATTTTGCCGGGTATTGATAACGTAGCACGGCTTCCACGGCTTCCATCCTTAGCGTTTCGCACCACTTCTACGATTTTCCAGAATGTATCGGGTTTGATACCTGTATAGCCGTTTGGAGTGAGAGCGAGAAAGCTCTATTGCTTTTTTGTACAACATTTAAAATGTTCATAATATTAGCTTCTCCTGTTTTATTTAAAACACTTTCCTCTTTTCCGCAAGAACTCTATTAGTGAAATCGAGTCAAGCACATCTACTTCTCTATTGTCTCTCCCTCTTTTTTCTACGCCTTTTCCTAAACGGCACTATCTCCTGTTTTCATGCCTGATCGCTTTCAACCAAACTGAGCTTGCTACACTATTAAACCAATTTACTGAAATGGGCGATCGCGCTATGCAAATGAACGAAGTTGATAAGCAACATTTTCTATAATTGCGGCTCTAAAATTACTATCGTCAGATTTTCCATATAACTGATCTAGCCTTAACTGAAAGTCGATTCGTGCCGAGTTAAACGCTTCTGGATTGTTTGCACTACTTGTCGCATTTTCAGCCGCAGATTTCATTGCGTTATTGAACGCTAGTAATTCTGGATTTTTAGCCATATTTTTGGATGTTAGTGGATTAAGTTTCTCATACCATCCAGATAATCGCCCAACCACTCCGCTGCCTCTCCAATCCATTGCAATCAAAACATCGAGAGTCCAGGCTTTTCCAGCTAACCCCTGCAAGAGTAACCGGCGTGCATTGAAAGTTCGGTTTTGTCCCTTTGTGCCTTTTAGCTTCTTATATATCGCCTTGCCTCCTCTGTATAAGTATTTCCCAATTTGCATGATGGCATCGCCAATATCTGCTGCGGCAATAAATCCACCTGCAAGCGGGCCAGTAAACAATGCTGCTATTTTGAGCGCACCCTTAGTAATCTTTTGAATACCAGCTACCAGAGTATCCCACCAACGTCGATTTACCTTTTGATCTACCTTTCCTGCTAATTCTTGCGCGCCTGCAACCTTTAATGCGTTATAAAGCCTTCCAATTTTCTTTAAGTCAAATAACTTCTTTAGTCCTGCAAGGATGCTGTACACTCCTGGAGCAAGACCCAGAGCAATTTCTGATAGGTTCTCCCCTATTCCACTCAAGGTATTCCATGCAGACGTTAGGAAACCACCTTCCATAGCTGCAAATGCTGAATTAAAACCGTTCTCTACAATATCCTTTATTCTTTTTAAAACATTCTTCAAAGTATTTCCAAAATGGAATGTATGCTCACGCATTTCGCTGCCTTCTGCGTTCTTATCTCCTTTCCATTGTTTGTCTTCTATGGCATCGAGCCATGTGTCGTACTGATATACTTTTTGTTTGTTTCCATTTTCCGACTTTAATGCGGATGCTACTTTCTTTGTTTCTTCCTTGCTCCAACCATATGTTTGACCGCGCTGTTGAACCTCGGCATTTATATCCTGATCGCGAACTGACTTTGCCCTACTCCCAATATAAACAGTTCGGTTTATCTGGTAACAGCCATCTTGACTATCATTCTGCTGAACAACATGAGTCAGTTCATGGGCAATCAACTCCTGCCCACCCCGGCTTCCCGGCTCATACGCTCCCTCCCGGAAGAAAATATCCTGCCCTGTCGTAAATGCCTTCGCCTGGATTGAGCGATTCAACTGATTAGATTGAGCATCCGTATGAATCTTTACCCCGCTGAAATCAGCCCCAAACGCCTGCTCCATCGGTTCGCGAATACTCTGCGCCAGTGGCTGTCCGCTTCCTCGTGCCTGTTGGATGGTTGCTTCGAGATCCGGTGAGGCGGGTTTCCCATCCTCACTAGACTGACACTGTATCATCGGCTTCATCTGGAGTTCTTTTTCTTCTTCCTCTTCTGGCATCACCTCGCGTTGCAGGATGGGTACATCCAACATTCTCATCAATTTGTTTTGATGATTCGGGATTCCCTGTTGATGCATCGAGTTAGAGCTTTGCACCATGCCAGCTTTTATGGTTTGAGCCAACTTACTTTCGGGCTGGCTAAGATCCCTTCCATAACTCGGCATGGGTGCATGAAGCCGTTGCACCACTTCTGCTGCTGTCTTGTCTGCTTCCTGTTCGTATTTATCTCCTGGCTCTCCAATCGTGAGTTTCGGTTGAATCGGTGGCGGTGTTGGGATTGGGATGTCAGGACTCTGGATTGAAATATTGGCGAAATTGTGACTAAAGCGCTGGGCACTTTCCAGTTGTGCTTGTAGGTTTGGTGTTTCGTGAGTTTGGGGTGGCTCCTGAACTGGGAAAGGGCGCGGCTGAAACTGGTTGTTGACGGGTACGAAAGTAGAATTTTGTGGAGCTTTTTGGGGGTCGTGCGATCGCGTTGCCATAGTCACAAATAACTTCTTCTATTTAGTTCAGTTAAGGAATAATTGAGAGCCATCAGGCTCATAGATCTCACGGGGTGACAACCCCGTCAAAAGCCTAGTGCAAGCGCTCCTGAAGCCAAGTTGCGGTAAAAAAAGATGGGGTCACTCTTGTTAAAAAGCCCCATCTGTTAAAAATGCTT
>NZ_JAMPKE010000042.1:0-41441 GCF_039961955.1 Trichocoleus sp. DQ-A1
AATCATCGACGTGGCAAAACAAAGCTTCTAAACTAAGCATGGGCGGGTAGATACTTGAGAACTCAGCACTTTCAGCGTATCTGCTCCGCCCTTTTTTATCCCGAACTCACGTTAAAAAAGATTTCAACGTTGCAAGAACCAGCATTGTACTCATCAATCATCTGCTGGAACTTGTCGAGGTAATTCATCCGGCTTTTGTTAAGGCGTACCATCTGGGAAAGCTTTATGGCGAACGCCCCTTTCAGCTTCTTGGCTTCCTTATGCTTGTACTCTGCGTCAAATGCTGTTTGTCGATCCAGTTAGTGATCGCGGACTCTAAGCTGACATGAATATCCTGACCCAAACTTTTACAAATTACCTTGAACTTCAGCAGCCATCTCAAGCGAGATCGCATCCGCCAAGTGGTTCGACAACTCTTGGCTTCTTTAAGGAAGTAACCATCTTAGGAAATCTCAATCTGGAGCGCCAGATTGAGAAAGTATTGAGAACTTTAGATTCTCACAAAGCTGCTGACAGATGCCTTTTTCTGGCACTTTGGGAAAATTTGATGAATTTATTCGGTTAAAATCCACGAAAAATCAAGCTTTCACTCAACTTTGACACAAGAGGGTTAGACCGTCATCTGTAAGCGATCGCTATCCTAACAGTCTGCCAGCGTATAGTTACCTGTGCCAATTAGTACAACTCAATCTTTCCCTTCAAGTTCTGCAAAAGCTCAGCAAGGCCTAATTCAACTGATACAACTTTCAAAAGAAGAGGAAAATAGCGAATAGGAATTGGCATAATTCTCTATTCCCAGTTTCCGATTCCCCACCCCTAAGGAATTTGGTGGAACCTTTAACTTTAAAACTATTTGAAGATTATTTACTGTACTCCATCCCCCACTCCTTACTTCCATCTGCTGTGCATTAAAAATGCATAACACTTATCCTAATTCTCGCAAGAAGCCTATTTTCCTATATTTTGTAATAATTGAGATATTTTCTGGCAATTTTTTGGCTATTTTATTAGGCTAAACCCCTAGCTAGCTGGATTTATTAGGTTTTTCAGGAATGACTAGCTATCACTCAGTTCTAAACTGAGCGGTATGATCGTTTTTGATAGGATTTGAAGTGAGAGAGGTTTAGTAAGCTTCAGTAGTAGTAAATGTTTTCCTTCAGAAATACTGGCGATATAGTTCGCAGCTTACAGTTACTTTGTTTCCAAAATGATTGATTAGTCCCATGCTGTTTAGTTGATGAGCAAGGCTTGATTCTAAATATATTAGTTCGCGAGTCCTCAGAAGAGCCTGCAATGCCTGGAGTAGATCCGGGTGTTGTTTAAGAATTGTCCAATGACGCTGTAAATGATGATGATAGATTCCTGTAGGAGTTGGAGCCGATGCTAGAAGTTGGCTAAGAGTGAGTTCTTCTCGGCTGAGATGATAGAGAGCCGTATGGATGAGAGCTGGATGTCCACCAACCATTGCCATCAGTTGTTTGGCTGATTCTCCATCGCTCCAGTTCAGACCGTAACACTGGGCGAGTTGTTGCACTTGAGCTAACGTGAATCCAACGAGTTGAGTTGCCAACCCCACATTAAAAGGAGACTGATTCAGTTGCAGGGGGACATACACTTCTGTGGAGTGAGCAATAATCAGCCGCAGATTTTGCCAAATCGGAACTCGTTTCGCCTCTTCATACCAGGAGCGTAACAGAGGTAGAACATCTTTGGCAACATGAGGATACTCAAAAATCTGGTTGAGTTCATCCAATGCAAGAACCAAAGGAGTCTTAATTTGCTCTAATAAATGCTGCCGAAAGTACAGGGTACAACTGACTTTGCTACCAATATCTTCATCCCAGTAATCATCTATTTTCGGTTCAAGTTGAAGTTGACGAGTGACGCTGGCACACAAACTGCGGAGAAATCGATTCAGGTTGGCACAAATGGCTCGATCCATTTGCTCTAAATTCAGGTAAACAGTACGATATCCCTGTTGTTGGGCATGATCCAACACGCGCAGAAGCAGCGAAGTTTTTCCCATTTCCCTGGGTGCTTTGACACGAACCAATGCGCCTGGGAGGCAGATTTCGTCACCTGCTTGTGATTCGATCGGCGGACGCGCAATATAAAACGGAGAGTTGCTCGCGATCGGTCCACTGGGAAATGCTGGAGTAAACGCCTGGTTCGGATTGGGGGTAAGGGACGAGATGAGCGGTTGTGGTTGTCCCTCTGGCTGGGAATGAGATTGGGATGTAGTATACGCTTCCAACAGAATGCGACAATTTTTCTTCGTCAGACGTTGCCCAATCAGATCTGAGAGTCGGTGCAAAAGTTCAGGTGCAACTACATTAGTCAAATAGCCAGGACTATACCCAACCTCTTCTGCAATTTGGCTGTAGGTTTGATATTGCCAGATTCCGCGTAACAATAATGTTTCTGCCGGATTGAGCGGACGGATCTGACTGGCAGTTAACTCGCGGTTGAGACTCTCAAAGAGGCTGTCAACATTCATGAGATTAATCCCCAGACAGGAATATGCTGAAGGCATTTTAGAGCATAGTATGAAATTTTTTATGAGAAATCTTATGAGATTTAAGGATTGTCTAATGCAGAAACACAACCTATTCAATTAAGCAGTGATATTGTGTCAGTTTTGAAGGTGCTTCCTTACCAGCAATCATTCAAAATTAGATACGGTTTCGCAATTAAGCCTCTGTGGTGCAAACCCACGATCGCGTTTGGTAGGCAAGTTACTTCTGTCACACGCTCATCTAACCGCATTTAAGTGTTCCAAGTTCCCCGTATGAATCAGTACCAGGTTGGTGGCAGTCTGAGTCAAGACCATCCTTACTATGTGAGGCGGCAGGCAGATGTTGACCTTTATCAAGTTTTAAGTAGCGATCAATTTTGTTACGTATTTAATGCCCGCCAAATGGGGAAGTCTAGCTTGATGGTGCAGGTATTGCATCAGTTGCAACAGGACGGCGTTTGTTGTGGAGCGATCGATCTATCCCGCATTGGTAACGAAAACCTGACACCAGAGCAGTGGTACAAGGGATTTGTCGTTGAACTGTGGCAGGTATTTGACTTATTCCGCACTGTAAATCTGAAACGGTGGTGGGCTGAGCGGGATGGTCTATCTCCAGTGCAACGGTTAGGCCAGTTCATTGAAGAAATTTTGCTGGTAGAAGTTAAAAGTGAGGAACACCCGCGACCTAAGCTGGTACTGTTTCTAGATGAGGTGGATAGTATTCGAGGCTTGGATTTCTCGCTCAATGATTTTTTTGGACTGATTCGTGCCTGCTATAACCGTCGCAGTTTGAAGCCTGAGTACCGACGGCTGACGTTTGCGCTCTTGGGAGTTGCCACGCCATCCGATCTCATGAGCGATCATCAGAGAACTCCATTCAATATTGGTCGAGCAATCGACCTGTGTGGGTTGTATCGAGCGGATGTTCAACCGTTGGCGCAGGGTCTAGTTGGCTGTGTCCACGAGCCGTCACGTGCTCTGCAAGAAATCTTGATATGGACGGGTGGACAGCCCTTCTTGATCCAAAAGGTGTGCCAGTTACTGGTTGAGCATCCCATTCCGGCTCAATCTCAATCCATCACGGATCGAGAACACATTGAACAATTGATTCAAAAATTCATCATTCAAGCCTGGGAATTCCAGGATGAACCCGAACATTTGCGAACTATTCGCGATCGCCTGCTAAATGATTCCCACTTGACGGGGAGACTATTAGGCATCTATCAGCAGATCCTGAAGAATGAGGGAGTGGAGTTCGATGGGAGGCGCGAACAGATCGAACTGTTGCTCTCCGGACTAGCGATCAACCAGCAAGGGCAATTGGTAGTCAAGAATCCCATTTATCAAGCTGTATTTAACCTGAACTGGGTGCGTCACCATCTGGCGCAACTTCGTCCCTACTCCAAATCTCTCGATGCCTGGATCGCCTCTGGCAAAGGCGATGAATCCTATTTGTTGCGGGGGCAGACGTTACAGGATGTCTTGACGTGGGCATTAGGCAAGAGCTTGAATTATGAGGATTATCAATTTTTGGGGGCGAGTCAGGATCTGGCGAAACGGGAAGCGCAAGCCGCCCTGGAAGCTGTGGAACAGGCAAGCCAGATGTTAGCGGTTGCCCGACAACGCGCCAGCCAAGAGGTTCAAAAACGCCGTATTGGTTGGCGTTGGATACCGGGCATAACGTTGAGTCTCGCTGTCCCCCTTTTGCTGCTCCGGGGTTTAGGACTGCTGCAAGAACTAGAATTGAGTCTGTTCGATCAGTTTGTGCGCTGGCGACCTTTAGAACCGATCGATCGCCGCATTGTGATGGTCGAGATCGACGAGCAGGACATTACTCAAGTCGGGCATCCGATGCCGGACAGAGTATTGGCACAGGCAATTCAAAACATTCAGACGCAAAAACCGCGAATCATTGGGCTGGATATCTATCGCGATTTACCCGTCGCGCCAGGACACGCAGACTTAGTGCAGGTGTTTCAATCCACACCGAACCTAATTGGGATCGAGAAAGTGGTAGGGAACCGGGTTGCTCCACCCCCAATTTTGAATCAAAAACAACAAGTTGGATTTGCCGATCAGGTTGAAGATGCCGATGGTAAAGTGCGTCGGGCATTATTGTCTGTTAGGGCTGAAAATACATCACAGTATAGTTTGGCAGTACAACTAGCATTGCCGTACTTAGCAACTGAGGGTCTCGCTTTGAAGCAATTGGATGCAGCGGGGCGACGATTTGAGTTAGGGAAAGCCATTTTCGAGAAATTTGAGCCGCATGATGGTGGCTATGTCAATGCCCAGGCGGGACAGAGCTACCAAATCCTGCTCAATTTTCGAGGAACTGAGGCAAATTTTCTGACTGTTCCATTGCGGCAAGTCCTGAACCGTCAGATTCCTGCCGAACTGTTCCGCGATCGCATTGTTCTGATTGGCTACACTGCCGAAAGCATCAACGATCGCTTCCGGACTCCTTACAACGGCGGTTGGTTCAATCCGGCGCAACCGATCAACGGGGTGACACTCCACGCGAATATCGTCAGTCAAATCATCAGTGCCGCCCTGGATGGACGACCGCTGATTCGCGTCTGGGCTGAGCCGAGCGAATGGCTCTGGGTACTGCTGTGGTCTGGTGTTGGTGCAGTAATGGGCTGGTCATTGCGATCGCCGTTGAAGCTGGCAATCGGTATTTTGTTAGCAAGTGGTGGACTGATGGGCGGTGGTTATTTAGCCTTGTTGTCTGGCTGGTGGATACCTGTAGTGCCGACCCTCCTAGGGCTGTGGGGAACTGCGATCGCTATCATCATTGTCACCGATAAACAACGCGATCGCCTCCAGTTTCAACGCACGCTCGCTTTGCTGTTAGACGCACGGCAAGACTATCCCACGGCTGGACGCATTGCGATCGAGTACTTAAAGCAATCGGAAACAAAAGAACATCAGGTCGCGATCGATCGACAATTAGGGTGAAATGTTGGGCAATGCACACGACGGATGCATCAACGCTCCTGATGGATGGGTTTGGGGTTGTTGCGCGACTAAAACAACCGTGCCAGTGCGATCGACGATCCAATCTTGCGCTTTAACGATCGGCACTCCCCGCCCTCTTTCTACCTCCCTGACTTCTCCATCTTCCCTCGCTCCTCGCTCATCCTGCCAAATCTCCTGTCCCATCAATGGCTGTCGGGGGTCTTCCGGTAAACCACCCCGCCCTGTAATGGCAAATGAACTCCCCTCATCCGCCAGACAGGTAGCAGCTATTAGTTGGCTGGGATCGGTGAAATCTATTGGTAATGCTGTTAGTCCCTGTGTCGGATCGAGAGCGGGAGTTTGAACAGTGACGACTCCCGTGTCGATCGTAGGATTCGCCTGCGAGAAAGCAGTGAGATCATTGGTCGGGAGACGTTGTGGATCGAGTTCATCCGGATTGGTGGTATTGAGTAAGCGTTGCAAATCCTCACGAGTACGGACATCAAACCCAAAGATACGTTGGGCTGTCAGCGTAATTTGTCCACCCGATCCTGCAAAAGCATTGGCAATAATGTCGTTATTCTCATTCGGAGGTGAAACAATGAAATCAGCATCAACGTTAATGTTGCCACCTGTGGCAGTGCCTTCGGCAGTCGTAGTAATGCTGCTATTGCGACGTAATAGCAGGAGAGGCGATCGCAAATTAACGTTTCCCCCACCACTAACAGTGTCAGCCCTGATTTTTCCCTGATTATCAAGCTGAATCGCGCCAGCTTTAACAGTTAATGAGCCTGCACTCCCTGAGCCTTGACTTCTAACGGTCAGTTCTGCGCCATTACTTAGTAGCAACGACCCGCTAGTAATGTTGATACTGCCCCCGTTGCCAGTGCCAGATGGGGCTACACCACTGAACGCTCCACTCTCTCCGTCAAAACTTACCGTATCATGGGCATAGATGATCGCATTGCCTGCATCCCCTCGTCCATTGGTGCCAGCAATTAATTGTGCGCCATTGGTGAAAAACACAGAATTTGCAGTAATGCGAATATCTCCACCCCGACCGTTCGCCATTTGTCCAGCCGGTGAGTTATCTCCCACTGAACTGAAAGCAGAACTGGCAAGACGCAACCTGCGATCGCTGCCATCAAAGCGAACCGTATCGCGAGCGTTAATGATTACATTTCCAGCATCCCCTTCCCCTTTGGTAAGAGCAGATAACTGGGCAATGTTGGTGACGAACACCGAGCCTGCTGAGATGCGGATCTCTCCTCCTCGTCCTTGACCTGTAGGTGCCACGATGCTTACGGCAAGTGAATAATCGAAGCTGACGGTATCACGGGTAGTGATGTTCACATCACCTGCATTGCCCACTCCGTAAGTCCTGGCGTAGAGACCCGTGCCATTGATTGCGGAGAACGAGCCGGTGACGAAGTTGAGAGTGCCACCATCCCCAGTAGCTCCGATTGCCACATCATTCGTAATATTGCTGGCATCCAGGTTGAGTGCTTCCGTCGCATTAATTTCAATATCCCCTGCTCTTGAGTCAACAGCCCCAAATCCTGGAGCAATTCCTGCCAGCAAGCTGCTAGCTGTCATATTCACATTCCTAGCCTGAATGCTAATGCTGCCACCGCCACCTGCACTGACATTCACCAGAGCATTCTCAGTTAAAAATACATCGGCTCTTGCCAGCCCATCAGGGACGCTCAACCGTAATCCCTGCCCCTGCTGTGCCAATCCTACAACTCCCGAACCTCCCACTCCAGCCAATTCTACCCATCCGCCAGGTGCTTCCAACCTGCCGCCCTCCAGCCTTACCTGATTGCCCACCAGTGCCAGAGTTCTGCCTAGTTGAACTTGTAGCCCCTCACTACGAGAATTGAGCGTAATGGTGTACGCCCCACTACTGGGGCGAACAGTTGGGATGCGAGGCATCTCATCCCAACCATTGAGGGGTAATCCTGCACCGGAACCATTTGGATTCTCTACAGCATCAAAAATGTAACCTTGTGAACTGAGAGGATCTTTATCGTAGCTGGAGATACCCAGGTAATAGGTGCCGGAGTGAGCAGAGATAAAGGGTTGATACAACGGTACAGTGGACTGAAATCCAACGCTGTCGTTGTTAGCGGATACGCCCAAGCCATTGCTATCGAACAAAAACAACTGGGTATTGATATCGGTGTTACCCACTGTACTTGCTGTGAAAGGTTTCCCTTTAGTTAGAAACAGTTGGTACAAGTCCACATCGCTGTCACTGCTTAGATTACCGGAGATGGCATCAAACGCCGCTCCCGAATCCGTGCTGTTTACCGTTTGAGCAATCCCCGGAAGCTGTCCCGTATCGCCAACTTCAGTAAACGGGTTATCCGGGTGCGGAATCTGACCAGCTTGCACAACGATATCCCCTTCCCCACCGTTAAACTGGAGTCCGAGCGGCACACTAACAGTCAATAAAGGAGTAGCAGAGGGATTCACAGCACTAAACTCTGTTCCATCTGCAAACAGGATACTACTTGCTGTACTCGCCATAAATGAGCCATGCAAATCTAAAGTGGCATTCGGTCCAAACACAATGCCGTTGGGGTTAATCAAAAACAGATTGGCATTACCCAATACACCTAGAGTGCCCAGAATATTCGAGGGATTTGTGCCCGTTACCCGTGACAGGATGTTTTCTACCCCCGCAGGATTGCTAAAGTAAATGCGCTGCAAATTGCCGACATCGAATTCTTGAAAGCTGTGGAATAGATTCGCACCGCGACGTGCGCCTCCTGCAATAATGTCAGCGGGTTGCCCTTGCAGATTGCTCCCTGGCGTGATGATTGAGCTTTCCGAGCCTAGGCTATTATCTGGCAAAAGCTGGGCAGCACTTGGCAACTCTGGAAAGAAATTTGCTCCTGCTAACGCTGCAATGGTTGCCAGATACCGGCTGCCTCGCCTCCATCGTTGATCCATAATGCACCTTCTGATGACATCTTGTAAGAGAGCTTGGCGATCGCTACGTCAATGTGCAAAACCCTCTGACAGGAATGTCAATAGCGAAAGGGTGTTGTAACAATCCCTCTTAATGCAACCAGAAAATCCTTGGCTTTACAACCGGAGGTTCTAATATCACAAGCAACCTATCTTGAAGAAACTGCGTTTCATTCAAAGATTTCATCCTGCTCAATGAAGCGATCAACGCCAGAAAGTAACCTAGTCAAACTTCATTCATTACAAGTTTATGAGGTTTTGTATGAGGTTTATATGAGTTTTATGGATTTGAAGAACTGAAACGATTTGACAAGATGAGAAGCATCAAAGCAACAACCGTTTCGCAACAGGAACTGCAAAGGCTTTGATTTCATTCATCGCAAGGACTTTTCCAAAATGTTGAATCGTATTGGTGCAGTTGCAGCTTCAGCGACTTTAATTACTGTCGGAACTCTTGCATTATCTGGTGCTGCGCTAATTCGCAGTGAGTCTAACCAGGGTGCTAGCAAGGTTGATTATGGGCAAGAGCATTCATCTATGTCTTCTTTAAGCGATCGTTCTAACCTTAATGTCCCCGCGATTGCTGATTTGAACAAACCCAACGTCCTGTTCTGGTTTTGCGGCACTAATGGGTGTGGTCGTTAGGACTACTTCATTTCTAAATTGTAAGAAATCCACCAATTGAGCGAATTGCTTAGTAATTCGCGATCACCGATCTTATCGCGCTCATCTTGAAGTTAGGACAATTGCTGTGAAGAAAGCGATCGCACTGCAACAAACTCGGAAGATAAAAAGCAAAGCAATCGTTGTTTCTCAGTAGAAAGCACGAAGCATAACCTTGGTTAAACACAATAGCAACGTTGTCTAGTTAATAACACTAACACGCTTGATAAGATGCAATCGGTCAAAACGGTTCTGATGCTAACAGCGAATCTCAAGAGAACGCCTGCTTTGCGATTGAGATAAGAGGTACGTTCGCCGTAACAGTACTCAAGTCTGCTGCGAAGACTTTCTGAAAACGTCAAATTTTGTACACCGGAATATACAGAAAGTCAGGCTTGACTAACTTTTGTAAGTCATATCAGTATTCAGAATTTTGTCCACTGTAACCAGTGAAGTTGCAATTTCTGCACTTCGGGATTGAAACGTAGTGAAAATTAGGAGAATTACAATGAACCTTAAAAGCTTCGCAGAGACGAATGACAAGTATGCGTTTGATGCCATCGCTGAAGACCTTATGCTGACGCTGGAAATTCAAGAAGCATTGGTTGCGATTGGTCTTTTAGAAGCTTCATTTGAAGAGTCCTGGGCAGACCGGGGATTTAATGAGCCAACCGAGGAGGTACTGCTGACCTTTCAAACGAAATTTCTACCCGATACGAGCCTGGAAAGACAATATGGCTACTTTGGTGCAGAAACAGCAAAAGCTTTGCTCGAAGCACAACCTACTAGCAAAGGTACTGTCATCTTATCCAGCTCAAAAAGTGATGGGAAATCCCAAACGGGTGATATTGCAAGCCGCATCTACAATTACATGGTGAAGAAGGGCTATACAGTGTTTACTGAACGCAAGCAATACAACATTGTTTATATCGAGGGGATGAATCCCGACTTTACGCTAAACAATGATGCCCCAAATGAATTCAACGATTTGCGATTGGTGCTAGAAGTTCAAGAAGGCAAGCCAGCAATTGTTGGTAAATGGGAAGGCACGACTGAGCCAGGGAAACTTTATACCATCGACAAACCACTAAATCGGAATGGGGCTGCCCGGATTCAGTTTGGACAGCAGCGCTGTTGGCAGGTAGATATTCATAACAGAGGCAAAGTATCTGCTCATGAATCACTCATACAAACGGGCGGGAAAGTGACGGTACACCGCGATCGCAACAAGGATTCCATACGCACCAATGACAACTTAGATACGGGCTTTTTTGGCATCAATCAGCATTGGGGGTTTGACTTTCCCAAAAATGACATTAAAACCGCTAGTGCGGGTTGTTTGGTGGGGCGAACAACGGCAGGACACAAACAATTCATGCAGTTTGTTAAACAAGACAAACGCTATGAGGCAGATAGAAAATATGTGTTTTACACCACAGTCATAGCCGGTGATGATTTGATGAAATCCGAGCATGATGTCGTTAGCTAAGCAATGAATTAATCAAGGGATTAGGGAGGATTTCTCATTCGTAATCCCTTAATGTAATTGCTGTCCACTATTATATAGAACTGGAATCGCATATGGAGATAACACTAGCAATTGAAAATGATGGTCGCTTGTTTGAGATAGAGGGCGAGCGCACGATTGAGGTAACAAACACAGCAAGTCAAATAGATCGACTAATCGAGGCACTTCAGTTTTCGCAGGCTGACATCTTTGTTGTCTTAACACCTGGTGAAGAACCGCCTGTTCCGAGAGGTTATCGCACCTCAACTCGCAATATTAACTAGACGGGAATCGAGCTGATTAAATCATTTGAAGGATTTGAACTAAAGGCTTATCAGTGTCCTGCGAGTAAGTGGACGATTGGTTATGGTCATACAGGTACTGTCAAGTCAGGGATGAAGATTACGGAAGCGCAGGCAGAACAACGGCTGAAGCGGGAGCTTAAGAAGTTTGAAATTGCTGTTGAGAACGCACTCAAGACATCCGTAAATGACAATCAATTTTCTGCTCTTGTGTCTTTCACGTTTAACCTGGGTTCTGATAATCTCAGGCGATCCACTTTGCTGCAACTGTTGAACAATGGAAAGACTCAGCAGGCAGCAGACGAATTTCTAAAGTGGAATCAAGCAGGAAGGCAGGTTTTAAAAGGATTGACTTTCAGACGGCAGGCAGAACGGGCTTTATTTTTGGGTGAAGATTGGCGACCTTTCCGCGACGACAACGGTTGAAAAAACTTTGGGTGCATCATAGAGGCTTAGTGATATGCCAAATCAAAATGATTCTGACTCCAACATTCATGCTTTGTTAATTGGGATTGACAATTATTCATCCACGTCGCTGTTTAAAAGTTTGGAGGGAGCAGTACGGGATATCAATTTGGTTGAAGCGTTTCTCAAAAATACCCTAAAACTCCCAACAGAACGCATTCGCAGGTTGATTGCGCCCAATCGAGAAGACACCGTATTGCTGGTAGCCCGATCTGCACACGAACCAGAGCCAACTTACAAAAACATTGTCAAAGCATTTACAGAACTGACTGAAGCAGCACAGCCAGGAGAACAGATTTACATTCACTACTCTGGTCATGGTGGGCGGGCAACCACGATCTACTCAGACCTCAAAGGTGAGGGGCAGAGTGATGAGGGCATCGTCCCGATGGATATTGGACAACCTGATGGTCGATACCTGCGGGATGTTGAGCTAGCGACCCTACTCAAGCGCATGACGGATAAAGGATTGGTAGTTACGGTGATCCTGGATAGCTGCCACTCTGGGGGAACGACTCGTGGGGATTATGCGATTCGCAGCTCCGGTGAGACAGATACAGCAATTCGTCCTCGTGAGAGTTTAGTCGGTTCTCGTGAAGAGTTGATCAACAATTGGCGATCGCTCACCGAAGGCACCCATCGCACCACCTGGATTCCTGAATCAAGAGATTATGTGGTGCTGGCAGCCTGTCGCCCCACGGAGTCTGCCTACGAATATTCCGTGAATGGGAAAGAACGGCATGGTGCCTTGACTTACTGGATGCTAGACACCCTCAACACCCTGTCCGGAACCCTGACCTATAAAGTCTTACACGATCGTGTGGGTGCCAAAATTCAAAGCAAGTTTCCCAGTCAGTTACCGATGTTATTGGGAGAGGGCGATCGCGCCATCTTTGGCACCAACCGGATATCGACTTACTACACGGTGACGGTGCTTCAGGTTGATAACAGTCAACAGCAAGTAAAGCTGAATGCGGGGCTGGCAAATGGCTTGGACCGTGGAACTCGGTTTGCAATTTTCCCGTTCAATACGGCTGATTTTGCCGATAAACAAAAACAGGTGGCGATCGTTGAGGTGACAGACATTGAAGCTTCCAGCGCCACTGCACGGGTGTTAGCCGAAGTGGAGGGTGGCATTGGTGTTAAAGGGCAAATTGAGCCGGGTGCGCCCGCTCTCCTGCTGGCTGCTCCTACGGATTTGGTGCGGCGAGTCCGCTTCCACGCTCAAAAACAGTTAGGTAAGGCGGAAAATGAATTGCCCACTCAAACGCTGGTTGCTCAGCAAAAAGAAGCATTAGATGCCGTGCGGCAAGCATTAGTGGGCAATGGTTGGGTGATTGAAGCCAAATCTGGAGAAGAAGGACATTATCAAATCGCATTGGGTAGGAATGGTGAATATGAGATCTGCATTGGGATGCCTATTAAAAACTTAAATCCTCCTCTCATGTTTGGGGATTCTACAGCACCCAAGGAGGTAGTTCAACGATTGATTCACCTGGCAAAGTACCAATCTGTTCAGGAACTGGACAATCCTGCTTCTGAATTGATAGATGCGCTTGAGTTTGTTTTGTTAGATCAGAATAGACAGCCGTTTCCCAACTCCAGCAACATTAGTCTAAAAGACGGCACAAAAGCTTATCTTCGAGCCAAAAATACCGCTTCTCAAACGCTAAACGTTGCAGTGCTAGATCTAGAACCTACTTGGGAAATCTCTCAAATCCCTTTTCGAGGGATTGATGCGGCCTTTTATGAACTAGCACCTCAGGAAACAGTAGACATTCCGCTACGTTTCACAGCACCAAAGGGTGCAGCATATCAGCAGGCAAAAGAAATACTGAAGCTTTTTGCTACTCGTGGTTCTGCCGACTTCCGTTGGCTTAGGTTGCCACCTCTAGATCACCCTATCAAAAAACGGCATGAAGCAACTCGTGGCATTCAAAATGCATTTGGCAAATTACTGGAAGCTGTAGGTGCAGATCCAAGTGTTGCACCTGTCATAACTCGTGCTGCGGTGTATGTACCTGATTCCAACGCAGACTGGGTAACGAAACAGATTCAAGTCACAATTGGGTAAGTACTTGGAAAACTCTGAAACAGAGTCTTGGCTGGAAATATGCTCTCAAGATTTACAGGCTCATATATAGCTCTCCGCAAGTACATGAGAACAAGGAAAATTAGTCTCAGTTTTTTTACTCGCTTACATCATGAAAATCCTGTTTCTTTCCGCTAACCCTCTAGGAACTGATAACTTAGATTTGACTACAGAGGTTAGAAGAATAGATGAGGGTTTGCAGCGATCAAAGCTACGTGACCAGTTTCAGTTTATCCAGAAATGGGAAGTCAATTCAGACTCTCTAAGACGAGCGTTACTAGAAGAAAATCCTGATATCGTACATTTTTCTGGACATGGGGCAGGACAAGCAGGATTATTGCTAGTTGATCAGGATAAACAACCTAAGCCGGTAGAAGGTAAAGCGCTCTCTGGACTATTCAAGCATTTTTCTAGTGTAAGGTGTGTACTGCTTAATGCATGCTACGCAGAGGTTCAAGCAAAGGCAATTGTTCAACATATTGATTATGTTGTCGGCATGAAGCAAGCCGTACGGGATGATGCAGCAATTGCATTTGCTGTAGGGTTCTATGATGCCTTAGGTTATGGTAAATCGATTGATGTTGCATTTGAATTAGGTTGTAACGCTGTTCAATTTGAACTTGCAAGTTTTTCTTCAACAACACGATCACGCAAATTTATTCCGGTCGATTTCGATAAAGTTGAACCGCTACCAGATCATCTTATTCCAGTATTGCTTAAGAAGGAGAGAGGCTCAACCAAGAGTTTAACCAGTCTTAGCCCATCGTCCTCTAAAGCTAATTCATTGTCTGAAAAGCTGCGAAGGGATGATATCTCTGAAGCAGAAGCTCACAGGATATACCGAACACGGGTTCAGGAATTTCTGGCTGATCTTCAGTTAACTCAGATTGAAAAGTTTCAGCTGGCAATACTTGCAAAAGTTTTGGGGCTGCCTGAGGCAGATGCTAATCGAATCTTGCAGGAAGAGCAGGATAACCAGCAGCATGGTACTCAACCATTAACAAATCGTCAATCAGAATCAGGAATTGACAATGTCAAAAATTACTTGCTTGCATTCTTGAGTCTTTTGGTTGTATCAATAGGAGGTTTTTTAATCCACACGCAAACAAATGTTAAATACACTCAATTACAAACCCTTCTACAAAATAAAGACTGGAAAAGTGCTGATGACGAAACTGCTCGAATAATATGGGAAAAAGCTGGTAGACGACAAGAAAGAAGTCTTAGAGTAGAAGACTTTGAAAAGATCCCCTGCTCTGATCTACGTAACATCGACGATCTCTGGGCAAAACATAGTAGAAAGCATTTTGGATTTAGTGTGCAGAAAGGTATCTGGCTTTCCAGCGATGTAAACAGTGATTTAGGTAAGTTCATCGAGCGTGTTGGCTGGGGAGAGCTTAAGGAAGACGGTTTGTTTACTTACTGGTACATGGATGGGCAACTTTTTGATCTTAGTATTCCAAAAGGAAAACTCCCGTGGGCAATGACCTTTCATAAAGGTAATAATGAGACCCGCAAAAGCTATATGGCAAAACTAATCAACTGTTTACCATAAGCCGTTATGGTAGGGCGCTACCTGAGTCATCAGCAACCTAATTCCTTAAATACAATATTGAGAATAATATGGCAAGCAAAGCCCCCATGAAAGATGTGGTTGTGATTCTTCCTGGAATTTTGGGAAGCGTATTGCAGAAAGATGACAAAGACCTCTGGGCTACCTCCGGACAGGCTGTTTGGCAGATCCTCAGCAAGTCTGGTAACACAATTCGCAATTTGAAGCTGGTTCAGGATGACCCCAAGGTAGAAAATCTGGAGGATGGCATCTACGCTACAGCACTGGTTCAAGACACTCATCTGATTCCAGGGTTTTGGAAGATCGACGGCTATACTAAAACTGCCCGACTGCTCACAGATCACTTTGATGTCATTGCAGGTAATATCTACAACGACCCGGATGACAGAGCTGCCAACTTCTACCAGTTTTCCTACGATTGGCGACGAGATAACCGGGCGAATGCTCGAATCTTGAAGAGGTTGATTGATAAACGACTCAAATGTTGGCGTGAAAAGAGTGGAGCTTCCGATGCCAAAGTCATTCTGATGGCACACAGCATGGGCGGGTTAGTGTCTCGCTACTATCTGGAAGTGCTAAAAGGTTGGAAAGATAGCCGAGCATTATTTACCTTTGGTACTCCTTATCGTGGTTCCCTCAAAGCCGTTAACTTTCTGGCAAATGGGTACAAGCAACTGTTTCTAGATTTGACAGAAGTGATGCGATCTTTTACCTCCATCTACCAACTCTTACCTATCTACAAAGTCATCAACATTAATGGCGAATTTCACCGCGTTGCTGAGATTGACAATTTCCCCAATGTGGATCGACAAAAGGCACAAGACGCTTTAGGATTCCATCGCGAGATCGAAGCAGCCGTCGAACGTCATCTCAAAGATGAAAACTATCTCCGCTCCTTCACAACCGTGCCGATTTCTGGAGTGCATCAGCCCACTCTACAATCGGCGACACTGACCAACGGAAAACTGGTGGCGAGTGAGGATTTACCCGCCGTCTTGCAAAATCGTTCTGACTTGGGGGATGGAGACGGCACGGTGCCAAAAGTATCTGCAATTCCCATTGAGCGATCGCGCAATTTGGATAATTTTTTCATCGCTGAACAGCATGGTGGCTTACAGAATCAAGCACAGGTGTTGGATAGCCTGCTGAATGTGTTGCGAATCGGTCAGATTGATCTGGAATCCATCAGAGGAGAAGTGCAAACGGCGATTAGTCTGAGCTTAGAGGATCTTTACTTAAGCGATGAACTGATTACGATGCGTGCCCGGATGATTGGACTGCCTAATTCAGCCGCATCACTCAAGGCGGAGATTCAATCGGTTTCTAATCAGCATCCTTCGGTGGCGGTCGATTTTGTTGAACAGGAGAATGAATGGAAGTTGGCGATCGACCAGTTGCCTGCCGGATTGTACCGCGTCACAGTCAAAACCGAAAACGTAACTGACGCATCTCCTAGCCCAGTTCATGACCTGTTTGAAGTTGTGTAGGATTCAACAGTTGAAGTCATGACTAATACCAATTCAGTTTCCTGGTTCCCAAGCTGGAGCTTTGGAACGAGCAAAACCCTTATGATTTTGTGAAGCATTGTCAGGGAGTCACTGGTTATGAATCTTCAACCATTGTTTGTGTTCATGTCTGTCAGTCTTTTACTGCTGACTAAACCAGCATCTACATTAGCGCAATCTGCTCCCGAAGAGACTCCACCAATTCCAGCGCATGATTCTGACGAAGCACAGAACCCCATTACACAGGTTTTGTTCAAACCCTCAGGTACTGGGCCACCACCAAACACACGAGGAGCTGGTTCTCGTAACGATCGCCACTGTCCTCAAGATGCACCAACCAATCCAGGTAGTTCAGCTACTGAACCATTGGCGCTCACTGCCCTCGTTCCTAACAATCAAGAGGGTTTAACCTGGGTAGAGCATCCTACCGTTTGGGTCTATCTGCCAGAAACGTCGGCGCGTCAGATGGTGTTGAGCGTTAGAGAAGAGAATTCCCAACCGCACTCCCAGCGTTTTCTCCCGATTACAGGGGAGTCGGGGATTGTAGGAATTCCGCTAGATGAAAACGTGCCTCCATTGGAAACTGATAAATCATATCAGTGGGCGGTGGTGCTGGTATGTGGCGATCGCCCCAGTCCCAATGATCCGTTTGTGACTGCCTGGGTGCGGCGGGTCGTTCCCTCTGGCAAGATGAACAATCCGCAGAAAGCTTTAGAACGTGCCGCCTGGTATGGAGAGCAAGGTCTTTG
Source organism: Trichocoleus sp. DQ-A1 (assembly GCF_039961955.1). Classification (NCBI taxonomy): domain Bacteria; kingdom Bacillati; phylum Cyanobacteriota; class Cyanophyceae; order Leptolyngbyales; family Trichocoleusaceae; genus Trichocoleus; species Trichocoleus sp. DQ-A1. The sequence continues at coordinate 17,309 of NZ_JAMPKE010000042.1, forward strand.
GTACGATGCTCTAACTGCCTTAGCGGAAGCGCGACGATCTGCGAAGCGCTGCTGCGCTTCGCTATCGCAACTCGTTGATCCAGCTTTCACAAAAATTTGGGCAGACTTTTTGACGCAACCCAGTGTAGGATTAGGAGCGTTCGCCAATGAACCCTTGCAATAAGACTCTAACGCCAGTTGCCAACTAAGACAAACGGTGCCCAGTAGTAGGGATGCTGATAGTCAGGCGATCGCAGCAAGGATAGTTGCGCTTGTCGTAGTGCTTCTGCGCGAGTGATACCAGGTTGTTTCAGGGCAGCGTAGAAGTGGGTGATGAGTTCTGCGGTTGAGTTGTCTTGCACCGACCAGAGAGTGGCGATCGTACTGCGTGCGCCCGAACGCACTGCCACTCCTGCCAGCCCCAGTGCTGCACGTTTATCTCCCGTTGCCGTTTGACAAGCACTCAAGATCAGGATTTCGATGGGACGACGATTTTGGCGATCGCGTGCCTCCAGCAGTTGGTCAAGGGCATTCACCTGAATTCGCCCGTCCCAGGTGAGCAGAAAAGTGTTTTCTGCCCGTGAAGAGAATTGCCCGTGGGTGGCAAGATGCACAATCGGGAATGGGGCAGACTTCAGTTGCTCTGCCAGTTGCGTTTGCGTAAAATCCTGATTCAGCAGGGCGATAGTTGGTACAAGGGTAGAAACCTGCTGTATTTCTCGATCAACACCAGGCAGGGCTGAGAACCCCTGACGCGCTTGTGACAATCCACCTGCCAGCGTTCCGAGTTGTTCTGGAGTCAGCGATTGGGGCGGTAAGAGTTGCAATCCCGGTGTTACCGCCAGACTATATTTTTCAATTAAATACTGCTGACCATCGTGCAGTGCCGCTAGCGGAACTCCCCGCAAAACTCCATCCAGAACAAACACCAACGTTTTGACCTGGCTTTTAGCTAAATCTGCTTCTACCGGACGGATTAGCCAGTTGTATAGCTGTTGATGCGGACGCAATGGCGTGTCACTGGTAATGAATGGATAGAGTGTGGTAAAAAGATCGTCAAACACTCGATCAACTTCACTGCCGCTACTCCTTTCACCTACCCTGCCATCGGAATTTTGAGCTAGCTCTGTGAAGTGATAGCGTAGAGGCTGGTTAGGCAGTGAGAGAATAACCGCAAGGCGATCGGGCAAAATAATCGAGTAAATTACCGCTGCATTGGTATCAACCCGATCGATTTGTTGAGGTTTCGCATCCAGACAAGCTTCTCGAAAGAAATTATTCAGTTCGGCTAACTGGAGTGCTTCAATCACAGATCGCGCCCGTTGCAAGTCTGCCTGTGTTGGATTGTTCTCTAACAGCAGTTGCACGAGTTGGCGATAGATAGGTTCTACTTGTTCTCGAAAGGAAAACTGAGCTTCCGGGTTGATCGCCACTAAATCGCCTCGTAACACGGAGAGGGTTTCAACAGCCTGGTTATAGGAAACAATTGCCTCTGAAGTCCGTCCTTGCTGCTTCAGAATCCGCCCCAATTGCCACTGCCAGGAAACCGCTATGTCATCCGCCTGAATCGATTGGGCTATTTGTAGTGCCTGTTGTGTCAAACGTTGAGCCTCTGCCCATTGGCGCGATGTTTCGTAGAGATGTCCGAGTTGCCCTAATGCGTAAGCTTCTGCTCTGGGATCGTTCAGGCTTCTTGCTTGTTGAATCGCGTTGGCAAGCAGTTGCGCGACGACAGAGGGAGTAGGGAGCAGGACGTTGTTGTTCCCGCTCCTCACTCCCGATTCCCTGTCCCCTAATTTCATCAAGCTTTCTGCTAGATTCACCTGAGCATAAACCGTAGCCCGACTTGGCAATAGCTCTGCCAACAGGGATTGAATTTCAGGGAATAAGGGTAATGCCTGTGGAGTTTGATTGCTTCCGACTAAAAGGCTGAATAGATTCAACTGTGCCTGAAGCCGGATCAAATTATCTGGTGCAACGGCAGCAGCTTGTTGATAGAACGCGATCGCGTTGGTGTTTGCAGATGCGATCGCGTTTGGATCATCCTGTCGCACTCTTACTACATTGCCCAAAGCCAGTAGCGTACTGCTTGTATCTCCATTCAAGCGTTGAGAAATCTGCAAACTTGACTGTAAAACCCTGTAGCTCTCTTGCAAATCGCCTACACGCAATAGGGCGATTCCCAAACTTCGCAAGCTACTGGCTTTCAGTAGAGAATCTGGTAGAGGGTGCAATCGAGTAGTGATTTGTTCCAAAAAGCTTTTTGCACGGCGATATTGTCCAAGCGTTTGCAGAGCTTGCACCTGATTCAGTTGACTACCCAGCTTGCCCGTTTCATCCCCTGCTGCTGTATAGGCAGCTTCTGCCTGTTTCCAAGTTTCTAGAGCCGTTTCAGCCTGTCCAGTTTCCAGTTGACGTGTACCCTGGCTATTTAAGGTTTGGGCGCGGATGAGCGCTGCATTCGTCGCATCAGCAGAAGAACTTGCCTTGACAGGCATGCCTCCGATTAACAACACCAAAACACCAAGCCAGAAATTTGTAATAACCGTTGATCTGAGCATTTTAATTGATTTCAAAACACTGCACTTTGAGCTACTACTTTCCCTTTTTTCTGGAACTGACTGTTCTGCTGAAGGCTGCTGCCATGAGTCCCAATAACCAGATTTCAGTCGAATGCCCGGTTGGATACATATCCTCTTAACCAGGTTTGTCAAAAAGTTCTAGAGAAGTGTGGGATAGGTTGCTGCGGAAGCTAGGTCACTCATTCTGCCTACAACCCCAACAACTCCCGCAGCTCCTCCTCTGATGCGAGTTCTCTCCACCCCCCAGCGACCTCGACACGTTGCAACATAGCCTCTATTGCTAGCGACACTAATACTTCCTTCCGAATCTTACGCCCCATAGATCGGCGGGTCTGTTTCACAGCATCATCCAAGGCATCGTTCAATGGCTCTGGTATCCTCGCCGATAAGGGATAGAGGGGAGTTGCCTTGGTATCTTCTGATTCTCGATCAGCTTTTCCAGAATTTTGATTCCTGATTCCCGATTCCTGATTAATTTTTCCAGATTCATGAATCTTGATTCCTGAATCACTTTTTTTGATTCCTGAATCTTCTTGAGGGGCTTCGTCGGATGGTTCGGGAATAATGGACTCTTTTTGGGAGTCGTTGAACAGTTGCAGTGGATTGCGCTGCCCCATGCGTTTTTTACTTTCTGCCACGTTTTTTCAACCCCCATTCCTTGATGGCTTCACCAGCTAACGCTTTAAATGCACTTGCTCCTTTACTGTTAGGTGCATATTCAAATATCGACTGCCCGTGTCCAGCAGATTCCGCGATCGCAACGTTTTCCGGAATGCAGATTCGCAGTAGATTAAATCGGTTGTCACTGACAAGCACCGAGTCTGCTTCCGCTGTCATGTTCAACGCTGGTTTGTATCGGCTACGCAAAACATCAACGGGTACGTCTGGATTGACCTCTTTTAAAGTGTCTAGCACTTGAGCCAAACCTACCAACACCAAGGGGTCTGCCAGCACCGGCACGAGAACTCTATCCGCTACCACGAGTGCGGCAACTGTAGCAGGGACGAGGGAGGGAGGACAATCCAGCAGCACTAAGTCACAATCTAGTTTGCTGATGGCTTTGCGTAAAATCTCTGGAGAGTCCCACTTGACATAAGCCGTATCCGTTCCACCAGGAACTAAAGGTACAGCCGTATCGGTGCGTACTATATCTTCCCCTTCCAACCAACGGTCAAACCCCGGTTGTTTTCCAGGCGCTAATCCCAAAGCATAGGTGGCGGAGCCTTGGGCATCCATATCTACCAGCACTACTTTGATTTTTTGCTGTTGTAACCCCGAACCCAAGTTGACACAGGTACAGGTTTTCCCAACGCCCCCTTTCTGGGACGCGATCGCGATTGTAAACATTTTAAAATTCACCCTTCACAGGTTTAGCATAGCCAACATTCAGGAATCTTATAATAACTAATCATGATTAATTATTCTAGACTAAAGATTCATATTTAATGATTACAGAATCCTTATTCATGAAAATTGCTCAACTAGCTGAATCCAGTGGAGGTACTACGCCATACCGTTAAATGGACTCACTTTGGGCTGGTGTCTAGTAGGCGAGAGCGTTGGCAATCCTTTAAGAGAACGTCAGTTATTCATATTGACGTGCTATTTGCCAGAAGATGAAGTGAAAGAAAGCCAAGTATCCAACTACACCTAAAATCTCGAAGGTCGAATGTCTAGACGCGATAATTTACATTTCTCCCTGCGTCGCACCCTCGAAAAAGACGGGTGGACAATTACGGATGATCCTTTAGTCTTAGTGTTAGAGCAGACACTGTTGAAAGCCGACTTAGGAGCCGAAAAGTTTTTCACTGCCCAAAAAGAAGGGCAGAAAATCGCCGTTGAGATCAAAGACTTCGATTCGCCCTCAGTCATCAGCGAACTCGAAAAAACGATGGGACAGCTTCAGCTTTACCAATGGGCATTGGAAGAACAAGAACCGGAGCGTCAGTTGTTTTTAGCCGTGAGCCAAGCGATCTACATTAAGCACTTTCAAAAACCGATTTTTCAGTTAGCCGTCCAACGAAATAAAATCAACTTATTAGTTTACGAACCGAGTCAAGAGGTGATTCTCCAATGGATAACTCACTAAGCTATGCAGACATCCTCAAAAAAACTCTGCAAGAGGCAACTCGCGCCCAACCCCGTTTACAGGCGATCCAGCTTTACCCCGTCTGCGATGTTGATTCTGGTCACTTTCTAGTTCTGGCTACAGGCTGGGATAAGCAGCGCTGGATCGACACGATTCTGTTTCATGCTCGTTTAGTCGATAATCAAGTCGTGATTGAAGAGGATAATTTCGAGGAAGGTTTAAGCCTGGCGCTGATTGCAGCGGGTATAAAAGCAGAGCATATCGTGACTAGCTCCTCTCCTAACAACAGCGGTAGACAGGGAGTGTATCAGACTGTGTAAAGTCCCTCGATTTCGAGCTTGGAAAGCTTCTTTGAAGTAGGGTATGTGGGTGAACGTAAATTATCAAGATTTGTGGGGAGAAGGGTGGTTGAAAGACAGCTTTTGCACAGCAGCGCGTTTTGTCTCCTCTCCCCGTCGATCGTACTTAGCCGTGGTAACTGGCGATGCATGACCAGCGAGTTTTTGCACGGTGGCAATATCCACTCCAGCATCAAGGAGGTCCGAACAGAACGTGCGGCGAAAATCGTGGGGGGAGAAGGACTCTATCCCTGCCATCTGACCCCGACGCTGCACAATTTTGAGTACGGCATCCGGCGTAATCTGCCTCCACTGCAACCTCCCACTGCTGCGGATGGGCAGTAGGAGTGGACCCGGTTGACGACCCCTCACGGCAATCCACCGCTCTACAATCGCGATCGCCTCTTCGGGTAAGTAAACAATTCGGTCTTTTTGACCCTTCCCTTGACGAACTTGCAAAGCACCGCTATTTGGGTCAAAATCCTCAAGATTCAAGTGACACAGTTCTGCTCGTCGGATTCCGGTTCCCCGCAAGATGGCAATCAGCGCCGCATCCCTGACATCAATGGGTGCATCAGAATTCATGCAAGTTTGCATTAGGGCTGATATTTCACCGGGTTTTAACGCTCTCCCCTTGAGTTTTCTGGACTCACTGATTCGAGGTAAATCTACAGCTTTTGTGTAATCGTCGGCACCGAGCAAATCCAGACGGTAAGCTTCCTTGAGAACCCGCTTAAGAGCGGACAACATTTTATTCGCTGTTGCGGGCGCGTACCGTTGCATTAAAACTGACCGCACGCTGGAGGTATGGTGATACCTGATTTTTGCCCAGTCCAGGCTCAAATGGTCGCATTCGCCAGAGGTCAACACAGAGGTGATCGCATCCAAGGTCTGTTTCATTGTCGGTCTAGACCCTTGTGCCAAATTGGAAAGGTAGACCGCTGCTGGGTGACGGTTGAGAGGTACGGGTTCCGATAACTTTAGGTTTTCCGGACTTTTATCCCGGTGTCGAGTAACCAAGGCATTGCCAGTATTTAGAACTGCTCTTCTAAATAGTACTGTTAAACTGGATGGCTGTAGCAGAAGCCCAAACGAGGGACATCACTCCCCTGACGCAAAACATTGCCACAGTAAACCACCAAACGGAACGGCTGGACTTTCTCAATCTGGCGCACCAGATTGAAATTCTCTGAGGTTGGTTAGTTCCTTAGAGAGTTCCAGAGTTGTCGAACCACTTGGCGGATGCGATCGCGCCTTACGTCCTCCCTTCCGACCTCTAGCTCTGGCAGCGCCTAATCCGGCATTGCTTCTTTCTCGAATAATTTGTCTTTCAAATGAGAGCGATCGCGCCGAAGATGCTGAAGACCAACTTACCACCACTGGTAGCGGTGTCGATGCTTTCGGTCAGGCTGACAAATCCGATGCCAGAGGCATTGAAGTCTTCGATCAATGTCAGCAAATACTTAAGGCTTCTACCCAGCCGGTCAAGTCGCCATACAAGCAAGCTATCCCTGTTCCAGAGATGTTCAAGATACTTGTTAAGTCCCGGTCTTGATTCTGTGGCTCCCAAAACAGTATGACCAAAAATCTTTTCGTACCCAGCTTTTTTTCAAAGCCTCATGCATGAAAGTTTGCTCATTGAAACTCATCGGACAGTATCCAATTTTCATTAAAAATGTCTTGTGACTTATCTATTAATTGTCCGATGAGACATAGATCAAAAGACGGGTAATGGGACGCGCTGGGGCTGGAGTTGAGCTGGACTGTGTCCAGTTGAGAATTTTATCTCATAAACGGTCGTTTACAAGACAAAAAAATGAATATGGATAAACATATTAATTATTCAAAATCAATGAAAAACTTAGAGCCAGAAGGAGACTTCTGATTTGAGTAAGTTCCAATTTGGCTGTCATATGACTTTGTAGATTGAGAGTAAAGTCTTGCAAAAATCAAATGACAAATCCTCATGTTTGGATAAATTTTGATAGGGACTTCAAGGAAGTTATACACTTCTAGCGTTAAGGTTGAAGCTCCGCTTTCACCAAATCCAGCACTAATAAAGTCGGATAAGACCACTTGTAACCCAAGGCGTGCTAAACCAGATAAGTTGGAGATAAATGCGCTTATTTTTCTCGACAAAGATATTTCTTCTAGTGTATTAATCAATATCAATTTTTTGGGAGGTATGATTATTCCATCATTTTCCAATGAAGAAGCTAGGGTATATGTAGGATATGTAGAGACATCGCTGATATCAATCGTCTTATTAGAACTCAGAGTTAAATACTCTCTGCCAAGCCTCAAGCAAATACTAGATGGACGAATCAGCTTTCTTTCAAAAGGAGAGATATAAATTTCTCCTTTTTCAATTCCTTCAATGATTTCTACGTCTGAAAGTATCATAGTGTCTCCATCTCTAACCTAAAGCAGCCCATTTTTTATCATCTCTATTACTTGAATAGTTCCATCAGGAACAAGCTTTTTCCAATCCCCACCAACTTCCATAAGTTGGCGTACTTGAGTTGCTTCAATATTCTTGACTGCTCCTTCGTCCAAAATTTCTACTTGAAAGCCGTAAGCATAAAAAAGACCAACCTTTTTGCGTTCCCAGCTAGAGAAAAGCCTTACATACTGAACTGTAGAATTTGGTTTTGGAAGATAAAAATACCATTTTGAAGTATCAAAAATATGAAAGGGAACAAAAGAGATTTTATTAATCTCAATTCTTTCTGCTATCAGGCTCCTCCTGATCATCTCAGCGCGTTGAAAATAGGTATAGGGATTTGACGCTGGTAGATGCCGATGTCCGCTAGTTACTTCCTCGTTAAACTCAGAAGGTTCAGGGTTTGTGATGCCAACTACACAGTGTTCACATCGCTCTAAAGCACTCAAGAGATATTGAAGATGCTCTTTGTGAAAAGGTTGGAATCTTCCATGTATCATTCCTAAGTGTGCCATTGTAACACCTCTAAAGCTTTTGTGTCTTATTCAATGTCCAGTCAAAGCATTTGTATCAGTGGATAATAGATTTACAATTTGCCTAAACTCATTTTTTCTACTAGGTTCTAGGAACGCTCGCTCTGTAACTTGTTCAATAACTGTTCCAACAGCAGTTCCTACAAGTCCCCCCACACCGAATAGCCCAATTGTCTCACCTGCAATTTCACCTGCTAAAAAGCCAGTGGCTTTATTAACTGAACTAAGTAAGTCAGCAAAAGAAATACCAGCCTCTGCAAGCTGCTCTTTAAGAGCTTTTGGTGTAGAAACGGTCTTAATTCTTATTTTGCCTAATTTACTTACTCCCTTTGGTTCACAAGATAATTCAGCATATAGAAGATTTAGTAAATCCCTCAGAATATATACCCGTTTTTCTTCCGCAGTTTCTGGAATTCTCTTGGTTAGAGATTTGAAAGTAGGACTGCTGCGAATTTTTTGAATTCTGGTATATGGAATCTGCTCTAAAAGAACAGGAAACATATCGATTTCAATAATGTCTTCCACCTTTATCTCTTTTAGCCTAGATGCTATTTCAGGGAATAGATTACCTGAAAAACTTTTTCTATATTCTGATCCTGTAATCATATGAAAATTACTTGTATGAGCAAAATTTTTATGATACGGCTCAGTCAATAACTTCAATTCCAAGGTCTTCTTGACTTCAGAAGCCAAGGGAGAAGCTGTAAGAAGCCTATAGAGATTAGAACGATTTACCTCCCCTTTAGATTCGATAGATTCCAGCATCCTCTGACACAAATTCAATATCAACTCTTTGTCTTCTAAATTTTCAGCACTGATGCCATGAATAAACTGGCTAATGGCTCCTTTAGCAAAGTTGAGATAAGTGCCTTGAAGCCCTTTCCAGGGAATTATTGCGGAATTCTTAATTGATAAGAAATGATTCAAATTGGCAATGTGTTGTATAAAATCTTGACCACCGATATCAAATAGAGGGCCAAGCGAACTTGTTTTTCCCTTAGAGTATAGGTAGTCTATGCGTTGTTGTTGATCAACATTTAACCAAGATAGTCTTGCAGGCTTCTCGCGATTTATGATAAGTTCACATAGCACCTCGTCAAAACTACTAGCACTTTCACGCAAAGAGATTGCTATAGGCGAGAATCCATCATTTTCTGGAGTTAATAAAAAGCTTAATAAGTCAGGACGTTGAAGTAGTTTCTGGAACGTTTTATTGTTAATAGCTTGGTTATCTGATATTGCTAGACGACTTGAGGTTAATAAGCCTAACTTGAGAAGCCACTCAACATCTTTATAGCTAGATGGAATCCACGGATCGAGGGAAGCGAGATAGTGGGGTTTTGGGATATGAGACTTTTCTTGTTCAGGCATTGTCAGTTGATTTTTCGCCTAGTCTTCTCCTTTATAACCTACTTAATCAACTCTGATTGCTTGATTGCTAACTTCGCACTGCTCCACCATAGGTTCTCGATGATTCCACGCTGAACACTAGCAGATAACGCACTGCTCCTAGCAAGCTTTTCTCCTCTATCTGGATGAATTTGAGCGACTAAGCGAAGTGGTGGAAGCGAGGCATAGTAGGAGAGACTTTCCTCAACATCTGTGATCGCGCTGCTGTAGATATTATTCACCTCACTCGCGGCAGCGAGTACTTCCGGGAATTGTGGAAAAGCTTGCAAGATAGCGATCGCTACTTCCTCTGGTGTCTAGTTTCTGGGGAAACTTCCACAGACCAGAGGCCCAAGATTGTCCGAAAATGGTAAATAAAGAAATATTGCATCAACAAGGCGATCACATCCTTAGGCCTTTAATTCAAAAATTTATTGAACAGGTGGTAGAAGAGGAAGAATAGGCGAACGTTTCAACAATTCTTTTAGGGTAGTTTTATAGATGAAAAGTACCATTAGCGATCGCTTGTATTAGAATGCGATCACGCTTTGCATATACTTCAAAATGCTTTTGTTTGAGTAGATTTAAATCTAACTTATTGATATACTGCATCTACATTAAGCTTGACGATATTTATTTACAGCTCATCCAGGCCAGCAGCCTTGATTACTTTTGCTAGCGCTCTGTTTTTATGCCAATACTAATTCTCAATTGAGCAGAGAACGTGATGTGTTCTAGCGCTTTACAACACTCTAACGAAAGAACAAAAAGACCAGATTCCGCAGCAGTCGTGGATGTGGCTTCGCTACCGCAGTGAAAAAGACTTTGGCACACACCGAATGCTGCAAAAGTCGAAATAGTGTTTTCCTTGAGTTGTCAGGAAAGTGCGATCACCCGTAAAGCCATCTAAATTTCTATCAGTGTTTCTCATTCATCCGTGGCTTTTCCCCTCATCGTCTTGATGTGCGATCGCTCCGGAGATAACCGTTATAAGTGGGGAAAGTTCAGCAGAGATTGAAGTTATAACTGAGTCTGTAGAAGATTGAGTGAACAAACAGGAGTAGGCGATGGCACGAGATGAGGCATACCGGGAAGCCGAACAGCACATCGAAACAGCACGGCAAGAGGGAGCAACGGAACTCAATCTCCGCAACCTGGAACTGACTAAGATGCCAGAGTCAATTGGTCAACTTACCAATCTACAAAAACTCGATCTGGGTAGCCTTCCTTGGGAGCAGCCAAAAAACCAATTGACGGAACTGCCAGAGGCGATCGCAGCTCTCACCCAGTTGCAGGAGCTTGACCTCTCGTATAACCAATTGACGGAACTGCCAGAGGCAATCGCAGCTCTCACCCAGTTGCAAAAGCTTGACCTCTGTGACAATGAATTAACGGAACTGCCAGAGGCGATCGCAGCTCTCACCCAGTTGCAGGAGCTTAACCTTTCGTATAACCAATTAACGGAACTGCCAGAGGCGATCGCAGCTCTCACCCAGTTGCAGGAGCTTGACCTCTCTGACAACGAATTGACGGAACTGCCAGAGGAGATCGCAGCTCTCACCCAGTTGCAGAAGCTTGACCTCTGCTCCAACGAATTGACAGAACTGCCAACATCGATTGGAAAACTTCGATTGTTAAAGTATTTGCGTGTTGATGCAAATAAGTTTACTGATTTACCTCAGTCGATTGGGGAACTCTTAAACTTAAGGAAGCTCTTTTTAGGCTACGACGTAGGTAGTCCTCTAATTGAATTTCCTAGTAGCATCCGTTCATTAAAGCTATTAGAAGAACTTTATATCTCAGGATGTGAATTGCAATCTTTACCAATTTGGCTGGATGAACTAGCTGAATTGAAGAAGCTGATTTTGAGAGAAAACCATTTGGTTGACCTACCAATCTCTCTGGGACGACTTCTTCACTTAGAACAGATTGAACTCGCCGGTAATCCTCTTAACCCCGACCTCGCTGCTGCCTATGAACAAGGGATGGAAGCGGTCATGCAATACCTGTGGGCAAAGGCAGAAGGAGAAGAGACGTTAAACGAAGCCAAGCTAATTTTGGTGGGTGAGGGAGAGGTGGGTAAGAGCTGTTTGTTAGGAGCGTTACGGGGAGATGAATGGGTGGACGGTCGCCTCTCAACCCACGGGATTGAGATTAAGCCTGTAATTGTCACAGCTCCAAATAACAGCACAAAAATTACGCTAAATGGTTGGGATTTTGGCGGACAAAGGGTTTATCGACCTACACACCAATTATTTTTTAGTGCGCCTGCGGTGTATCTGGTGGTGTGGAAGCCACGAGAGGGTCCGCAGCAGGGCTTTGTCAAAGAATGGATAACCTTGATTAAGCATCGGGAACCGGATGCCAAAATGTTGGTGGTAGCAACCCACGGCGGCCCCGGACAGCGCAGGCCAGATATTGACCGCCAAGAACTGATTGATCTGTTTGGCAGCGATACCATTGTTGGTTTTTTTCATATCGATAGCAAACCCAATGTGGAGATCCAGTGCTGTACCGGAATTGCAGAATTGAAAGAGGCGATTGCTAATATTGCCGCCACTTTACCCGGCATGGGTCGGACCGTTCCCACCAAATGGCAAGACATCCGGGAAATCTTGGAAGCATCAGGCAAGACCCATTTACCTTACAACGAGGTCATTGCGATCTGTGAGAAACAAGGTTTGAAAGGATTTGCGACCGAACTGTTTGTCCGGGTTTCTCACACGCTGGGATATTTGATTCATTACCATTACGACCCCACTCTGCGCGATATTGTTATCCTCAAACCCGACTGGTTAGCTAAAGCCATCAGTTTCGTTCTGGATGATGAAACTACCCGCTGCCGCAATGGTTTAGTAGAGTTTGACCATCTCAGCCAGTTGTGGAGCCATCCCCCTTTTGCAGGTGAAGAAGGCTATCCCAAAGCCCTCCATCCCGTATTTGTGCGGCTAATGGAACGCTTCGATTTGTCCTACAGGGTCGTGCTTGACCCAACTCAACCCAGCACCACCAGCCTGATTGCTCAACTCGTTCCCGATAATCGCCCAGCGCAATTACCCGGTTGGGGCGAACAACCGGAAACCGGAGACAGACAGCAGGTGCAAATCTGCCGCATCGTAGATGAGCGCGGACAGCTTGCCAATGCTGAAGGATTGTTTTATCAACTCATCGTTCGCCTACACAAATACTCTTTGGGACGTGCTAGCTACGAAAACAGTGTCCACTGGCAACGAGGCTTAATGCTCGACAATGACTACAACGGTCGGGCATTGTTGGAACAGACTAGCACCGAGGTCAAAATTACCGTAAGAGCGGCTTATCCTGAATTCTTTCTCTACGAACTGACGAAAGAAGTGAAATGGCTAGTCGAACACTTTTGGGAAGGTCTGCGGTGTGAGGTGATGGTGCCGTGTATTGAACCCTGTGGAAGGAAGCAGCCAGGAACCGGACTGTTTGAAGTCCAAAAACTCATTGAAAGCAAACGCCAGGGTATGCCCAAGTTTCCCTGCATGATTTCTGGCTGTAATCAATGGCTAGACATTGATGAGTTGATGCGAAATGCTCCAACCTCACGACAGGCTCCAGTTGAGAAGATAGTTGTTGAGGAATTTAGAGATGTTAAAGATAAATTGGACAATATTTTCAGGGATATACGCACCTTAGATAGCCGAGAACACCAGCGATTTCAGAAACTGGATGAGAATGATCGCCGCATCTTGAGCCAAGCCGATGAACGATTTGCGGTACTGATGCAAATGCTCACCGATGAAGCCAAAGATGGCCCGCGATTGTTTAGCTTTAAGCCAATCGACCCAAGGTTTTTCGATCGCCCCAAATGGCTCAGCGCTAAATTTCAAATCACTCTCTGGTGCGAACATTCTCGCCTGCCGCTACCCGCTTTAAATCCAACCGGAAGCAAACAGGGAGTCTATGAGTTGGATTTGCCCCGTGAGTGGTTTGTCAAAGCAGTGCCTCTGCTCAAAACCATGTCTTTCACCTTGGGATTGATATTGCCAGTGGCTGCTTCTGCCACAAAACTGATACTGGACAACACCACCTACAAAGGTTTTGAGGAACAAATCGAGTTGGGGCAAAAAAGTCTGGAATCTGCGATGAAAGGCAGCGAGCTTGCGGCTGCTTGGCAATCTAAAACCAATACTCCCGATTTAGAACATGGTGAAGCGATTCGAGCGCAAGGTGCAATGTTGAGAGAAATCCATGCCCTCTTGAAAGAGAAAGATCCTAGTTTTGGCGGACTGGAAAAAGTGCAAAACAAGCGGCGCGAGTTTTTGTGGGTACATCCCCAGTTTGTAAATGAGTATTAGACTGGGAGCTTGCCCCTCAACCTAAAATAGGGCAATTATTCAGTAGAAACAACGTGAGCGATCACCGATTGAAATTAGTCACTATCTGGTCACGGGTCACGAGCGTTACGAAAATAGAACGGCTGTGACCCTCACTGGATAAGGGCGTGCTTCTTCGTGACAAAAAACTCTGCCTAGATTAACTGTCTCTACCAGAGCCTTCGATTGGAGTTGAGAGAGGATGTTCCTTCAAGTCGTCATACATACATTTCTCAACTGGCGATCGATCGCACTGGTGTCCGACCCGTGTCTACATCGTCATACCTACATTTCTCGACCGGCGATCGCACTGGTGTCCGAGAGAAAGAATCAAAGGTGTTGGAGCTAATACGGCAAGGAATCTCCTACCGGAAAGTAGCCGAGGAACTGGGGCTTTCAAAAAACACCGTGATCAGAATTGTGCGAGAGTCACAACAAGCACTGCCGAATCGAAAATAAACTTTAATAACGCGATCGCAATGTATCTTTCAAATTTTATGCGATCGCCCGTTCTTGTAGATCGGCTTGAAGGGATAGAGATATCGGCTACAACAGTCACGATGAAGGCTGATACCAGTTTCCGATGAAGATGTCCTAAATTGAAGAAAGCAACAGGGTATGTGTAGCCGAGTGTGAGTTCGATTCATCCGTTGCGGGGTTCTGAGTTACGCTCTCTACGACAGCTGCAAGTTTCATCTGAGTGAATATGACCAAAAAACGTCTACACAAGAAGATAGCTCCTACCGATGAATTAAATATTCTTCCGGTTCAGGCGTCTCCTCAAAAAGTAGAGCCAGAGGATGTACAACGGGCTGCGGATAAGATTGAAAACCCTGTTGATGATGCCGCATCAACCCCTGTGCCAGTAGAGGCGAGGACTATTGACTTCTCATCCTCAGAGCCTTCCCTTGACACCTCATCAGTTCCTGTCACTTTCGACTCTCTCCCAATTTCGGAACCAGCTCCGGAACAAAACGATTCCCCTGACTCTTCTCATGAGGAGCCGCCAGCTCTCTTCCAGGCGGTGGGCATTCTCACTGGAAATGTCACAATTGATGAGGAAAAAACTTTTGTGAGTGTCGGGAAAAAAACCTATCCACTCTATTATTCCAGCTCCCACAAGCGGGCATTGGCGGCGCTCAAAAAAGAGATTGAGACAACTGGAATACGACAGCAGAAGTTAATTGTCTATCCCAAAATCACTCACTATCCTGGCGGGAAACAGCCCTACTCGGTCGGGTTCCAGCTGGTGGGTTTTGTGGGGCACCAAGCTTCTGGGACGGGTATTTCCAGTGACCTGCAAGATTTGGAGTTCAGAATCTGCGGTTTATGGCAGTTCATTCCCGTTTGCCGAATCCCATGCATTTCCGTGTTTAAGAACTTCAATCAGCAACGCCTTGAGTTCATTAAATCGGCACAAGCTGAACTAAAAGTGAATTTCATGAAGGCTTCTCACATTCCTGTCCTCTGGCGAGATGCCCCTGTGCCTCCATTCCGCTTCAACCCTAAGCTGGAGAAAGAAGCTCAGGGTAAAGCTTTCTTTGTTCAGATTAAGGCTCGGTTCAACAGCGAACGAAATACTTTTGAATTTGTTTCCCTTTTAGCTATTCCTAGTTCTGAGCCTCCTAACTACCTCAAAGCGGGTAAGAAGGATAAGCTTGAGGTTGCCAAGACAAGGCTAGCGGCTTCAAAAGCTCTAGGGCACGATGAGGCGCGTTCCCATAACGATGCTGTCCTCCCTCCCCGTAGAACTACCTCCGCTCCAAAGCCCAAGCCAAAACCTAAAGTGGTCGCCCAGGAGTAATTAGTGTTTTGCGAACTATCTCATCTGACCTGCCTTCAGTGCCGGTTGCCGGGGGGTCTACTCAGCTCAATGGAGTTTTTGATTACAGCAACTCTCCAGTCGCGGAGATATCTGTAGGGAGCCGCTGCCATTCATTCTCTGTCCGATTGCATGCGCTCGCTCAGCAACCATGCCAGCACAATGGTTAAAGTGTAGTAGTACCCAATATGCTTGCCGGTACAAGATGCCGAACGCAATCGCGCGATCGCTTACAAATAGCAGTCTAACCCTGCTCTGTCAAACTGGGGTGAAAGCTTGATTTTTTGTGGGTTGTAACCGGATAAGTTCATCAAATTTTCCCAAAGTGCCAGAAAAGGGTATCTGTAGAGTTCTTCAAGAATTTAAAGTTCTCAATTTTTTCTCAATCTGGCGCACCAGATTGAGATTTCCTGAAATTAGTTCTTTGAAAAATTCCAGAGTTCTCAAACCACTTGGCGCACGCGATCGCGTCTTACCTCTTCTTCTATTGCGACCTCTAGCTTTGGCAGTAGCTACTTTGAGCTGGTAGATGACAGGTTGGTTCGGATGAATCAGACATCTTCGCTAACTTACCGCGTCGCCTGCTCTATCTCCCCCGAAAAAATCGCTCTCCGTGTTGTAGCCACAGCAACCTAACTAGCGGTTGCACTAAAGCCGACGCACATATATGCTGGGCTTCGTGCAATGCGACGCGCTGGGTCAGCGAACTTCGTCGTTAGCCCGCTACGCCCAAGACCTCAGCTTGTGAGATGAGCAATGAAAGCTGTGTATTCTGACCAAAAGCCGATTTTCGCTCCGCCAAGCATCTTCCTTGCTGGCCCCACTCCACGGACGGCTCAGGTCGCTTCTTGGCGAATACAGGCGCTTCATATCTTGCAAGAAGTCGGCTTTCCTGGCACGGTTCTGATCCCAGAGCGTCACGACTGGACTAGTTCATTCGACTACATTGACCAGGTCGATTGGGAGTTCGCCTGCCTGGAAGCGGCGACGGTTATCGTGTTCTGGATACCCCGCGATTTGGTCTCACTACCGGGCTTCACGACCAACGTCGAGTTCGGTCGCTACATCGGCTCTGGTAGATGCGTCTATGGCAGACCTAACTCCGCTCCCAAAAATCGGTATCTCGATTGGCTCTATCAGAAATTCACGGGTGAAGCACCGTGTACGTCGATCGAGGATACCTTAAACGCAGCCGTCATGCGTGTATTACACTCAAATAACCGATGAAATTGTGTGCCGCTTTCAACGACGTGGGCTAACTAACAGCTGTACTGGATGCGGCGCAGCTATGCTCTTCGGTGTTCCTCAATTCCGCTGCGCGGTGTCGATGAACCTTGCTGTTAGCCTGCCCTCGCAATGGTTATGGCAGTACTTGTAGCTTCATGGTTTGGAGTTAGTTGCACAGCTCCCTTGTTAAAGTCATCCCGCCTCCAACACATGGGAATTACTCTACGTGTGGTTGGATCGATGATAGTGTGTGAGCGATCGCGAGTAACGGTGACGTTTAGATCGTGGATCGAACTCCAGCGAGTGGATTAGCCCAGTTGTTCGCTAAGGCAATAGATACTTAAAAGGTTTAGCACTCAAGCTAAAAGCTGTCATTGTTTCTTCCATCAAGGAGCCGGTGGCAGTATCTAAAAGTTTTTGAGTCAATGGTGGAAGAATCATTCACCCAGAATTGATAAAAGTTTTGGTAAAAATCCAAGCGATGCCAGAGTAAACTGACCGGGCTACATATTTATGAAACTGGCACAATGCTCTCTACAAAGCTAGTTTAGTGGGAATTATGTAGTCTTAAAGTCAACTTCATAGCTAATGCTTCACTCTAATACATAAACTATCCTCCCCACCCACCGAAGCCTTGACAGTTTTCTGGGTCAAAGGTTAGACTCTATAATAGCACTAATTAAATATCTAATCCCAAAAAGGGCGACTCTGTATAGAGCCGCCCTTTTTTCTTTTTTGGCTAAACAAAATTCTATCAAACTGTTAGTAATTTAGCCAAAAATACCGTGATAAATATTATCAACAAATATTTATCCCGCTGGACAAGCATTCAATAGCTTCAACCGAATACTTGAGGCGCTTTTTAGGCTTTTTTGCTGCTAAAAAGATAGAGGTATTTTGGGTAAATTCGGTGCCATGAAATGCATGGTATGGTGTCATAAATAAATCCCCTTCAAGGAGCAAAATGATTTTTTCAACTAACCGACCAGAAACTTGGGCAGATGTTTATCATCTTTATACCAATGACCTTAAATCGACCTATCCGGATCGCCCATATGTGGCAGCGCCGGTTCAAACTGCTGTCATTCGTTACACCATACCCAAATTGGGATTTATCCTACCGCACCGCAAAAAGCTTACCCAAGCTGATGTCAATGCTGGCCTGGAATTTATGAAACAAATTCCCATTTCTGAATTGAATCAAGCTCTTAAGTACCAATCAGAAGTTTTTGCCAGTTTGGGCAATGTCCCTAGCGCTCGTACTTATCGATTGCATCTCGAAAAAATGGTGGACTGGTGTTATCAACAGGCTTGGTGGAAACTTGCTATTAAAAAGAATGGTGGTGACTGTTGTTCCTCCATTCGACTTCAAAAAGGTCGAGTCAGCGACAATGTTCGAGTCACTGATAAAAAGCTAACCCCTAGTTCTCCAAATTTTTCTTATGGCTTAAAGCTCTCGGATATTTTTCCAGAATTACAAGCTTCTTTCGACAAGCTTTTAAGGTTTCAAATCGATCCGGTTGGCAATCGCAAACGCCAATATGGTCCCTTACGCAAGCGTAGCGCTCTGGGTCATGTGAATTCAGCGAAAAGATTGTTGGGTTGGCTTCATCACTACAAGAACGTACCCCTGGAAGCGCTAAGCCTTAAACTGCTCGTTGCTTCTAGCGGCTTGATGTCTGACGGTCATCGAGATGAAAATGCTATCGATGAAATGATGGACTTAATTGACGAACACCTGCGATGGTTACGCGAGACGAGGGAGGCATCACCAAATACTGAGTTAAAAGTTGTGGAAAGTATTGTTGCGGTCGCTAAGTTTCTCTATCACAAGGAGTCTAAATGCCAGTCTCGCCATCTGGTCTCTAATAAACGGGTTGGATACAGAGATATTCCAATTATTGAGGAACTCCGCCGCTTGGAGTGCGACATTATGGCGCGGGTTAAGACGACACCCCGTAAATCTGATGAGTCGAAAAAGTGGATTGACTGGCCCACTTTCAAGGCTTGTGTGGAGCAGTTGTTAGCTGAATGTGCGCCTCGCGATAACTATGGGAAGAAACGTTCCCAGATGGTTCTGGCTCGAAATCATCAAATGGCTTTAATTTTTCTGCTGCTGAGTGTTTTCCCCGATCGCGGACGCACGATCCGGGAGTTGGAGGTGGGAAGAACTTTAATGGATCGAGATGGGAAATGGTTCATTGAACATACGGCTGCTGACTTTAAGACGGGTGACACTTACTGCAAGAATGGTCACAAACGAATTGTCGAGCTGCCATCTGAAGTTTATCCATTGCTTGAGGCGTGGTTGTCTCAATGGCGGAAGGTCTTCAAACCAACACATAACTATGTTTTCTCCCAGCCCAATGGGAAACCCATCTCTGAAGGTGCTTTGTACAACTATGTCCGTAAACGAGTTTATCGGTTGACGGGTCAGGCTTTTACTCCCCACATGGTCAGGGATTCGGTTGTCACTTATCTGAAACTTTCTGGGACATCGGATCAGGTACTGGCAGCTTTAGCTGAGTTAATGGCTCATTCTCAAAAGATGCAGCGCCAGGTTTACGATCGTCGTACTCCTCAGCAAAAAGTAGCTCCAGCCCTCATCGCATTGCAGTCTTTACCAACAGGTAGTTTGCCGCCACCGCCGCCGCTATCTGTCAAAAAGCCCTAATCGAGAACCCAGAGCCAATTCTTAATTGAGAGTTTGGCTCTGTAACAGGTTTTTCTTTCGATCCAGCAGCGAACGCGATCGCTTCTGGTTACGGAAAGAGCCATTATCACCAAAAGGAAGAATGAGGAGCGATCGCAATCCAATTTCTGAGAGTGCGAGAACTATTTGTCAGTACCAATTGGTACAAGCAATTAAATTTCAGAGAAGATAACGCTCCTTAGTCCATCTCAGTACCCCCATCCCATTCAATCAGCCTTAGTTCTGAAAGCTCATACCAGTCAGTTTGACTGCCCGGTTTACCCGCACGTTCCTCCCACCTTACTAGCGCCTCTTTTCCGTTGTTACGAAAGTCTTCAATATAACCGTGCCATTCATAAGCGACGAAGAAAGGTTTAGCCAGCGCTACCGTGGAAAAACGCTCGAAATTTTGTTTTTCAACAGCGGGTGAGGCAGTTGAGGTAGTGGATGAGGCAGTAGGTGAGGCAGTGGGTGAGGCTGTATCGCTTACTGGGTCAGGTGGGTGAGGCAGTCGAGGCAATTTTTGAGGTTGATCACCACCTGGATCGAAAATTTCATTGCGTTGCAAAGAAATTCCATTTTGCATTTCATCAATTTTTTCTAGAGGTAAAGAAACTGCCTCGACTGCCTCACCATCGTTATCTGGCAAGGGTTCTAGCCTCACCATCTGCCTCACCATTGCCTCACCATCTGCCTTAACTGCCTCACCTTCGGACGAGATTTTAGAAAAGCTAATCCCTTTGAGACCGATATTGCCTTTCCCCACCGTGACTCTCTTTGCTTTCGGGAAGAGTTCGTGAAAACGTGCCAGGACTTGATTCATTCCTTTTACATTTCTATCGCCCTTCTTCGCCTGGTCAGTCCAAATAGGCTTTTTAGAGTCGCTGTAAGTTAGCGTCCCGTTTTCTTCATACCAATGTTTGAGCCGTTCCCAAATTTCACCGGCTTTCAAGGTTCCCTCTGGGTCGTAGTCCAATCCCGTGTCCTGGCAGAACTGGAACAGGTGAGAGTTTTCTGCTTGGATGTCTTCGAGCGCCTTCCGCGTGCAGCTGTAGTCGATGCCGTCACGCATCAGATCAATCAATGCAGATAGGACTTTATTCAAGAAGGCAGGGAGAACCTCTTTCTGCAAAAATTCTCGATCGTACTTAAATCGTGGATCTGCTTCCAGCTCTCCTTTGCTAGGGTCGGCATTGATTTTGAAAGTTTTATTGAATGTCAGCACCCCATAGCGCCCAGTGATTGCCTCCAAACTTCCTTGTAGGTTGGGGGTATCGTTGCAGTTGAATAACGCGACCGCCCTTGGGGCAAATTCCCGCTCATCTCTTCCCTTCCTTTCAGCAGAAAGGGTGTCGCCAGTGATGAAAGCCTTCAAGCTCTGAACCTTGTCGAGTTTAGCGAAATTGGCATTTTCGGAACTCCAATTGATCAGAGCTTTTTCGGTTTGGGCTATCGGAAATTTGCGTCCTGAATCGTATGCTGCGAAGTCCGAGACGGTAGCACTGGAGATACCTTGATATCCATACATTGCCGCCGTAACTTCTTTGGCAGCATCTTTTCCGTTCGATCCATGCCCTTTGAGTAACAAGCCCCTAACCAACCGCCCCTTATACTTGCGGACTGTTTGTAAGTCGAGAGACGCAGCAATTGTTCTCAAGAAAATCTCCCGCTGCGGTTCATCTAAAACGGCGAGTAAGCGATCGCAGTGTTGAGGATCGGCGTTTGGATCGTAAGTCGCTAATGGTGGGTAAGTGTAATATTTCGCCGGCTCGTGAGGAATCAATTCCCATTTGGGAGTTGCCCCTTCCCAGCGAATCTCCAAAACCCCATTGGTGCAGTTCAATCCAGGGGGGTTAACCAGAGACGGATCGACTCCTAAGCGAATCTTGACCCACTCCAGAACAGCTTTAACTTTGGCTGCATTGGCGTAGGGGTACTTATCTCCATTTTTGGTTTTAATTACATAAGCATTGCAGAAGTCAGAAATTCGGCGTAATTCAGACACGTCATGGCGCGGCTCATAATGAGTTTCGTTCCACTCGTGCAATGTTCCATTTAGACAAATCCAAGGTTTGTCTTGATAGAAAAAATTCAGAACTTGCTGGGTAACTTCCTCATTCGGGGTCAGATTTAATGAGCTATCGCTCATTGAATCCAATAAAGGATCGTCTGATGTAGGGCTTAAGGAAGAATCTGATGAAGCCCATTCATCTACCTGCGGTTCTACCGGCTGAGGATGCCGCTTCTCTACGGCTAGGTGGATTTCTTGTTCTAGCCGCCGAATAAATTCCTCTGGTTCCATTGCTCCTAAAATGTCAACAGCATCTCCCTTTGAGGGTAGCTCTGGATGGATGCTAAGTGGATCGATAATTAGAAACGGTAGTCCAGCTTTGGCGCAAACGTCTGAAAGTTCCAGAGCTTTTTTAGCACCTGTTTCATCGTTATCTTTCAGAAAAACCAAGCAGCCTATATGAGGTTTAACCGCTTGCACCATGCTTTCCAAGCCAGCATTGTTCCAAGCGCTGCCCTGAAGGGTGATTGAAGCTAGCCCGATGGCTCTTAATGCTTCTACGCAGGATTCTCCTTCTTGGAATAACAGGGCGGAAACATTAGGCGTAACTTTAGCCGCGTCCAAAGCTTCATCCAGGCGGTACGGCATCCAAGGGCGATTGCCTTTTTTACAAATCGCTTCTCCTTCCTCGTTTCGGTGCCATACGCGAAAAATCTTGGAATAACCTTTGGGTTTGTTAACATCCTTCCACTGAGTGCGAACCGCCCACTGATCTTCTGAATACTTATAAATAATTTCGGATACCTCACCGTGCTTATTATCCAACCGTGTAGATGGTTGAGGTGAATCCGTTGCCGGTGCGGAGAGTCTAATAAGGTTCAGCTCACCCTGTGGGATAGGAGCTGGGATAATCTTCTTTTTCTTCTTTTCTGGAGCGGGGATAATACGTGGAAAGCGATCGCCTTTCTTGTGATCCAAAGACGCGATCGCTTCTCGAATAGCTTTCGAGTCACACCTAGTGACCCAACAGCTATAAGCCCCCGTGTCTGGGTTGATGCTTAACTTTTTCTCGCATACCGGACAGAGATAGTTATTCTTTCCCTTCCCTGGCTTGAGGCGATCCAGGAAATTTCCGATATTGAAACTCTTTAATTTAGGGGCTTGAGGAGATGAGGTGGCTGAAGCTTGCTGCTGGTCAATCGCGATCGCTTGATTGCTTTCGTCAACAGACTGAACGGCTACTGATTTTTCCACAGGATATACCTTCCTTTTTTTGTTGCGAAGGAGGCAGTTACCCACAATTTTTAATCCATATGAAGATTTCCGGCAGCACCGGAGGTCACTCTTTTCCCAAGGCTACTCCTCGTCAGGTTCAATGGATGGATCGGAACCGATGCTATTTACATTCATCGACAATTACCGGGAGTCAGGGTAGGATGAATGTATTCAAATTTATTAATCTTGGTTGTGAGTTATTCTCGGTAGTACTTTTAGTCATCTTATGGACTAGGTTCTTTCTGGATAACTTGCTTCCTTTTTTTTGCTTATTTTTTGGGTTTATTTTTTCTTGAAAATCTACCCACTGGAAATCTATTGAAGCATAGATTTAGTACAACGGTAGTACATGATGCACTGCAAAATTTTCCAATGAGCGAAGCCGCCTAATTTTTCTTGGGTCAGAAATCTTAGTGCGACTGCTCTCCATCATCCCTCATCAGCGCTGGGAGCGGAAGGGGATGGTTGTCTTTTCTCTAAAAATTCTTTAATAGCAATTTCTACTGCTTCTGTAATAGCGATCTCTTCTTCAGTGCAGTAAATTTTCAAGCGCTTTGCTAACCCCTTTGGAATATGGCTAGTTACTTGCGCGTATTTTGGATCTTTCCTTCTAGTTGTCAAGAAATCACATAATCCTAAATTCTCTGCACACGTTGTACAACTCTGTGCTAACAAACAACTTCGCTGCATAAATAACAAAGCAGCATGTTGTTGCAACATCTTAATTTACGTTATTTTAACAGCCATAGATGCGAGATGGCGCAGAAGACACTTAAAGCGGCTGCAAGTAATATTGCCCCTACTTTCAACAGCAATCAGTGTCATGGGGTCAATTGTTTGCAGTAAATACAAAGATAAGTGATTGTGCTAGAGGCACAGGTAGTAGCCTTAATTTAACAAGTGCGATCGCTCTTCTGAAGCGCTAGTAGTGTAAATACTGTGGCCTGCCCCTGAGTAAGACTCGGAGACGTGCTGATAGACTTCTTCGCACTGGCGCTGGTACACCTCAGTTAGATAGCTTTCGGGTAGTTAATCTAAAATCTCCTCGATCGCGACTTTCACTGCTGCCTTCGATTGCTGCCGTCTACGCCAATCCAGCACCAGTTTTCCTGGCTTGAGGGTTGACAACAGTTCAAGAGCCACCTTCTTAACTTCCAGCTTCCCTTTCTCGGTTAAGTTAATGTCCGGTTTCGTTAGCAGCTCAGCGATCGCAAGTTCTTCTTCCAGATTCGAGAGCGAGCGCACGTTTATCCTCAACCTTGAGTGACTGGGCAAACTCCACCAACTCGGTAAAAAAACGTGAGTTCGGGTTAAGCAGGCAAGGCAGCATCGTTGATCAGGGAGGGCTTCTTGGGCTGGTGGCAGTAGGCAATTAAGCCGGCTATCAAATTGACGGCAAAGTTGACAGGA